>JAGNGI010000071.1 GCA_018002295.1 Fidelibacterota bacterium
TATTTTGTTCATTTTTTACTAGATAATTGCCCAGTGCTCTCAGCCCAGTACCCATATCAAATATTAATATTTTGTTATCGGCTCGTATTTCGACACAGGCGGTATTTCCGCCGATTAGCCCGGCTTCCAGATAGCTTAAGTTGAGAATATATTTCTTAATTTCAGTTGGATTTTTCCGAATATTGGTTGGTAAATTGTCAATTATTCTTAAAAATTTATGGCGGATTTGTTCAGAAGTTGGTGGGGTAGGAATCGAGCCGCGTACGCCCCAGAATTTAACTTTCATCAAGAATCCTTTCAGCATAGAGGCTATAAAATATTCCCAGTCGTATGTTATAGTAGTAATTCATATTTTATGTTCTTAGCGTAAAATTTAGAGGAATAGATGTCCTATTGCAATAAAAATTCTGATTTGCCGGAGTCGAAGCCATTATTAATCTATGATCTGGGTCACATATTTTATCTGGAAATGTGATAAAAATGCTCCTACTGATGAAATCCGTTATTTGATTTTAATAACTGCGGCCGGTTCGCTTTGGTTATAAGCGGCGTCGAGACTGGTTATGGTGTAATAATACCTTCGCTGATCTGGTAGATTGAACTTCGTTTGGTAGGAAGTGTCACTACCCGCTACGATAGCCAAAATATTTTCACCCTTTGTTAAATCAATTGGCAGGTTTTTTGACTGGTAGATTACAAATTTTTTAATATCATTGGATTGATGAGGAATTTGCCAGGTAAATTCTAATGAATCTGATGTTAATTTTTTCACTGTGAAATTAATTGGGGATGGCGGTGCGAGCGCATCTTTCCAGGCCAAACAAGGGAAGATAGACGGATATCGGAATTCAGTTGTTTGCAGAGATTGGAGCTTTTCGCTATCGAGCGAACTAGCGGCGAAAAAAACCATGCCCTTGAAATGGCTATTACGAATTAAATGGATTTCATCAATTATTTCTTCCCAACTGAGATTGTATGCGGCTAAGGCGGGGAAGATTTGATCCGGGTTATCAATCACTGATTGCCATTCTTTGAGAGCCTTATTAAAAGTAAAATTTTTGTGATTAAGGTGATAATACGTCATCGGAATCATTAAATCAATTTTCCCAATTTCAAGCCAACGCCGTGGGTCCTGAAATCCCGCTGAATAACCATTCCAATGATCGGTCTTGTAGCTACCGATAACAGCCGCAGAGACTTTTATCTCCGGTTTAATGTCGGTTACGCAGTTATAGGCGCGGGCTACAAATTCGTTAATCTGTTCCCTTTGCCAATCTGTCCAGTCCAGACCAAGTGGATTGCCTTCATGTGATTGGAAACGAGCCCAACTAATTGGATCGTGTGAATATCCTTTGAGTTCCGATTGTTCCGGATAGCGTAGGTAATCGAAGTGAATTCCGTCAATATCATAGCGACTGACGATATCCGAAATTACTTTTATTAAATGATTATGAACGGCCGGGATTCCCGGAGAAAAACTGACATAGCCATCTGAGAGAAGCATTTTTTTACCATTTCCATCACATATCAGCCAGTCAGGATGAGCCAAATAAGGATGGAGCGGTTGAGAAGTAGTCGGGGGAGCGGTTCCCCGCCAAGCTGGAAAAACATTAAGCCAAGCGTGCAATTCGAGTCCCAGCTGATGAGCGGTTTCAATTGCATAAGCCAGCGGATCCCAACCGGGATTCTGTCCTAATTTACCGGTCAAAAGATTCGACCAGGGTTCGTAACGTGAAGCGTAAAAAGCATCGGCGTTGCCGCGTACCTGGAAAAAAATTACATTGAAATTGGCATCTTTTAATCGGCGAAAGGAATCACTGATATAAGTTTTCATCGAATCGGGATTGTATGATGGAAACGGTTCAGTGTAATCGAAGCGACTCATCCAGACGCCCCGCATCTCCTGCGCTGGTAAACTGATTATCTTGGATTTATTGAAATTATGGATTAAAGAAATTGATATTAAAATTATGAAAATGATTAGAAACGCAATAACGAACCAGAAAAAAAAGCGTTTAGTTTGTGGTGACATAGTAATCCTTATTTAACTAGTAATACATCAATTTTAATATAATACGATCAATAGAAATAATCATTAAAATAATGTTGGTCAACCGAAATTAAGGAACGCAGAAAGTCATTATGGATTGGAGGTAATCCGTCAGAGGCGTCCAGTAAAAACCGATTGAAATTAATATAATGTTAATCAGAATCTGGATGAAAAATATCAGCTGACTGCCTTTTTGCGGTGAATTGAAAAATTGCCCTTGTGCGGTGATAATTTGCCTTACTATACGTACATAACCTATTAACATCAATGCGGCACTACCGATCCCGATTACAATTAAAAAATAGTAGAATGGACTGTGCTGAACGAGACTAATAAAAACCAGATATTTGGCTGGAAAACCGGCGGTTAATGGAATACCGATTAGGCTCGCTAATGCGATTAACTGACTGGATTTTGCATTGATCGTTAAAATTTCTCCGATCGTGAATGCTATCAAACTGAAAATCAAGACAACCTCGTAAAACAATGCGGCTACATCTCCCGATATATTACCGGCGCATAAGGCTAACAGTCCGAAACCGCTTTGAGCTATTGAAGTAACTATAATTATATCCTTCGCCGAACGTAATTTGATTAGCCAAATAATCGGAAACAAAAGGGTTAGAACGGCGAAAATTCCTATCATTAAAGTTAGAGGACGCGAATCACCGACCAATCCGAGCCCGACTCTGAGTAATCGTATCAAGGTAGTGGTTTCGATGAATTGCGGAATCGTTAAAAGCAATAGCCTATCAGAAGCGGAGATCGTCCGCAAAATCTCCAATTTCCAGCTCAAGCGATAAATTCCAGTAATAGTAAAGGAAAATCCAACTAATAACAGGGCTATTCCTAATATCAAGGGGAAATTCATACGAGTCACAGTGCTGAGAATTTGGCCGATTTCAGCAATGAAAAAAGTACCTGTGGTATCATAAATTAGCGCTATTCCCATTAACATTATCAAGCTGGTGAAGATGTCAAACATTAAATCGTGCCAACTGGCGGTGTTAATCCGGGGACTGAGATTTCGACTCTGAACAATAAAAAAACCGGCGAGGTGGAGAATTTGAAGTGATATGAACAAAGCGACGAGATGATTGGCATTAATGCTCACAAACGCCACACTAATTAGGAGCAAAAGTCCAATTCCAAACTCGGTGACCGGGCACGGGCTGGCTTCATTACAATTCTCCTTACGGCGGATTATGAGAATAACGCAGGCTATTATAAGCGTAAAAATTTTGATGAATTGTCCGTATGAATCCCACACCAGCAGATTATTGAAAATACCATGTCCGTCAGCTGAATGCGATAAAAGGGTGGCAATTAATGAAATTATTAGACTAACACTGATCAGAAAATATTTTTTAGAATCAGATATTTTAAAAAAAGTAGTCAGCAATAAAAATCCAATCGCCGCAATAATAATAATAATTTCCGGTATGAAATAGATGATAGACTGAAAATTTGACATTTCTAGACTAAAACGCGATTGCCATGCTGAACATTTCCAGCAGGCGAGTGATCCCAGGTTGGATGATGTTTAGTAGAAAACTGGGAAATATGCCGCACAATATTAGAACGATCAGCAAACTGACCGACGCAAACACTTCCTTCGAATCTAACCTTTTTGCGCTATCGCGAGTTTGCTGGCTAAAAACCAGTTTTTTGAACAGTTTCAGATAAATGGCGAAGTTTAAAAATATGCCGAGCAAACTAATAATCGCCAATATCAACAATCTCTGAGTCTGAAAAGCACTCAATAGAATTAAAAAGCGAGCAAAAAAATCTAAAAAACCTGGCATTCCAATGCCAGCCAATAGCGTGAGCGTTAATATCGCAATATTTGGGAGTGATGGCCGAGCAACGTTCTGGTTTTCCGCTCGAATATTTTTGAAAATGATTAATAGCAAAGTCGCCAGACAGGAATGACTGATAACGATTAGCAAACTACCACTCAAACCCGTCACTGCTATCGAAATGTTTGAATTTTCGCCGAGCGTAGCAAAACCGATTAAAAAGAATCCTAATTGTTGAAGAGTAAAATAACCAAGAATCTGATTGCTATCATCGCTCCCGAGGGCACAAATTGCTCCGTAAATTATATTCACCAATCCCCAGATACCAAGCGCCAGGGTCAATGAGTTGGTAGCGAATGGCATTACCGGCGCGATAATACGGACCAATCCATACAAGCCGACTTTGGTCACTATTCCTAAGATCAATAGGCTAACTTCCTTAGGCCCATTTTTAATTAATGGAATCAGCCAAGAATGGAATGGAAAAAGTGGAATCAAGATGGCAAAACCAATTAATAAAATTATACTTATCACCATCTGTTTGTCGTGAGAAATCGCGTCGCCGACAGTTAATTCGGTCAGGTTAAGAGTATGGAGATTATTGCTCTTATAAAGGAGTAGTACACCGAGCAAAATGAAAATATAACTTATCAGAAAGGGAATTCCGAATCGGTTAACCGAATTGACGCTTCCTCGTATATTACTAAACCCTATTATCAAATAGATAGCAAAAAAAGTAACCCCAAGAAAAATTAAAAATAGAAACAAGTTTATCGCTATAAATATCCCGTTTAAACCAATGTCCAAAATCATTAACAGAATAAAATACTCTTTTAGGGGCTCTCCTTTATTCCAGGAAATTATCACACTTAAGAAAATCAATAGGGAAGTAACAATTAGAAAAACCAGATTAATGCCGTCAACGCCGAGATAATAGTCAATTCGGAAGGCTGGAATCCAATTAATCCGTTCGGAAAACTGCAGGGCGGTATCCATCGGATTAAAATTGAATAAAATTTCTATTATGGTCCAGAATTGCAGACCGGTAACGATGGCGGCAATAGTTTTTATTAGATTACCTTTCTCGCGTTTTGTCAGTGCAATTCCTAGCAAGCCGATCAGCGCAATCAATAAATTGATAGATAATAGATGTTCAGTCATAAATCACTTCCTCCGGAAAAAAACTTAAAGAATACAGATTAAAACGGTAATTATTAATATACTTAAGACGATTCCGATTAAAACCTGAAATTTCAGATTAAAGATCCCATCTAAAATTCTATTTAAATACTTTTCAGGAACTTCTTTCAATTTGGTTATTTGTTGAGCGCCGATTGCATTAATTCGATTAATAAATAGGATTGCCGTTTGGGCTGTTTGCATTAAACTTTGGCTGACTCTTGAGAATAAAACCGTATCGAAATACCTAATTTTTTGCGCAATTACCTGACTGAAATTCGCTACCGGTATAATACTATACCTTCGGAAATCGAGGCTAAATTCAGTTAGCCAGCGAGAGAATTTCTCGGCTTTGAAATATTTTGCCGTTATAAATCCGACAACTAAGCCAATTAACAGGATGGCAGAGTAAATGATCAGTGAGTTTGAACTAAACTGGCTGTAATCGAGCGGTTGACTGCCCTGGATCGAGAATAGTGGAAAAAACCTCAGTTCAGTTGTCAGTGGATTGAAATTAGGCAAGGTAAAAAATAGATAAAGGCAAACAATACTAATACCGGCGATTATGCAATGGGTGAGCGGCGTAACCCGATCAATTTTACGATGTTTCGGTTCATACCAGCCTGACTTTAGAAAAATTCTGAACACTACCACAACATTTAGGAAATAATTCAAAACCAATAAGGCGCTTATAATCGTTCCGTGAATCGGCTTGTTTGATGATAATGTTAATGAAGCCTGTAAAAGCAAAAGTCTGGTGTTGAAAGCCAATGAAATCGGTAACCCAATCAGACTTAACCAGGCAATCAGACGAAAAGGCAAAGCAATTGAAAAATTGGCTAAATCAGACATCGGTTGGAAATCTTGTGCCAAAATAATTAACATAAAATTGGTCATAAAAAGAATAAAAAGGAGGGAAGCGCTTATCGGAAAAGTTCCCAAACCGATTGTAATGATGAGCAAACTGATTAGAAATATCGTATTGAGATGTAAAAATTGATTAAATCCGGTCTTGGCTAAATGAATTATAAGGAAAATTAACACGCTAATCCCGCTGAATATCATCAAGCCAGTTAAAAATATCTGGGGCATAATCGGGAATAATTTTAACACCAGGAACAAGCCCGACGGCATCAAGCCACAAAAAAGGATGAATTCATCACTAATCGGCATTTTCGTCTGACTATTAAACTGATAACGAAAGAAAGGCGAATAAATGCGCAAGATTCCAACCAGAATGAGCATACTGCCTGGCAATATTAGTTGCTGTGGGTCAACTTTTCCCGATAATACCTCTTCGATAATCAGATCAAATCGGAACGTGCCGCAAATTTTATAAAATGAAAAGGCGGCGAGAATCAGTAATATATGACCACCGATTACCATAATGTGGGGCAAATATGACTCGGACGCCTTATCAAATTTCCTAAAAATAACTCGATAAATACTTAAATCAATTAACGCCCAGAAGAAGATTAACGATAAAAAGTCATTGGCTAAAATCAAACCGTTGACCGCCAAAGTTCCCAGCGCAAGATTGGTAACATTTTCACGGAAATGATCTGGGTTAAAAAAATCGGTGGCAGTCAAAATCGCGAAAATTAAACTACCAAGTGCCCAAAGCGCTAATAGCAAACCTGAAAAATTATTCAGCAATAATGAAATCTGGAGCGAGTGACCGGCAATATTTGCCCAAGTCCAAGAAATCCTTTGAACGTAATCGGGCATGTTTATCAGAAGGAGAACGATGAATATTCCAAGCCCAATTAATCCAGAAATCACTAAAAACAGGATCGACAGCCAGCGCCGATTCAATAAATATTTATCCGGCAGACATCGAGTAAGCAAATAGGCGCAAACCGGAAATAACAAAAGTAGAATGATCAAAATATTCATTTTAACCTCGATTGGATATGTCGTCGGAATTTGAAGATGAGTCGGACATAAGAACTTTATAAGTAAAAACAATTGCCAAAAGTATTTCAATAATCAGAACCGCAAAAATAAATATTACAATCAATTCTGACACGGATTGATAAGCGCCTTTTGTCCGGATAATTGCTAAAAAACTAAGTAAGATGCCGCTTGACATTAATTGCAAAAAAGTAATTACTGCCCAGCAATGACGATTGCGCCACAAGCCATATAGACCGATAATGAAAAGTCCAATACCAACAATTTGATATAAAAAAAGGTGGCTCATTTTCTCCTTAAAAAATGGCTGATAGCGACTAGGATTAACATTATAAACATCCCTATCAAAATCAATAATAAAGAAACATCAGGGATAACGCCTTCCAGAATCTTTCCTGAATTATCAATGACCAACATATTTTTCAGATGGTTTTGATAAAATGCTATAATTAAAAGTAAAAAAAGCAAAAAGCATACGGCGGTTTTTAGAAAAATCGCCGGGCGTGATTCTCTGGCGGTTTGTTTATTTGTTTCGGGGAATAAATTATGTCCATAAAGCATCATTATATTTAATGGGAAAACCAGAACGAGGAAAATAACAGCCGGGGAGCCGACTCCCAGACTTATTATCAGTAGGAAAACACCTAATTGAGTAAACATATTTGACAGGATGAGGCTTTTCCGATTCGTTGAAGTAATTGCCAAGCCCGCTGGGAGCAAGGTCAAAAAAGTCGCCAACCAAAAAATGACAGGCATCCATTGAAAATTTGTCATCAGAGCCACCTAATGATCAACAAACCCAGCCAGATCAAAGTTAGAACTGGAATTTGAATTCTAAGGTTAATCTTAATAATTTGCCAGTTAGTGAGAATTGGCAAGTGGTACTTAATTGCCAGACAAGCGCTGAAAATCAGAATTGTTTTAACGAAGAAAATAAGTCCACCAGCTAACGAGGCTAAATTTTGTCCCTCAGGTTCAAGCGGCGTTTGCCAACCGCCGAAAAATAGAAAAATCGCCAAAGTAGTCAGGGTAAAAAGCATCGCCGAACGGTTAAATTGCGGCAATATGCCGAAAGATTCGTACCGCCCACTGTAAATCTCTGCCGGTTCTTCATATTCCAACGGTTTGTAACTGCCGTCGCTAAGGCGCATTAGCATCGTCAAATTTATCAGAAAAATGATTCCAATAAGCAAGAATAATGGCGAACTAAAAATAGTCCAATTTGGAATAAAACCCAAGCGGTACCCACTCTGTTGGCTTGATATTTCCCAAAAACCGGTGTAACGATTACCCGTGATAAGAATTAAAATTGACAGAAGCAACGGAGCGAAACTGCTTATAAGGCTAATTCCGTTTTTGAAAATTCCAGCCTGGCTGATTTCGGATTTTGCCTCTTCACTAGTGATAATTGAATTGATAATATTCAGCGGTAAGGTGATAATTGCCAGGAATAACCATAACGTCTGATTACCCTGAATTTGCATTTGATAGGGCAAAACTAACCAAAGAGCCATTAAATAACCGGTTTCGATCCATAAAAAAACTTGAGTAGTCATAGCCAAAAGTAATTTTTCGCCCCGGAGACTTGACCAAAATTTGCCCCAATATTGCAAATAACTTGGAATCGGTTTCGCCTTTTTTCCCGCTAATCGAAAATGACAAGTAAAATACCGTTGTTCAATAATTGATAATGCCGGGATTATGACTACGAAAATCACTACCCAGAATAACCCATATATCAAATTTTTAAATAGAATATTCATATAACCATTGGCATTTAAATCAACGTGGCTCTATTTTCGGTCGGAGACCGAGTGACGTAATCAGAAGCGGTAATTCGTCCAACTCGAGCCCGACAGCCATTTTGCATAACAGAAGTTGGATTTTGTGAAGCGGATTTGATAGTATAAAATCACACGGATTTCTGTCACCCGGACAATTCATCTGGCAGGACAATTTGCCCCAAGGAGTTTCGATATTTACACTCGAATTCCCTTTGGGAAGAGAAGTTAGCGAAGGCAGTGTTTGCGGCGACCGATCAAGATAAACAAATTTCGTTAGAGACAGCCGAATCAAACCGATTGATCGAAATAGGTCGTCACAACGTATTTTCAAAAGTTGCCAGCAAACATTATTTTGTTTTTTACTGGAAGTAAATCGCATTTGATCGAATTCTAATTTATCATTTAAAATGGCTGAATTATCAGCGGTCTGGTCGGCGATTTTGCTAAATCGGGAAAGAATCAGGCGGTTGTTGAGTAAATGAGGTAAAGATTTCCGGAGTTGAATCTGGAGCTGGTGCGAGAGATTCAAAGTCATTTCGGTAAATCCGACCGTCAGGTCTTCTGGTGTTTTATGTCCAATAATAAAATCCATCGGATTAGTTCCACTTAATATTTGCTCGAAATATTGCTGAATGGATTCGTACTGTTGCAAAAGACCGGAATAAATATCGTTCAGTCCCACATTTAAGCAAAGTGTAGCTAAATTAAAAATATATTCGGCAATTCTGAGAAACTCGCAGAAAATTACGCGGATTAATTCAATACCAACCGGCGCCTGAAGTTTAAGATGCTTTTCGATTACTAATATTTGAGCATAGCGAAACCACAAGTCATTATAAGGGAAACCGCTGGTAAAAATTTGGGTATTCGGCTGATAAAGTTCATTTATTGAACATCTCAATTTGAAAACCGGTTGACCAATATCCAGCGCTAGTTCTTTGATTACTGAATCCGCAATGCGGGCGTCAAAGGATATGGCGGTGTTATCCGGAAATATAAAACGTAAGTTTTGCCAATTCCCGACATTTTCGCTTTTCACTTTTGCTCCTCACCGTCGGTCTCTCCGGTAGAAAATTTCTGGTCAGATTTTGAGATATTTCTTTCACTTTTGAAAAAATATACAAAGCCAACCCCCGTTATGAAAATGAATAAAATTAGCGCGATAGGCTGGATGACCGGTATAACAAATCCAGATTGGAGCGCTATGGCAATTAACATAAAAATGATAATTATCAAGGTAACGAGCGCCACGAATTTCAAAGTATAGCGATCGAAAGCCGCTACCGTTTTAGGCAGACGAACTGAAAGAGATGATTTATGTATTGATCCTTTTAAGTACCTTAAAATCAGCAAATTGAGTACGAATATGCCGATAAATAGAGATATTATGAAAACTGTGATCGCCATATATTTAGAAAAACTGTCGAAAATTTACCAGCAGAATAGGCGAATGTCAAGCAATCCTATACAAGACTTTCACTAATTTATTAGCCTGAATAATTCATAAAAATAAAGATGTTTGGTTGTTTAATACATTGTAATGTATTAAGTTATGATATGTTATTTAATAACTAAAACAAACCAAACATCTATGAGAAAATCTACAAAACAAT
>JAGNGI010000010.1:0-37391 GCA_018002295.1 Fidelibacterota bacterium
AAATTGATCCGCTCACCGGCGCTAACCGTCTTTCTCAATTTTTCGAGTCAGTAATAAAAACTACCGTAACACCAAATTCTTCTGAAATTAAACCAACACCCGTCCCGGAAGAAGAAGCCCATTTCGGTCCAATCGAAAAAACGGCGATAGAAACCGAGCCGACAGTGGAACCGGAACCAACCATCAGCTTCGATGAACCCTTCCCGAAAGAACCTCAGGCTAAAGAATCATCCGGTTCTTCCTCGATTAGCGATTTATTCAGCCGTTTGCGCGAAAAGCCTTTCGAGGAAGTACAAAAAGAAAATTGGATGCAGGAACATTTGTCTGGTGAAACGCCGTCGCCCGCAATACCGACTATAACTGAATCTGACAAACCGGCTGTCGAACCTCAAGCCGTCTCTCAGCCTCAGAGTGAAACAAAAGCGACGGACATTCCGGCTAAAAGTAAGGCGACTGCAACCCCCAAAGTTGCGCCCACCAAAGCAGGCAAAGCCAGCCAAAAACCGAAATCAGCTTCTAATAAGCAACGTCAGTCGCCTCAACCGAAAAAAAGCGCCGCCTCGCCTGGTAATATTTCATTTCCAATTCCCACCTGGACCTTAGTTGATATTCTAATGAAACAAAAACTCTATGAACAGGCACTTAACATTCTCGATATAATCGAATCCAAGTCTAAAAATGAAAAAGACCTGGAAAAAGTCCAAGCAAGCCGAGCGAAAATCGTGCGATTAATGGCTGAGGAACAATCCGGCGAAGCTTGATTTCAGTAGAGGAAATATTTTAATTTCTTAGAAGCACTTAAACATTGGTGCACCTATATGGAGTGCACCGACCCCCGCAGCGAAGCGTGGCGGGGGTCATTGCATGCATCATTTTTGGAGTGCATCAACCGTGTTGATGCATGCACCGACATGGTCGGTGCACTCCAAAGCACTCCAAAAAATTTGACATAATATTATAAATTGTCTAATTTTAATGTATTAAAAAAGCTAAGAGCATAAGGAGGCAGGAATGAAAACACAAAAATTTTGCTTAATTATTCTCTTTTGTTTGTTTTTCAGTTCTTTGCTAATGGCTGATGAATGGACAATTGTTGGTCAATTGAATGTCGGCCGAGACCAAGGATGCCAGTCAGTTCTTTTACCTGGTGGTCAATCTGTCTTAATAACCGGCGGTCTGCCTACAGGTAGCATTGAACCAACCGCTAGTTGCGAAATATTTGATTTTGAAACCAATCAATCTATTTTTATTAATTCTTTGCCCACACCTGTATCTGGGCACTGTTTAATAGAATTAGATTTAGATGAAGCCAAGGAATACTTAACTATTGTAAAAGGTATATTATTTTAAATAATAAAGTGTTCTTTACAAAAAAAAATAAATAAAAAAAGGAGGATAAAATGTTTAAAAGAATGTTTTTGTTGGTTACAGTGGTAATAACAATGTTTTGTTGTTTGAATGCCCAGATTATAGAAAAACTATATCCTGAATTAGAACAAGTATTGCTCTATCCGGCTAATATGTGTAAAACCAATGATAATGGATTTGCTTTTGTCGGCTACTCAGCTGGTCAAAATGTTTATATGGTCAAGCTAAATGCTGAATATGAAATTGAGTGGCATAAAGAAGTCTATGCCCGGCCGGGACAGACAAGTACGAGAAATATAGTTCAAGATAATGAAGGATATTTTTATATCGGCGGAAATTGTTATAGCGATGACACTAATGATTGGATTTGGTATCTTATAAAATTAGACAGCTTGGGATATATGGTTAAGGAAAAAATCTGGCGACCAGAAAGTAGCCAATACTCATGTATGCATAATTTTATTCTAGCAGAAGATGGTTTAATGGTATTAAGTGGGGTAGGATTTGAAAATGGTCGTTTTGCTTATACAACATTCTTGGACAAAGAGCTGAATATTATTTCAGAAAAACAAAGAAAGAATTCAGGTTCAGCAGAAATCTCGCTTAAGACAATCTGCTCAGATGAAACCGGTTTTCTTTTGGTTGGGCTTACAGAACAGGGATTATGGTTAGAAAAAATTGAAAATGATAGTATTATCTGGGAAAAGATAACTGGCATTGCTGATGATTCCTTGCTTTATCGCTTTCGGATAGATAATTGTCAAGCAGTTAATAATGGTTATTTAATAGGCGGGCAGCAAACTAGGGATTATAAACCGGGACTGGTCTTAATTGATAAATCAGGAAATTTAATTTGGGTTAAGGAATTTCAATACGGACCGGCTATTCCCTATTATGGTGGTGAGACGAGGAACTGTTGGGAATCAAGATATAATGATGGATATATTGTTGTTCTTATTGATGACTGCCGACTTGTTTTATCTAATACCATAGTTATCAAAATAGATTATAATGGAGAAATACAATGGCAACAAGAGTCAGCTGGCTTCAGTAATGATGCGGTCTATTTAGAAAACGGGAATATTGTCTGTACTGGGAGGAATCAACAATCAATAACCTGCTTAAAGGTTTTTTCCCATAATGTCAAAATAAAGTCCGAACCAGTAATTCTAAAGTCCATCCAGCTTTTCCAGAATTATCCCAATCCTTTTAATTCTTCTACTTGTATTTCTTATCAAATTCCTCAAGATTGTTGGGTAAAATTATCTGTTTTTAATCTTTTGGGCCAAGAAGCTGATGTTTTGGTCAATGAATTTCAAAGAGCAAATGAATATGTGGTTAAATGGCAGCCGAAAAATCTTTGTTCTGGGATATACATTTATCAGCTTTCCATTGAATCGGAAGAATTGAAAAGAACGTGGAACAAGAAATTGGTGATTATGGAGTAGATGGAGTTCTTATGGAGTGCATCAATCCCGCAGCGAAGCGTGGCGGGGTTGATGCATGCACCGACATGGTCGGTGCACTCCAAAGCACTCCAAAATACTCCAAAAGACTCCAAAGCACAGCAGATGATAAAGGCTAATAAGATCAAGACGACGGATTACTTTGAAGATATTTTGAAAAATTATGTCTATGTTTAAATGCAGTTTATACACCTTTTCTTATATTACCAATTTATAAGCAACTCAATTGTTTTTCAACAGGAATTAATCCTCAATTTTTATAATGTTTTACCTCAACGAGGCACAGATATTTTAGAGGAGATAATTTCTATCCTGTCAGGATTTTGTCTGACCTTATTATCGCAAGGTAACTATTGCGGAATCCTTTCGATTAATACGAATTTTATCTAAATTCGCGCGAACAAATGGAACTAGCTCTTATTACAATAAAAATACTTCGCAGTTAGCCGTGAAAATAGAACCGCAATTAACCACTGACTCGTAACTAAAAAAATGCCTTATCTCGGTTGTCACGTCTCGATCGAAAACAGTTTGGAAAAAGCCCCGGAGCGCGGCCGTGAGCTGGGCTGTGACGCGATTCAGATTTTTACTTCCAATCAAATGCAGTGGAAAGGCGTTCCGGTTGCAGACGAAACGGCGGAGAAATTCCTGAACTATCAAGCCGAACATAAGATTGCGATAGTAATTGCTCACGACTCTTATCTGGTCAATCTAGCAAGTCCGGAGCCGGTTAAATTGGCGATGTCGCGCAAGGCTTTTATTGAGGAGATTCGGCGTTCGCAAGCACTAAAAATTCCGTATATCGTTTTTCATCCCGGTTCGCATATGGGTGCCGGTGTGGATTTTGCTTTGCGTAAAATCGCCGAGAGTCTCGACTACGCCATTGAAAAAACGCCGGATTGTCGTCCGATGTTTCTACTGGAAACGACTGCCGGTCAGGGCACGAATGTTGGTAACGCTTTTGAGGAATTGCGCCAGATTATTGATTATTCTGCTCATCCAGAACGACTGGGGGTTTGCTTCGACACCTGTCATGCTTATGCGGCTGGTTACGATCTGGTTAGTCCGGCAAAATACGATGAAACTTTTGCCAGATTCGACGACGTAATCGGTTTAAGCCGACTGAAATGCTTTCACCTAAACGATAGCAAAAAACCGCTCGGATCGCGCGTTGACCGCCATGCCAATCTCGGAGACGGTTTTCTGGGCTGGGAAGTTTTTTATCGTTTGATAAATGATGACCGTTTTGGGAATTTGCCGATGATTCTGGAGACGCCCGGCGGCGACGAGAACTTTGCTAAAGAAATTGCCTCTCTGAAAAAGGCATTGGAGAAAAAATAATAAGGAATAACTATGGATAATTTTGATTTGATAGTCATTGGGTCAGGACCGGGTGGATACGTAGCCGCTATCCGCGCCGCCCAGCTTGGAATGAAGGTCGCATTGGTTGAAAAAGCCGAGCTCGGCGGAATATGCCTGAACTGGGGCTGTATCCCGACCAAAGCCTTGCTCAAAAATGCGGAAGTCTGGCAGAATCTGCGCACGTTGGACGAATTCGGGATCACAATAGCTCAACCGCAACTCGATTTCACCCAAGTTATCCGCCGCAGTCGTGAGGTCGCCGCTCGCCTTTCGAAAGGCATCGAATTTCTATTCCAGAAAAATAAAGTCACAGTCGTCAAAGGTTACGGCAAATTGCGCGACCGGCAAACGGTTGAGGTCGTTAATCCGGACGATAATTCCACCACCGGGCTCAAGGCGCGAAATATCGTAATTGCCACCGGCGCCCGCCCGCGCTCGATTCCCAACGTCGAAATTGACGGAAAACGCGTCATCAGTAGTCGCGAAGCTATGATTTTGCCGCAGATTCCGAAATCCATCATCATCGTCGGCGCAGGCGCCATTGGAGTTGAATTCGCCTACCTATTCAACGCCTTTAGTGTCGAAGTGAATCTGGTCGAAATACTGCCACAAATTTTACCGATCGAAGATGAGGAAATCGCCAGAGAACTGTCTCGCGCGTTTCGCAAGAGGCAAATCGGCATTCACATTCACACCAAAGTTAAAAGCGTTCAAACAAAAGGCAATTTCGTCGAGGTGGCGCTCAATTCCGGCGGTGAATCGCAGACTCTGGTCGCCGACTATGCTTTAGTGGCAACCGGCGTTCAGCCGAATTCAGATAATCTGGGTCTCGCAGAACTCGGAGTTAGCACTGAAAAAGGCTGGATTAAAGTTGATGAGCATTTTCGGACGAACATTCCGAACGTTTACGCCATCGGCGATGTCATTGGTAATCCTTGTCTGGCGCATGTTGCGTCGGCAGAGGGCAAGCACGCGGTTGAATTCATAGCCGGGAAGAATCCCGCGCCGGTCAATTACGCGGCGATTCCTAGCTGCGTTTACTGTCAGCCACAGGTTGCCAGCGTCGGCTTAACGGAGAAAAGAGCATCGGAACTTGGCTATGAATTAAAAATCGGGCGTTTTATGTTCCGCGCTAACGGCAAGGCGGTGGCTTCCGGCGAGAGCGACGGTTTCGTCAAAGTCATTTTCGACGGCAAAACGCAAAAACCAATTGGTGCCCACATCATCGGCACTGAAGCGACTGAACTTCTACCGGAACTGGTTCTGGCGATTGATCATGGGTTGACTTATGACGAGCTAAAGGATTCCATTCATGCCCATCCGACTCTGTCCGAGGCGCTCATCGAAGCCATTCACGACGCTTTCGGCGAATCGGTTCACCAGTAATAATTAAGTTAATTAAAAAACGGGATAGTCACGAACTAACGTGGTCGGAAATTATCGAAAAGAAAAATACTCTGGTGCCCTCTGCAGTTAAAATACTAGACGTTCTCGACCTTGGTCTGTGTCCCTACGGCGAAGCCTGGGAAATCCAGAAAAAATTACATGCCGAACGCCTTGCCAGTCAAATTCCGGATACGCTGATTCTTGTCGAGCATCCCAATGTTTATACTCTGGGGAAAAATGCCGATGCCCGACACTTGCTCGCCTCGCAAGAATATTTGAAAAAGCGCGGAATAGAAGTTTATCAAATTGATCGGGGCGGCGACATTACCTATCACGGGCCGGGACAACTGGTCGGCTACCCGATTTTCAATTTAAAAGAGCATAAAACGAGCATTGCTTGGTATGTCAATTCTGTCGAAGAAGTATTGATTAAAACTCTGGTAAAATTCGACATCCATGCCGAACGAATCAAAGGCTTGACAGGAATCTGGTTGGCAAATCAAAAAATTGCGGCGATCGGGATGCGCGTCTCGCACTGGGTTACGATGCACGGATTTGCGCTGAATGTCACGACTGATTTGTCGCTATTCGGTGGAATTGTGCCTTGCGGTCTGGCGACGAAAGGTGTTACCCGAATGTGCGATCTGAATTCGGCAGTTACTATGGATGCCGTGAAGGCGGTCATTGTAAAAGAGTTCGTCGCTCAGTTTGGTTTTGGTGAACCACGAACAAACACGAATTTTAACCCGAATAAATACTAAAACTTTTAATCAATAAATGAAACCTGATTGGCTGAAAATAAAAATTGGTGTCAATGATGATTTCCGCGATTTGCAGAGAATCATTAATACTAATCATCTTCATACTGTTTGTCAATCGGCGCACTGTCCCAATCAGAGCGATTGCTGGCAGAGGCGAACGGCGACACTAATGATTCTCGGAAATGTTTGTACGCGTAATTGCCGGTTTTGCGCCGTTGCCAGTGGGAAGCCAACAGCAATTGATGAGAAAGAACCGGCTAAAGTGGGTCAGGCGGTAAGTCTAATGGGTTTGAAATATGCCGTATTAACTTCGGTAACCCGCGATGATTTACCGGATGGCGGCGCGGCAATCTGGGCGAAAACAATTCGCGAAATTCGTCGCCAAAATCCGGACTGCAAAATCGAAGTTTTGATACCCGATTTTCGAGGAAACATTGACGCTCTCGAAATTGTACTGGACGCCAAACCCGATATCCTCGGTCATAATCTCGAAACTGTTCGGGCGCTCTATCCGATTGCGCGTCCGCAGGCTAATTACGAGCAATCGCTTCGGCTTCTTTCCGAGGCGAAAAAACGTGGCGCAATTACCAAAACCGGCATTATGGTCGGATTAGGAGAATCCGACGAACAAATCCACGAACTAATGCAAGACGCCTTCACCGCCGGTTGCGATATTCTGACGATCGGTCAGTATCTTCAGCCGACGAAAGATCACCTTCCGGTCGCGCGCTATGTTCATCCTGAAGAATTCAAATCCTACGAGACATTCGGATTGGGAATTGGTTTTCGGGTGGTTTTTGCTGGGCCGCTGGTGCGCAGTTCTTTTCACGCCGCCGAAATTGCCGGAACATAGGGTTAATCCATCTGTCAAACTGCTCACAACTTAAATGCTTATAATAAATTAAAATACCTACAGCATCCAGGTAATTCCAATCATACATCCATACAATTATGCAATCCTTTTAATAATGGATTTTCTTACTAGAACTTAAAAGCACTTACTAAGCACTTATGAAATTAATCGCAAGTCAAGCTATTTTTAGGATTCGTTAGATTTGGTGCTAATCTTACCCTTTTTTACCAAGGTTTCATACTGTTCCGGGTAAAGTTTCTGCATACAATCTGGGCAAATTCCGTGACTGAACTCAGCCGTTGAATGTTGGCTAATATAGGTTTCTACATCTTTCCAATAGCCGGTGTCGTCGCGGATTTTTTTACAGGACGAACAGATCGGAAGCAAGCCAGATAGGGTTCTGACTTCGGTTAGCGCCCGGCGTAAGTCAACGACGGTTTTTTCCAAATGCATTTCAGCTAGTCGCTTGTCGGTAACGTCGCGAAAATGGAATATACGACCACATAGTTTTTGCTTCTTTTTGAAAAGCGATAGGATGCGCAGATCGTAGATCTTGGTTTCATTGCCAAAGGTAAACGAGATTTCTTCCTGACCATTTTTTATTTCGTTGATAAGTTCCGGCCGAATGGCACAATGATTTAGAACTTCTTTAACCGATTGCCCGATGATAATCCGGTCTAACTTTAACATAGCTTGGCAAGCCGGATTGTAATCGGCTACCCGGTTGCGCTTGTCTATGACCAAAATAGCGTCAGTTAAGTTCTCCAGAATGCAATCACGGGCGATTGGGACAATTTCCATTATTTGTAATCGAAATAGCCCGAAAGCCATTATAGCCCCTGAAACTGATAGTAAAGTCGAGGTCATATCAAGTCGCGACCAGGGTGCTGGCAATAGATTGAAAACATAAAGAAAATTGCCGACCCATGGAAATAAGGCGCAAGCCATCAGCGCCAGGATTTGCGAACGACGCAGTTTGGGCGGTTGGATCAGACGTTGCATTAGCATTATCGAGCTGGAAATCATCAACAAATTGCTATAGGCGAAAGTAACCCAGAACCAAATGCCATAGGATTTTTTTATTATAGAAAATGGACCGCTGGTGTCCAGAGTGATATTCCGGCGCATCAAGCCGTGATAACGATTTGTCCATATTAGAAATACAGTGATAATCGGAATTATACACAATAAAAGAATTGACCGACGGGTCGTAAACTTAGTTTGACCGGTAAAGTTGGCTATTACAATGAACCAGGCTACGATAACCATTTCAATGCCGATATATTCGATTGATACCCAAAACGTCTTGGTGCTTAGGGTATTAAAGCCGTATTCCATTATATTGCAAAATGCCCATATAATACATCCAAAAGCCAAAAAGAAAAACGCAATACCATGACTATCACGGCGAAGCCGCCACGAATGGAACATTATTACTGCACAGATAATAATGGACAAAATCAAAGGCGCATAATAAATACTAAAGGTAAAATTCATAAGATTCTCGCTGATTTAAAAGGTTTTGCTTCCAGGGGAATTTGAAATGCCTATGCACTTTTAATGTGGCTCTTAAAATCACTGGAGATATTAAACTGTTCAAATTGATAAAACTTTTTCGTTATTCCAATTTCGCTTAAAGTGCTAGCTGAACCAGATTGGATTAGTTAGGGCGAATTTTCTTTTTTTAGTTTCAACTTCCGCCCGAAAATAACCGCTGTTTGGTAGATTTGACACCGGTAAGTTTATTATATTTCTATAAATACCGCCAGCAACTTCTACGGTCTTAATTTCTTCCACTTGGCGCTCAAAATTACCGATGTACAATCGGATAGAATGGATGGCTCCACAATGACGAGTTGATAGAGCGGTGATTTCAACGCTCTGCGGTAATTCTGGCATAGTTTGTCCGATCGCATATCGGTTTTGCCGCGAATCGATAGCCTTAATATTCAGAAAAGGACCATTGGAGACAATTACGGCTCCGTTTTTCAGATTGGCGACTAGATGGTCGAGTCCGGCGGAAAGATCAGTCTGGACGCCAGTTAAAAACTCACCAAAAATTTGCTGTTCATTTTCGTGCATTAAAATTAGGGGAATTTTCACCTGCCGAAAGCGATTGAAGTTGCCATGGGAGTCATTGCCAGCATAGATATAACTATGATTGCCGGAAAGCAATTTTTTTATCCAGAAATTACGACTGGCGCTAAATTCCTTTCCCTCCTGACCATTCAGAATTTGCCAGCCATTCAGACGCTGGAAATGATCGTGAGGATTCCAGATGCCACGCCGAGCAATGATTTGTTGAGTGAGAGGCGGTTTACAGAGCGGGTGAGCCGCAAAAATTAGTGCCTGTGATTCGGCTCGCTCGAGTACCCGCTGATAAGTCAGTTCCGAGGCGAAACCGACTGAACGCTCCAGTCCATCACCCGAGCCGGGGAAAAATTCAGAGTTATTCAAGACTGCCAGGTGGACATTGCGTCCCAAGCCATTATCTACTGAGACTTCTTCTCCGGGAATGATGATGAAGTCATTAAGTTTGGCATTGGTGGCTTGAACGGCTTGGCGATAAGCGAACCATTGACGTAATTCGGGATCATTTTTTGTCCAGGAATCCGGTAAATCGTCCAGATCATAAGAATGCTCAACCAACCCACAGAACGATAGACCCATTGCTTTTGCCAGATCAGGCAGTACAGCCAACGGCACACCGAATTCGACCTGATCGGAAGTCCATTGTGAATGACAATGCAAATCGCCCCAAATCCAGCCGGAATCAGCTGGCAATGGTTCTGAATCAACATAAACGCTGAAATCCGCTTGACTGAGACCGGCGTAGTTATCATTTTGAATAGTAATAATTCGTCCGTTGCAATCCAAAATTGCTGTACAATTAACGCTCAATTGATGATTTCGGTATTTGGCTACCTCCAGACTATATTCGCGCGTAAACCACGGTTCATCTACTTTGAGATTTTCACTAAAAACTTGCTCAACGCATAAGTTATCGTCGAAAGGAGAGGTAATTTTAAGGATAACCTGTTTCAAAGTAACCGGAAACCAATGAGCGTCTTTGATTATCAGAACGAGTGGCAGTCGGGTAGTTTGTACCCGACGAGGTACATCAAAGAGGATTTCCGGTTGTCTTTTAAATAACCTTCCCTGTAGAAATTTTAACCGGTAATGCATTTCGGCATACATTAGAACCGGCCAGAGCCAGAACCACCAATCCGGTATTGCTGGAATCGTAGTAACCGAATTGAAATTGACAAACATAGTGGTAAAATCTATGATTTATTCGTATTTTAATGAAGAAAAATTCCGTTGAGAAAAGTTTGAATAGTCTATATTAATTGGAAAAATCTTTGAAAATAATTCAGCGTGCCTGTAAATTCCTTATCACTTTAGATTTTTAAAATGGAGTACGCTTGGCTACAACAGCAGACATCAAGAATGGCTTGGTGATAAATTTTAACGGCGATCTGGTAAAGGTTATTGAATTTCAGCATATTAAACTGGGACGAGGTGGTGCGCGGGTCTGGACCAAATTCAAAAAAATCCGTACCGGACAGGTTATTGAAAATACCTTTCGCTCCGGCGAGAAAATTGACATTGTGCGTTTAGAAGCCGTCGAAATGCAGTTTCTATATCGCGACGGTTCAGACTATGTTTTGATGAATACCGAAACATTCGAGCAGATTACCGTGCCCGAGGAGATATTCAAAGATGCCGCCCAATTTATCAAGGAAAACGAATTGGTCAAGGTGACTTTTTTTGATGGGAAACCGATTGACGTCGAAGTGCCGATTTTTGTTAATCTCAAGGTTGTGAAAACCGAACCGGGCATGAAAGGCGACACAGTTACCGGCGCCTCCAAGCCAGCCGTTCTTGAAACGGGCTATACAGTACAGGTTCCACTGTTTATCAATGCCGGAGATATTATTCGGATTGATACACGGAGCGGTCAGTACTGCGAACGCGTTAAATAAAAACCCGGAGGGGTAATGAGGAAAGAAAAAATTCTCGAATTAGTGAAGATTCTCGAATCGCACGAAATCGACGAAATCGAAATTTCGCGTTGGGGTCAGAAAATCCGCATTAGTAAAAATAGTAATACCGGAATATCTACCGGAGTGGAAGTAGCTCCGGCGCCTCAAAAAGCTAAAAAAGGTAATAAGCCACAGTTGGCGGAAACAATCACTTTTGAATCTCGGACGGCTGTTACGGAAGAAATTAACCACAAGGGGGTTGAGGTTAAAGCGCCTATAGTTGGGACTTTTTATCGTTCACCAGCGCCGGATGCGGAACCGTATGTAAATGTAGGAGATACCGTGGCTGTCGGGCAACCGCTTTGTATTATTGAAGCTATGAAAATAATGAATGTAATCGAAGCTGAGGTCGCCGGAAAAGTGACCAAGATTCTCGTTGAAAATGGCCAGCCGGTTGAATATAATCAAACCCTTTTTATAATCGAAAAAACTGAATAACATTTCTACGATTGAATTTTAATGATTAAAAAACTCCTGATTGCCAATCGCGGTGAAATAGCTTTAAGAATAATCCGGGCTTGTAAGGAATTGAATATTCCGACGGTGGCAGTTTATTCGACCGCGGACGCTCTTTCTCTGCACGTGCGATTTGCCGATGAAGCAGTTTGCATTGGGCCGCCTGAAAGTAAGAATAGCTATTTAAAAATGGCTAACATCATCAGTGCCGCGGAAGTTACTAACTCCGATGCGATTCATCCGGGATATGGTTTTCTGGCCGAAAATGCCGATTTCGCTCAAATGTGCGAGGATAATGAGATTCTATTTGTCGGGCCGCATCCGGCGGCAATCCGGACGATGGGCAATAAAGCTCAGGCACGCGAGACGGTCAAAAAGGCGGGGGTTCCGGTTATTCCTGGCACAGATACGGTCGTGAAAAATATCGAGGAAGTCAAACGCTTTGCCGAAAGCTACGGCTATCCCATTATCCTGAAAGCCAGCGCTGGAGGTGGAGGCCGGGGAATGCGCATTGTCCGCCAGATTGCCGAACTCGAAAATGCCTTTAATAATGCTCGTGAAGAAGCTCAGAAAGCCTTCGGCAATCCCGATATATACATCGAAAAATTAGTCGAGGATGCCCGCCACATCGAAGTCCAAATAATCGGTGATAATTACGGTAATGTCATTCATCTGGGTGAAAGAGAATGCTCGATTCAGCGCCGCCATCAAAAGCTGATTGAGGAATCGCCTTCGCCGGTGGTTGATGAAGAAATGCGTGATAAACTCGGCAAGATTGCGGTGCGAGCGGCTAAAGCGGTCAAATATTCCAGTGCTGGTACCATTGAATTTTTAGTGGATAGCAAGCGTAATTTTTATTTTATGGAAATGAATACTCGTATTCAAGTGGAACATCCGGTAACGGAAATGGTGACTGGTATTGATCTGGTCAAAGAGCAGATCAGGCTGGCTGATGGCGCTAAAATTCCCAAATGGATGAAGAAGTTCAACTTGCGTGGACATGCGATCGAATGCCGCATAAATGCCGAAGACCCAACCAAGAATTTTAGGCCAGCGCCGGGAAAAATTCAGGCTTTCCATTCACCCGGCGGTCCCGGAACGCGAATGGATACTCACGTTTATGCCGGTTACGAAATTCCTTCCTATTATGATTCTCTTTTAGGTAAATTAATTACGCATGGAAAAGATCGGGATGAGGCAATTGTCAGAATGGAACGCGCCTTAGATGAAACAATTATAGAAGGCGTTCCTACCACCATTCCTTTCCATAAGGCTATAATCAGGAATGAGGCTTTTCGAAAGGGCGATTTTAATATTAATTTTTTAAATAATTTTTCGTTTTAATAAGGAGAATATCCGCATGAAAGTGCCAGCTAACTTGAAATATACGAAAGATCATGAATGGGCTAGAATCGAGGACGCAGTTGCAGTCGTCGGTATTACCGACTACGCTCAAAGCCAGTTGGGTGATGTAGTTTATATCGATCTGCCGAAAGTCGGCGACGTGATTTCGCGCGGCGATGTAATCGGAACGATCGAAGCGGTTAAGACCGTTGCTGATATTTATTCGCCGGTTAGTGGTGAAATCGTTGCCGTTAATTCAGCGCTAAAGGATGCTTCCGAACTCGTCAATAAAGATCCTTACGGCGAAGGGTGGATTGCCAGTATTAAATTATCTAATTCGATGGAATTGGAAACATTACTCGCCCCGGCGGATTACGAGAAATTAATCAGTTAGATTATGCACTTCATACCGAATACCTGCGATACGGAACGCGCAATCTTGGAGAACCTGGGAGTCGCCAGTTTTAACGACTTGATTGCCAATATTCCGGAAAAATTCCGGGAGCAATGCCGGATCAATTTACCGCCCGCTCTTTCAGAAATTGAGCTAACTAAGACTATGCAGGAACTGTCTGAGAAAAATGGTAACAGTGAAAAGCAAGTGTCCTTTCTCGGCGGTGGCTCTTATGATCACTTCATCCCGGCTGTGGTTGATTTTTTAATTTCGCGATCGGAATTTTATACAGCCTATACTCCTTATCAAGCTGAAGTCAGCCAGGGCACACTCCAGGCTATTTATGAATACCAGTCACAAATTTGTCATCTGACTGATATGGAGGTTGCTAATGCCTCGATGTATGACGGTGCCACGGCTTTGGCAGAAGCGGCTATTATGGCGGCAAATATTACCCAACGGAAAAAATTTCTGGTTTCGCCGCTGATTAACCCACTTGCTCGTGAAGTTCTGGAAACATATTTGAGCGCTCGTGATTTCCTACTTGCCGACTTGCCGGAGAAAAATGGCCAAACCGATTTATCCGTTCTGAAAGAAATGATTGATAATCAGACGGCGGCCGTTTTAGTGCAATCGCCCAATTTCTTTGGAATTATTGAAGATTTAAACTATATTGCCGAAATTATTCATGCTAAAAGTTCTTTATTAATAATGTCCGTTGATCCGATTTCATTAGCCATCCTAAAAACACCCGGGGAACTCGGTGCGGATATTGCCGTAGCCGAAGGTCAGCCGCTCGGGATTCATCAATCGTTTGGTGGTCCTTATCTCGGTGTTTTCACCACGCGACGGCAATATGTTCGTAATATGCCCGGCCGAATCGTTGGTCAGACGACTGATGTCGAAGGAAAGCGCGGTTATGTATTAGTTTTGCAGACACGCGAGCAACACATTCGGCGGGAAAAAGCCACCTCGAATATTTGCACCAATCAGGGTTTAATGGCGCTGGCGGCTACCATTTATTTAGCCCTTATGGGTAAAACCGGCTTGCGAAAAGTAGCCGAACTATGTCTTAATAATAGTCATTATCTTGCAGATAAAATTGCCGGCCTGCCCGGTTATTCTTTGCCCTTTGCCGGTCAGCCGTTTTTTAAAGAGTTTGTCGTAAAAACGCCCCGCCCGGTGGCAGAAATCGCGGCGGCGGCGCTTGCAACCGGTTTTTTTGCGGGGATTGATCTCGGTCAATATCGTCGTGAATGGGAGAATTATTTGTTGATCGCCGTCACAGAAAAACGTAATTTGCAAGAAATTAGTGATTTTGTAAAAATTTTGGCTAAATTTTAGGTACAATGGGAGTCTTAAATCAATTACTCGAAAAAGCCCGCCTGAAAGGCGGTGGATATTTTGTATTGATTGATCCTGACACACGCTCGACGCCGGAATTAAAAGCGTTCGTGCGAGAAATTTGCGCCTGTGGTGTGGATGCTATTTTAGTCGGTGGCAGTTTAATTATCGGCGGTGGATTCCACGAAACCCTGGATATTGTCAAAACTGAAAGCGACGTGCCAGTGATAATTTTCCCCGGTTCGGTCGCTCAGGTTTCGAACCGCGCCGATGCGGTTTTATACATTTCTCTCATCAGCGGGCGCAATCCGAACGCTCTATTTGGCGAACACGTAATCGCCGCACCAGTTATCCGCAAATTAGGCATTGAACCGATTTCTACCGGTTATATGCTATTCGAATCCGGCAGGACTACCACGGCTGAATTTATGAGTAATACACGTCCTCTGCCGATCAATAAGCCTGAAATTGCAATGGCGCACGCTTTAGCCGCTCAATATTTGGGAATGAGTACAGTTTATCTGGAAGCTGGTAGCGGAGCCGAGCGTTCCATCCCCAATCAACTCGTGAAAGCCGTCTGTGATTATATTGACATCCCGGTATTTGTAGGCGGTGGTATTCGTACTCCGGACGAAGCCCGTGCCAAAGTCGAAGCCGGGGCAACATTCATCGTAACCGGCAATGTCTTTGATAATGACGCCAATATCGGATTGGCTAAGGAGTTTGTCCGAGCTGTGCATGTCAAAGAGCATTTTTAGACCGAAGCCATCTTGCACCAAAAAATAATCGCTCAGTTAGAAGAAAGCGCTGAAGTAAAGCGTCAAACAATCGTAACGGCGGTTGACTCGATCGAAGCCGCCGCCCAAATGTTAATTGATTGCTATCGCGCCGGCGGCAAGGTGCTTTTATGTGGTAATGGCGGCAGTGCCGCGGACGCGCAACACCTGGCGGCTGAATTAATTTCGCGATTAAAGTTAGAACGAGCGGCAATTCCAGCCCTGGCGCTGACCACCAATACTTCTCTATTGACCGCTATCGGGAATGATTACAAGTACGATTTGGTTTTCGTGCGGCAGGTGGAGGCTTTTGGGAAGGTGGGAGACGTGCTAATCGCCATCAGTACCAGTGGCGAATCTGAAAATGTGATCAAAGCCGTTGAATTTTCTCGTATGCAAGGTATCAAATCCATAGCGCTGACCGGTGCAAAAGGCGGGCGTTTAGCCGAAAAAGTTGATCTTGCGATTAAAATCCCTTCCGATAACGTTCAGCGTATTCAGGAATGTCATATTACCGTCGGTCATATTCTTTGTGAATTAATCGAGTCAGCTTTATATGGAACTATATGAACCAATTGATCTTAAATGATAAGCGAAATTCAAGATTTTATCAATTATCTCAAGGTCGAACGTAATCTCGCCCCGAATACTATCCAAGCCTATAGCACTGATCTGGAACGCTATAGTCAATTTCTAACCCAACAACAAATTAACGACATCAGCAAAGTCCGTTTTAGTGACATCCAAAATTACATCAATGTATTGACTGAATTGGGATTAGCGGCCAGTAGTCTGGCGCGTAATTACAGCTCGATTCGGGCTTTCCATCGTTTTCTTTTTAGTGAGCGCATCACTGCGCAGGATCCGACCGAACTCTTGCAATCACCGCGCCTACCGCGCCGATTACCGAAAGTGCTCGAGGTCGAAGAAATAGACGCTATTTTGAATGCCATTGATTGCACGGTCAATAAAGGTATTCGGGATCGGGCTTTGATCGAAACTCTCTATTCTACCGGCGTAAGAGTTTCGGAGTTGATTGGACTCAAGATGGGCGATGTATTTTTTCACCAGGGTGTTATGCGCGTTTTCGGTAAGGGAGCCAAAGAACGCGTCGTGCCATTTGGAAACCGCGCGGCTCACGATATTAAGAATTATATTACGGCGGTACGGTCGTTGCTAATTAGATACGGTAAAAGCCGCGATTTTCTTTTTCTAAGTATGCGCGGGGCTCCGCTCACCCGAATGGCGGTCTGGAATATTATTCAGGAATATGTACGTCTAGCTGATATTCGCAAACCGATAAGCCCCCACGTTTTCCGCCATTCATTTGCAACTCATTTATTGGAAGGAGGCGCTAATTTGCGAGCAGTGCAGGAAATGCTGGGGCACGCCGACATTGCTACGACGCAGATTTACACCCATCTCGATCGCGAATTTTTAATCGAACAACACCGCACTTTTCACCCGAGGTATTAATGAACTTTCAAGTAATAATTCTGCTTATTCCGCCGATTCTACTAGCTCTTACTTTTCATGAGTATATGCATGGCTGGACGGCTTACAAAATGGGCGATCCAACGGCAAAAATGGCTGGACGTCTGACAATGAACCCAATTGCACATCTCGATCTGATCGGGACATTGATGCTTTTTCTGGTACATTTCGGCTGGGCGCGTCCGGTGCCAGTTGATCCACGCTATTTTCGTAATCCCAAACGTGATATGCTGATAGTCGCCGCCGCCGGACCGTTAGCTAATATGTTTATAGCTTTGCTGAGCGGTTTATTGGCGAGACTTTTTCAGGGCGGATATTTTAGTTTCCTGCCGCTAAGTGTGCTACAGCCGCTTTATGTGATGGTAATTCTCAGCTTGCAAATCAACCTGGCGCTGGCGATTTTCAACTTACTGCCGATTCCTCCGCTGGATGGTTCCAAAATCCTGATGGGACTGGTTCCACCGCGTTATGAAGCCCAGATTAACTGGTTAGAGCGATACGGCAGTTTTATTTTAATGGCTGTTATAATTGTCGGGATGGTTACGAATTTCTCTATTCTGGGAGCTTTCATTAATCCATTCGTAAACTTTTTCTCGCAATTATTTGGAGGTATCTAATAATGTACACGAGACCCACAAAAAAATTTGACATATCTAGCAGACTTGAGGAACAGCGTGACGGGAAATTTCATTTTAACCGCCAAAGTAGAGTTCCTCGGAAATCACCGCGCTCTCTGTTATCAACTCTGATATGGATGATCATTATACTATTGGTGTTGATGTTTTTAAAAAGGCTATTATTATAGAATTACTCGAAAAAATTTTCTATATCGTTGTAGTGGCAGGGTAATTGATGACCGAAATAATAGAATGCGTCCCCAATTTCAGTGAAGGTCGTGATCACGATGTAATCAGGGCAATCGCAGTGGCAATCGAAAAGGTGAAAGACGTAAAACTACTGGATGTCAATTCCGGTGCTAGTGTCAATCGCACCGTGATAACCTTTGTGGGCAATCGCGAAAGCGTCATTAATGGGGCTTTTGCTGGAATTGCCAGAGCCGCCGAGTTGATTGATATGCGTCATCATCGCGGCACTCATCCGCGACTCGGAGCTACCGATGTTTGCCCGCTCGTTCCAATTTCCGGAATAAGCGTGGAAGAATGTATCGCTCTCTCGCATCAATTGGCAAAATGCGTGGCTGAGGAACTATACATCCCAGTTTATCTTTATGAAAAATCTGCTCAAAAACCAGAACGCATTGATCTGGCAAATATCCGCGCCGGAGAATACGAGGGTCTCAAACAAAAACTCAGCGATCCGAACTGGCGACCCGATTACGGGCAACCAATTTTTAATCCCAAGTCCGGGGCGACGATTATCGGCGTTCGTAATTTCCTGATTGCCTTCAATGTTAACATTGATACCCGCGACCGCCAACAAGCAAACGACATCGCTCTAACAATTCGTGAAAAAGGTCGTATCAAACGCGATCAAAATGGAAATAAAATGTATAATTCCCAAGGTGAACCAATTTACGAAACCGGTTTATTGAAAAATGTCAAGGCGGTCGGCTGGTACATTGACGAATATAAAATGGCGCAGGTTTCGACTAATTTGACGAACTACAAAGTTACCCCGCCGCACGTCGTTTTCGAAGAAATCCGACGGCTCGCCAATGCCAGAGGTCTGCGCGTTACGGGTTCGGAGCTGGTCGGACTGATTCCAAAGGAGGCGCTTCTGATGGCTGGGCGTTATTATCTGAAAAAACAAGGCTATTCGGAAGACGCTCCGGAAAGCGAGCTCATCCAGATGGCAGTGCAATCGCTCGGTTTGAATGCCATCGCGCCTTTCGATCCCGCCAAAAAGATTATCGAATATCGTTTAGCGGAGTTTGGAAAACAGCTCACTAGTTAAAATATCTGTAGGCTATCGATAAATCCTTGACTTAAGCGACCATTGATCCGCCAGGTCATCCTTCGACAAGCTCAGGATGACAGGAAAAGCGACAAGCTCAGGATGACAGGTAGGATGTCACTCTGAGCCTGTCGAAGAGTGACAGGATCGCTGACCCTAAGTCTTGTGAGGGACTCATCCTTCGACGAGCTCAGGATGACAAAGAGCGACGAGCTCATCCTTCGACAAGCTCAGGATGACAGGAAAACGACGAGCTCAGGATGACAGGGCGGACCTTGACATTCCGTGAATTCCGATTAATCATAAATAGGCGTCCAGCACAGAAAAATTAAAAGAATTGGTTAAATTACTGAAGCAAAATGAATGGATTTCAGAATTAATGTCGAAAATAAAAATACTATCGGAAAATCTGACAAATAAAATTGCCGCTGGAGAAGTCGTCCAGCGTCCGGCTTCGATTGTCAAAGAATTAGTCGAAAACAGCATAGACGCCGGCGCCGACGAAATTATCGTCGTTATTCGCAACGGCGGTAAAACATTATGCGAGGTGGTTGATAACGGAGAGGGTATGAATCGCGATGATCTCCTTCTGGCTTTCGAACGATATGCTACCAGCAAAATTGCCACCGTCGAAGACCTAACCAATATCCATACTCTCGGTTTCCGCGGCGAGGCTCTGGCAAGCATTGCGGCGGTAGCAATCGTTACCGCCATCTCTACTCTGCGGGGCGCAAATGAAGGTTATGAATTACGCATCGAAGGCGGCACGTTCCGCGACATCAGACCCACCAGTCCCAAACCGGGTACGACGATTTCAGTCCGCAATTTGTTCTATAATATTCCTGCCCGTCGCAAATTTCTAAAAAGTGCCGAGGTTGAGTTTCGTCATATCGTCGATGTTATGCAAGAATTTGCTCTCATCCATTACGATCTGCGTTTTATTTTTATCCACAATGATAGAGAAATTTACAACTTGTCGCCAAGCAGTCTGGCAGAACGCATCGCTAATCTCTTTGCCCCAGAATATAGTCAAAATCTTCTGCCGGTTGAGTCAGTCGCTGATGAACTTAAAGTCTCCGGTTATATCGGCAATCTGAATCTGGTGCGCGCCCGGCGTGGCGAACAATTTTTATACATCAATCGTCGCTTTGTTAATGATCGCTTGATGAATCATGCGATAATCAGCGGCTATGGCGGATTGCTGGCGCGGAGCGAATTCCCATTCTATTGCCTGAACCTAGAACTGCCGCCGGAACAAATTGACGTCAATGTCCACCCGACTAAAATGGAAGTAAAATTTCGTGAGCAAGATCGCGTTTATCAGTTTTTAAAGCAAGCCACTGCGAACAGCCTGAAGTCAATTACAAACGTCATTCCTGATTTAGGAACTTTTGCGCCGCACCATTATTATACTACACCTCCGCCGCCGAAAGGAACGCAAATTCAGATCCCGGCTCCGGATCAATCTCCTTCTAAACAGTCAGAATTTGATTCATCGAGAAAAACTTTCAATGTTCCAGATGTAGAAATCCCGCCTACACCGTTTGCCGCCGGCGACAGCACTAAATGGCAGGAACGGGCTCGGCGTTTTGTCGAGCAGGGCGAGACCAGCGAGGCTGATGATTTTCGTCCCAGTGTAGCGGTTTATCAAGTCCATAATAAGTATATCATCAGTCAGGTCAAGTCCGGGCTGGTGATTATTGATCAGCATGTTGCCCACGAACGGATCCTCTTCGAAGAAGCTCAGGAATCTATACGCGGTGAAAATTGGAAAGCACAACAGTTGTTGTTCCCGGTGGTTGTCGAACTCACCGTGAATGATTTTTCCACTCTCCTGGAAATATTACCATTTCTGGAAAAACTCGGATTCCGTATGCGGGAATTTGGCAAACAGACGGTTGCCGTTGAAGCGGTTCCGGCCGGCTTGCGCTGGGGCAATGAAAATATCATCATCCGCGAAATACTCGATCACTACCAGGAATTCGGCACCAAAGACACCAGCATTCAGGATAAAGTCGCCGCCAGTTATGCTTGTAAAGCCGCTATCAAGTCCGGCGATCCGTTGACTACAGAGGAAATGCAAAACCTGGTGGATCGCTTGTTTGCGACTAGCAATCCTTATTTTTGTCCACACGGGCGACCAATTATCGTCAATCTGTCGCTGAAAGAACTGGATAAACGCTTCGAAAGGGCTTAGCAATTGAGTGCTAATTCCAACTCGATCAATGAAGCGCTTTCTCGAAAAATCCCTTTTATTGTCGGTCCTACGGCGGTAGGGAAAACTGCGACTGCGATTGAACTGGCAAAGCAGTTGAATGGTGAAATTATCTCAGTTGATTCGCGGCAAGTATATAGAGGGCTAGATATTGGCACGGCTAAGCCAACTTTGCGACAACAGCAAGAAATTCCCCACCATTTAGTTGATATTCTCGATCTCGATGAGCAGATTAGCGCTGGCGCTTACCGCAATTTAGCTTTAAAAACGGTCACTGAAATCCAGTCCCGCGGGAGATTGCCCATTTTTGTGGGCGGTTCCGGCTTATATGTCAATGCCGTGCTGAAAGGGATTTTCAATGAAAGCACTACTAATCCTGAGATACGTCGGGAAATCCGGCAAGAATTACAGGAAAAAGGCGTTGTGGCGCTTTATAATCAGCTCCTCGAAATTGACCCGGATACGGTTTTGAAAATTCATATAAACGATGTCAAGCGGATAACCCGCGCCCTTGAAATTTACCGCATCACCGGCCAGCCACCCAGTTGTCACTTCCAGAAGCAGGATCGCCGACCGCCATTCGCTTACCGAATTTTTATCCTGAATGCTGATCGGGAGGAGTTATATCGTCGAATCAATGAACGAGTCGAGCAAATGCTTACCGATGGATTAGTCGCCGAAGTCCAGAAATTAATTGTGGCCGGCTATCGGTCGAAGCTGGAATCTCTACGTACACTTGGCTATCAGGAGGTCTTAATCTATCTCGACGAAAAGTGTAGTTATGAAGAAATGCGCGAAAATATCAAGCAGAATACGCGCCGCTATGCCAAGCGTCAATTGACCTGGTTTCGTAACCAATATCCCGAAGCCGTTTGGATAGACGTTACCGAACTCTCCAATCCGCTTACCATTGCCGACACAATTCGGCAAAACCTTACCCAGCCAGAAACTCAATCACAAGAATAGCGCTTTCATCTCTACTGTTGTAATTAATTTTTGGCCTTATGATTAGACGATAGAGCGTTTTGAAAGTTCACCATTGTAATTTCAATTACCATCTTGGTTAAAAAATCCATATCAATTACTTGGCTGATATATAAATAAATTATATATTAATCAAAATTAATTCGATGTTAATTTAAAATAAGCTATTTTTTAAAAGATTGAGATAAAAATTAAAAGTAGGTTTCTAGAAGACAAAATAATCCCAAAATTTTCCATTTTATTGGCTTTCGCTCTGATTATTAGTAGTTGCGCAAAAAAACCTGATAGAAACTCAGATTCTGCCAATAATCCAATGAAACTATGGTATCAACAGCCAGCCAAACAATGGGTCGAAGCGCTTCCAATTGGTAATGGTCGTCTGGGTGCCATGATTTTTGGTGATCCACGGCTTGAAGAAATTCAGCTCAATGAAAACACTATCTGGGGTGGTCAGCCTCATCGCAATGATAATCTTGAAGCCAAAGAAGCATTGCCCAAAGCCCGGCAATTGATTTTTAATGGTAAATATAAAGAAGCCCAGGAACTAGCGGATCAAAAATTCATTAGTAAAAATTCGCAGGGTATGCCCTACCAAACCGCAGGAAGTCTTTACCTTTCTTTTCCGGAACACAAAAACTTTACAAATTATTATCGAGAGCTGAATATTGAAACTGCTGTAGCAACTACCCGCTATGAAGTCGATGGAGTAACATATAAGCGTGAAGTTTTTGCCTCATTTCCTGATCAGGTTATCATTTGCCAAATCTCAGCGAGCAAATCTGGTAAAATCAATTTTACTGCTTCAATGAATCATCCTGGCACAGTAAATATTTTCACTGAGGGAAATGATAAATTGATTATGTCTGGAATAACGAGCGATTGTGATTCGATAAGGGGTGAAGTAAAATTTCAAGTGCAGGTAAAAATAACTACAGAAAATGGCTCGATTGAGGCATCTCAAAACAGCCTAACTGTAAATAATGCAGATGTTGCTACAATCTATATTTCAATGGCATCGAGTTTTAAAAATTACAGCGATATTAGCGAAAATGCTGGCGAGAAAGCACAGTCGTATCTTCGAAACGCCTTGAGAAAAAATTATAAGCAAGCGTTACAAAATCATATTGCTGATTATCAGCGCTATTTTAATAGAGTTAATATTGATCTCGGAGTGACCGATTCTATAAAAAATCCGACCGATATTCGGATTGAACAATTTGCTAAAAGTAACGATCCGCAATTAGTTGCATTGTGTTTTCAGTTTGGTCGTTACTTGCTTATTTCTTCATCGCGCCCTGGTACACAGCCTGCTAATCTGCAGGGAATTTGGAACAACCAGCTCTACCCACCCTGGGATAGTAAATATACAGTGAATATAAACACGGAGATGAACTATTGGCTTTCTGAGCCAACCAATCTCAGCGAAATGAATGAGCCGCTAGTTCAGATGATAGAAGAACTCTCTGAAACAGGCAGACAAACTGCGGAAAGTATGTACGGCGCCAAAGGCTGGGTATTGCATCATAACACGGATATTTGGCGTATTTGCGGACCGGTAGATGGTGCGTTTTGGGGAATGTGGCCAATGGGCAGTGCTTGGCTTTGTCAACATTTATTTGAAAAATATGAATATAGCGGCGATAGAGAATATCTTAAATCTGTGTATCCAGCAATGAGAGGCGCTGTTGAATTTTATCTTGACTTTTTAGTTGAAGAACCCCAATACAAATGGTTGGTGGTCTGTCCATCGGTTTCTCCGGAAAATGCGCCTTCCTGTCATCCGGAATTTTCAATTACAGCTGGGACAACTATGGACAATCAGCTCCTTTTTGATTTATTTACTAAAACAATTAAGGTGGCGGAAATTCTCAACACTGACAAAGAATTTGTCATAAAAATAAAAGAAACCTTGCATCAATTGCCGCCAATGCAAATTGGCAGGTGGGGGCAGTTGCAAGAATGGATGCAGGATTGGGATGATCCTGAAGACCACCATCGCCATATTTCGCATTTGTATGGCTTATATCCATCCAATCAAATATCACCCTATCGAACACCGGAATTATTTTCAGCCACCAAAACTTCTTTATTAGCTCGCGGCGATGAATCCACCGGTTGGTCAATGGGATGGAAAGTGAACTTATGGGCTCGCCTCCTTGATGGCGATCATGCTTTGAAACTGATTACCAATCAATTATCTCCATCAATCCAACCAGATGGAAGCCAAAAAGGCGGGACATATCCAAATCTGTTCGACGCTCATCCACCTTTTCAAATTGATGGAAATTTTGGATTTACGGCAGGCGTTGTGGAAATGATTGTACAAAGCTATGATGGCTTTATCTTTCCATTGCCGGCATTACCTGAAATTTGGAAAAGCGGAAGTATTACCGGTATTCGTTTACGCGGAGGATTTGAAATTGTGAGATTAGAATGGCAAAATGGTAAAATTTCCACGTTGACTATAAAATCAAACATAGGCGGTAATTGTAGAATAAGAAGCTACGATAAGCTTATTCCTATGGGCAATTTTAAACTTGAAGAAGCAAAAGGGGAAAATCCCAACCCATTTTATGCTATATCTCAAGTAAAGGAACCTTTGATTTCTCCTGATGCGAATATTATTCCTGATGAACTTCGCAAAAGCCATCTGTATGATTTTAATACTAAAGCTGGAAAGGAGTACACTTTAATCTTATTAGAGTAATGATTAAAATTTATGAAAAGAATCTTGCCCGAAAAGTTTACCATCCGATTAGCGTTTAGAGAATTAAAACTAGTATTAATGATAGATTTAATAAATGTATATCTCTGGTAGTATTTATGTTAGTCCAATTTTAATGTAAAAGTGAGAGGAAAATGAGCAATAACGGTATTTTTTTAAGGATTCTATCTATTTGTAGCGTTTTGATCATATTGATTCAATCGTCGGTTATTTCTCAAGTCATACTTGATCCAGATGCCGTAGTTGAAGAGATAGTTTCTGGAATTCAGCAACCGGAAGGACCGGTTTGGAGAGCAGGTCTCGGTTTATTATTTTCTGATATTCAGGGAAACAAGATTTATAAATGGACTTCCGAAAAAGGCAAGGAGATTTATTTAGATCCTTCCTATAACACTAATGGGTTAGCTTATGATTTGGAAGGTCGCCTTGTTGCCGGGCAGATGGGGCTTAGAAGAGTTGTTCGTTTTGAAAAAGATGGCTCGCAAACATCGCTGGCAGATAGTTATGATGGAAAGAAATTAAACAGTCCAAACGATTTGGTTATTAAATCTGATGGCGCGATTTTCTTCACCGATCCAGATTTTAATATCCCATCGGGAGAAAGCAAGGAACTCAGTTTCAATGGGGTCTATAGAATCAGTCCCTCTGGTGTTCTTCAACTTCTGACGTCGTCATTGACTTTGCCTAATGGTATCTGCTTTTCCCCTGATGAGTCCAAACTCTATGTCAATGATTCTCAAGTACATAAAATATATGTTTGGGATGTGGTTGATGATTCTACCATAACCAATAAAAAACTATTATATACTATTCCCGTACCATTCGGCTATGCGGACGGGATGAAAATTGATGTAGATGGTAATATTTATTGCACCTGCTCATCTTATGTATGGGTCATCTCTCCTGAGGGCGAATTAATTGGGAAAATTGCTTTACCATCGAATGTTTCCGCTTCAAATTGTGCCTGGGGCGATGATGACAATAGGACATTATTCATTACCGCTGGTAACTCGGTTTATAGAGTGCGTCCGTTTGTTACTTCAATCAATAAAGAAGACTCGAGTTTACCTAAGAGTTTTGAACTTTCTCAGAATTATCCTAATCCCTTTAATCCGACTACAAAAATTACTTATTCAATCCCAATCACTTCAAATGTAATGATAACGGTTTATGATGTGTCGGGAAAAGAAGTAGTGACGATAGAGAATTGTCAGAAAAAAGCCGGGACATATACTCTATTGTTCAATGCTGAAAAATTAGCGAGTGGAGTATATTACTACAATCTTACCGCGAATGAATTTTCATCCACCAAAAAATTTGTGATATTAAAATAGTTTTAGGTAGTCATTTGAGATTATTAATTAAAAAATATAACCAATTAATAGGAGCGTAAGCATGGAAAAATTAATCAGAAAGTCACTATGTACAGCATTATTATTGTGTTTAATGAGCAGTACTATTTTGTACTCCCAGAATATCACAGTAAATGCCGGTAAACCTCAAATTATCAATTGGGAAGTAACTCATAAAGCCCAACTCGAAGGAAGTGTGTCTCCCAGTAAAATTAAAGTAGAATGGACTTGTCCTCAAAATCCGCAGGTTACTTTCAAAGACGCGGCCAATTCCGTTACAGAAGTTACCTTCCCTCGTCCCGGTTATTATTTATTAGTTCTATCAGCTAAACTAAAAGGCAAAGAATCACCAAGCAGTTCAGTAATTGTCAATGTCTTCCAACCAAATTCTTACAAAGAAAGACTTTCCGATCTTATCGGCTTAATGACCGTTGATGAAAAGATTAAGCAGCTTACCAATCAATCGGATCCAATTCCGCGGTTGGGAGTTCCCCGATACAACTATTGGAGTGAAGCCTTGCATGGAGTCCTTATCAGCGGTGCGACTTCTTTTCCACAGGTAGTTGCATTGGGCGCTACCTGGGATCCTGAACTTGTCCGTCGTGTCGCTACTGCAATTTCCGACGAAGCGCGAGTTTTTAATGTTGTCGAGGGGAAAGGTCTAACGTACTGGAGTCCGACTATAAATATTGCGCGCGATCCACGCTGGGGTCGCAACGAAGAATCCTATAGTGAAGATCCATACCTTCTCTCTCGGATGGGTGTGGCGTTCGTTCAAGGTATGCAAGGGAACGATCCTTACTATTTGAAAACGGTTTCGACGCCCAAACATTTTATGGCAAACAATGAAGAAGAGCGCCGTCATACCGGTTCTTCCGATGTTGATATGCGCAGTATGTTCGAATATTATCTACCGGCTTTCCACCAAGCTGTGGTAGAAGGCAGAGCTTATTCTATTATGGGCGCCTATAATGAATTGAACCATGTTCCGTGCAATGCGAATATGTTTTTATTGACCGATTTGTTGCGACGCAATTGGGGGTTCGAGGGCTATGTCGTAACCGATTGCGGCGCCATCAATGACATGCTGTATGGGCATCATTTTTTCGAAACAGGCGCCGAAGCCGTGGCAAGGAGTATCCGCGCTGGTTGCGATATGAGTTGCGGACAGGAATATCGTGAATACCTGTATGGAGCTCTCGATCTCGGATTATTGGAAGAAAAGGACCTTGATAGCGCTTTAACGAGAGTTCTGTCGGCGCGATTCAGGTTAGGTGAATTCGATCCGCCGGAAAATGTACCATACAGCTCTATTCCAATAGAAAAACTCGATTGCAAAGAACATCGAGCTCTGGCTCTTGAAGCTGCACAGAAAGCAATTGTGCTACTCAAAAACGATAGCATATTACCTCTGGATAGAAATAAAATAAAAACGATCGCCGTTATCGGTCCCAATGCGGCAGAAGCCCAGCTTGGTATTTACAGCGGCTTCCCAAATGTTCGAGTAAGTCCACTCGAAGGAATAAAAGAAAAAGCCGCTGAGCATGGCATTAAAATTGAATATGCTAAGGGATGCGACATCGGTGGTGGACTACTAAGCGTGATCGAACCACAATATTTCGCCAAAATCGCCGGAACAAATAAAACCGGGATGAAAGGCGAGTATTTTGATAATATGGAACTATCCGGTAAGCCGGTCGTAACCAGAATAGATTCGACGATTGATTTTAGTTTTGGCACTAACTCGCCTGCGGCTGGACTTCCCAAAGATCAGTTCTCCGTGCGGTGGACCGGTAAAATCATTCCGCCGGATACGATTTATCATTTGGGGACAAGTTGCGACGACGGTTCACGCCTTTACCTGAATGGGAAATTATTAATTGACGATTGGAATGACCATGGCGAAAAACCTATTGGAGCAGAAGTCAAACTAATACCGGGACAGGAATATGAAGTAGTAGTAGAATATTATGATAATGCTCTTGGCGCAACGGCACGGCTGACCTGGGATCTGAACCAAGTAGATTTTAGTTCGGCGAAAAAGGTTGCGGCAAAAAATGATGCTACGATTCTTGTACTCGGAATTTCACCCGGAATTTCTCAGGAAGAACTCGATCGGAAAGAAATCGAATTGCCTCAGGTTCAAAGGGATTTAATCAACGAAGTTGCATCGGTCAATCCAAATGTTGTCATCGTCCTTGTTAATGGTGGGCCTCTTGCTCTTGCTGGTTGTGAAAACAAAGCAAAAGCAATCGTTGAAGCATGGTATGGAGGAGAGTACGGCGGCAAAGCAATTGCAGATGTTCTTTTTGGCGATGTAAATCCAGGCGGTAAACTCCCAGAGACTTTCTATGCTTCGACCCAGCAATTGCCGCCGATGTCCGATTATGATCTTATCAATCATCCCCGTACGTATATGTATTTGGATCAACCGGTTCTGTTCCCATTTGGGCACGGCCTTTCCTACACACAATTTGAATACAGTAATCTAAAGGTAAACTCCGAGGCAATAAAGAGCGATGGCGTGGTGGAAATTCAGACAACGATTAAGAACACTGGTAAAATGAAAGGCGATGAAGTTGTCCAGGTTTATGCCCATTATATGGATGCAACGATGACAGTACCGATCAATCAATTGAAACGATTCCAAAGAATTACACTGAATCCCGGCGAGAGTAAAGTTCTCACCTTCAAAATTCCAGCCTCTGAATTTTCATTCTATGACACGGGAATAAACAATCTGAAGACAGCCAAAGGAAGGTGGGAACTTCAAGTTGGCAGTTCATCAAAAGATATCCGTTTGAAAGAGGTGTTTACAATTGAATAGAAAAGCTCTTCTATGCTGATAATAGAATTAATAGATAATCTAACTCTCTCGGTAAAATGAAAGCATGGAATTTTATAAATTAACAAATTCAAGGGTAATATTATGAAACAGCTATTTTTCCCCATTGTTGCTTTATGTGTTTTTAGTATGCTTGTTTATGCACAAAGTCCTGTTAAATATCCTCCTCAGGGCTTTGATAGTTTACGAGTAAATATTCCACATGGTAAAATTGATTCGGTCTTGTATGAATCCAAAACAATTGGCACAAAACGTAAAGCTATGATTTATACACCTCCAGGATATTCAAAGAATAAAAAATATCCTGTTCTGTATTTGTTACATGGCATCGGTGGTGATGAAAAGGAATGGCTGAATGGCGGTCAACCTCAAGTAATTCTGGATAATCTGTATGCAGAAAATAAAATTGAGCCTATGATTGTGGTTATGCCTAATGGCAGAGCTATGAAAGATGACCGAGCCGAAGGTAATATTATGGAACCTGAAAAAGTTCAGGCTTTTGAAACTTTTGAGAAAGATTTGCTCAACGATTTAATCCCTTTTATCGAAAAAAAATATTCTGTATTTAAGGATAGGGAGCACAGAGCTATCGCAGGACTTTCGATGGGTGGAGGACAGGCATTGAATTTTGGATTGGGCAATCTCGATAAGTTTGCATGGATTGGTGCTTTTTCAGCAGCACCCAATACAAAAGCTCCAGAAGTGCTGATACCAAATCCTGAAGAAGCCAAAAAGAAATTAAAATTACTCTGGATATCCTGTGGCGACAATGATAATCTTATAATGTTCAGTCAACGTACGCATGAGTATTTACAGGCAAATGACATTCCCCATATTTACTACATTATGCCAGGTGGGCACGATTTCAATGTATGGAAAAGTTCGTTGTACCTTTTTTCTCAATTTCTTTTTAAACCTGTTGATACTTCGGTGTTTCCTAAATTTACTATACTTGGTACACCAGCACCTACGAATGTTCGAGGTGCAAAATATCCACAAATATTCCCCGATAATAGTGTAAAATTTAGAATCAAAGCTCCTGAGGCACAAAAGATTCAAATCGATCTGGGGAAAAAATATGATCTGGTGAAGGACTCTGCAGGATTTTGGGAAGTTACAACGGATCCCATAAGTGAAGGTTTTCATTACTATTCGCTATTGATTGATGGTGTTGCGGTTGCTGATCCTGCAAGTGAGACTTTTTATGGAATGGGACGAATGGCAAGCGGTATTGAAATGCCAATAAAGGGAGAAAATTATTATGCTGTAAAAGATGTACCGCACGGAGAAATAAGAATTAAACGTTACTTTTCAACGGTATTTAATAAATGGAGACAATTTTATATTTACACTCCACCTGGCTATGACGAAAATATTTCTGAAAAATATCCTGTTCTCTATATTTTGCATGGTGGAGGTGAAGATGAGAGAGGCTGGGCAAATCAGGGAAAAGCAGATTTGATTCTGGATAATCTTATTGCTCAGAAAAAAGCCATGCCAATGATTATTGTTATGCCCGATGGAAACGTTGAGTCGATGGGGATATTTGGCGAAATAACATTAAAAATGTTTGAAGCGGAATTGAAAAATTGTATCATTCCGTTTGTTGAAAAAAATTACCGTGCAAAGACTGATTCCGGAAACCGTGCACTTGCAGGCTTATCAATGGGCGGCATACAGACCCTTTATGTTGGAATCAATAATTCAAATATGTTCTCATACCTTGGAGTTTTTAGCTCTGGCTGGATACAACCCATGCAAAAGGATCTGGCAGACGCACAATATAATTTTATGGCAAAAAATGCTGATATGCTCAACAGCAATATCAAACTTTTCTGGATTTCAATGGGAGGAAAGGAGGATATAGCATATAATAATTGTCAGCTGATGCTTGCAAAATTTAATGAGATGAAAATCAAATATGTTTACAGCGAATATCCAGGAGGACATACCTGGCCGGTATGGAGAAACAATTTGTATAATTTCGCTCAATTATTATTTAAGTAGAAAGGCTGAAAAATGAAACGTTACTTGTTTTTATTAGTATCTTCAGTTTTTTTGTCAATGAGCAATAATACATTTGCTTATCAAAAAACTGATTTCGGCATAAAGTTGAAAGTTGATTCCGTTGAAATTGAAATTCAATTTTTTAATGAATCTACTGTTAGAATATTGAAAGCGCCTGCAGGAAATATTTTTGATAAAAAAAGCCTTTCAGTGGTAGCAATTCCACAAAAAGTAAATTTAAATGTGAAGCAGACAGGAGATATACTCTTGTTAAAAAGCAGAAACGTTCAGGTATTTGTAAATCTTAAAAATGGCAAAGTTTCTTTCCAGAATTCGAAAAGCGAACTGTTGTTAACCGAGAAAGAAAATAGTACGGTGTTTATCCCTTTCAACGATGCTGGTGTCAATACTTACAGTGTATCACAATCATTTCTTCTGGACAGGGATGAGGCAATATATGGACTGGGGCAACAGCAGCAGGGTAAAATGATTCAACGCAATATTAGACTCCACATGATACAAGGAAATACTGATGATTACATTCCTTTTTTTCTGTCAGTAAAGGGATATGGTTTATTCTGGGATAATTACTCTCCCACAACCTTTATAGATAATCAAGAGGAAACCTTCTTCAATTCAGAAGTCGGGGATTGTATTGATTATTACTTTATGTGTGGTGACAATGCCGATGGTGTGATTTCACAAATGCGTAATCTTACCGGGCAGGTACCGATGTTTCCTTTATGGGCTTTTGGTTACTGGCAAAGTAAAGAAAGATATAAGAGTCAGGATGAAATTGTTGGCGTAGTTAAAAAATATCGTGAATTAAATGTGCCTATTGATGGTATTATTCAGGATTGGCAATACTGGGGAAATAATTATCTGTGGAATGCTATGGATTTTCTTAATGCCGAATTTTATGACCCACAAAAAATGGTTAATGATATTCACTCATTAAATGCACATATCATCATTTCGATATGGAACTCATTCGGGCCACAAACTAAACAGTATAAAGAACTGAAAGAAATAAATGCTTTGCTTGATTTTATTACCTGGCCCGAATCGGGGTCAGATAAATGGCCGCCAAGGATGGACTATCCTTCAGGTGTGAGAGTATACGACGCTTATAATCCTCAAGCTCGCGATATTTATTGGAAGTACCTTAAGCAAGGATTGTTTTCTCTTGGTATTGATGGTTGGTGGATCGATTCATCCGAGCCTGATCATCTGCAATTCAAGGAGAGTGATTTGGATAATCAAACTTTTCTTGGTTCATTTCGTAAAGTTCGAAATGCATATCCATTAATGACTGTAGAAGGTGTATTCACACATCAACGAGCAGATACTTCCGAAAAGCGTGTTTTTATCCTCACGCGTTCGGCTTTTGCCGGACAACAGCGTTATGGATCAGTTGTATGGTCAGGGGATGTAGTAGCATCGTGGGAGGCATTGAGAAATCAAATATCGGCCGGACTTAATTTTTCTTTGTGTGGCATACCTTATTGGAATTCTGATATTGGAGGTTTTTTTCTCTGGAATTTTCCTAAAAAATTAGAAGATGCAAATTATCGTGAACTTTATGTTCGTTGGCTTCAGTTTGGAGCATTTTGTCCGATGATGCGTTCACACGGAGCTGATGCCCCTCGTGAAATTTATCAATTTGGAAAAAAAGGGGAAAACGTATATGATGCTATAGAAAGAGCTATCAATTTACGTTATCTATTCCTTCCTTATATTTATTCTGCCTCATGGGATGTTTCGGCCAAAAACTCAACCATGATGAGAGCACTGGTTATGGATTTTGCCAATGATCGTCAGGCACTTGACATTAATGACCAGTATATGTTTGGCAAGTCAATCCTTGTTTGTCCGGTTACTGAAGCAATGTATTCAAAAGATATGAAGGATGATTTCAGTACCATTAAATCAAGGAAACTTTATCTACCCAAAGGAACTATTTGGTATGACTTCTGGACAGGAGAAAAGTACAATGGCGGTAAGTATATCGAAAAGGAAGTACCTATTGATATTATTCCATTGTATGTAAAAGCAGGCTCTATTATACCTTTTGGACCGAAAGTTCAGTATACCACTGAAAAGAGATGGGATAGTCTGGAAATCAGGATTTACGAAGGAGCCGATGGTACTTTTACATTGTATGAAGATGAAGGGGATAACTACAATTATGAAAAGGGGATGTATTCAACTATTGAATTTAAATGGATTAACGCAACGAGGACACTTAAGATTGGTGAAAGAAAAGGAATGTTTTCTGGAATGTTAAATAATAGAAACTTTCAGATTATTATCGTATCAAAGGATCATGGAACAGGGACAGAAGAAATTGAGCATAAAGAGAGAGAAGTAAAATATACTGGAAAGGAAATGGAAGTTGTTTTCTAGTATAAGTTTGAATATATATAAATACAAAAACTTAATCATTTATTAATAATTATTTTAAGGAGGATATAAACATGCAACAAAAACAATTAATCAATTGGGTGATGATTCTATTATTTAATGGAATATGTTTCGCCCAAAATGCTCAGACAGTTGTTGAAGATTTTAAACCTTCTTCAACCAATCAGCCTGGCAGGGATTACCCGATGGTAAATTCCGAAGGTAGGGTGAGAGTGCAAATTAAAGCTCCTGAGGCAAATCGTGTACAACTGGATATCAGTGCTGTGAAATATGATCTTGTTAAAGACACAGCGGGCATCTGGACCGGCGAATCGGCTCCTCAGGATGAAGGTTTTCATTACTATCAGTTATGGATTGATGGTGCTGCAGTTCCTGATCCCGGAAGCCTCTATTTTTTTGGAGCCATGCGATGGGGCAGTGGTATTGAAATTCCTGCACATGATCAGGATATTTATGCGCTAAAGAATGTACCCCATGGGCAGGTGCGTCAGATTTTATTCTTTTCTAAAAGTACAAATACTGTACGCAGGGCATTTGTATATACCCCACCCGCTTATGACAAGGATCTAAACAAACGATACCCTGTACTGTATTTACAACATGGCTTTGGAGAAGATGAAACTGGTTGGACCAATCAAGGGAAAGCTAATTTAATTATGGATAACCTGATAGCTGAGGGCAAGGCAAAACCTTTCATCATTGTGATGACCTATGGAATGACTAATGATATCAAGGCTGGAGGACTTAGGGATTTCGATATTAAACCATTTCAAACGGTTCTTGTCGATGAGTTAATACCATACATTGACAAAAATTTTCGCACTTTAAGTGATCAACCGAATCGTGCTATGGCAGGATTGTCGATGGGTGGATTTGAAACCAGACTGATAACTTTAAATAAACTGGATAAATTTGCATATATCGGACTTTTCAGTGGTGGCACTATAAGTGTTGAAGATGTGAAAAATACACCAGGTTTCAAGGAGAAAGTCAAACTTGTATTTGTTAGCTTTGGCAGTCGGGAACTTGATTTTATGAAAGGCGGCAACAGAAATTTTGGAGGGAACCCAAAGGATATAACCGATGCAATTTCAAAAGAAGGTATCAATGCTCACTTTTATGTATCTCCTAATACAGCTCACGAATGGCAAAGCTGGAGACGAAGTCTATATGAATTTGCACAATTGTTATTCAAGAATTAAGGAGAAGAATTTATGAAAAAATCTTTTTTTATATCTTCGATTTTGCTATGCATGTTGTTTGTTTCCTTAAGTTTGGGGTATGCCGGTCAACCAGCGGTAAAGGAAGATTTTCGTCCTGCTTCTACCAATCAGCCTGGCAGGGATTACCCGATGGTAAATTCCGAAGGTAGGGTACGAGTGCAAATTAAAGCGCCAGAGGCACAACGTGTACAACTCGATATTAGCGCTGTGAAATATGATCTTGTTAAAGACACAGGTGGTGTTTGGACAGGCGAATCAGCACCTCAAGACGAAGGATTTCATTACTATCAATTATGGATCGATGGTGCTGCAGTTCCTGATCCAGGGAGTATGTTCTTTTATGGAGCAGGGCGTTGGGGCAGCGGCATTGAAGTGCCGGCACATGATCAGGATTTCTATGCACTCAAAAATGTTCCGCATGGACAGATAAGTGAACACCTCTATTTTTCAAAAACCAACAACCGTATACGTCGTTGCTTTGTATACACTCCGCCTGACTATAACAAGAACATCAAAAAGCACTATCCTGTACTTTACCTTCAGCATGGTGGCGGAGAGGACGAAACAGGATGGTCGAGACAAGGGAAAGCTAATCTAATACTCGATAATCTGATTGCAAACGAAAAAGCCGTTCCAATGATTATTGTAATGGACAATGGAACATGGCAGTGGCCTGCAAATGTTCCTCAACCTAAACCAGGCGAACGCCAAAGTGGTCCTTGGCCACCGATGGGCTGGGCAGATAATTTTATGAAAACATTGTTAGATGATATTATTCCTATGATCGATTCCAATTATCGTACATTGGCCGATCAAAAGCATCGTGCGATAGCTGGATTATCTATGGGTGGAATGCAAACTCGGATTATCACTTTAGCACATCCCGAAGTGTTTTCTCACATGGGTATTTTTAGCGGCGGTAGTATCAACGTTGAGGATCTCAATAATTACCCAGGTTTCAAGGAGAAAGTCAAACTTGTGTTTGTTAGCTTTGGCAGTCGGGAACTTGATCTCATGAAAGGTGGCAACAGAAATTTTGGAGGGAACCCAAAGGATATAACCGATGCAATTTCAAAGGAAGGTATCAATGCTCACTTTTATGTATCTCCTAATACAGCTCACGAATGGCAGAGCTGGAGACGAAGTCTATATGAATTTGCACAATTGTTATTCAAGAATTAAAGAGAACAGTTTATGAAAAAATATTTCTTTTTATCTTCGATTTTACTATGCATGTTGTTTATTTCCTTAAGTTTGGGGTATGCCGGTCAACCAGCGGTAAAGGAAGATTTTCGTCCTGCTTCTACCAATCAGCCTGGCAGGGATTACCCGATGGTGAATTCAGAAGGCAGGGTGAGAGTGCAAATTAAAGCGCCAGAGGCACAACGTGTACAACTGGATATCAGTGCTGTGAAATATGATCTTGTTAAAGACACAGCGGGCATATGGACCGGCGAATCGGCTCCTCAGGATGAAGGATTTCATTACTATCAATTATGGATCGATGGTGCTGCAGTTCCTGATCCAGGGAGTATGTTCTTTTATGGAGCAGGGCGTTGGGGCAGCGGCATTGAAGTTCCTGCACATGATCAGGATTTCTATGCACTCAAAAATGTTCCGCATGGTTTTTTAAATGAGAAACTTTACTTTTCAAAAATTACCCAATCCTGGCGCCGTTGCTTTGTTTATACCCCACCTGATTATGAAACAAATAGTAAATCACGTTATCCTGTCTTATATCTCCTGCACGGCAGCTTTGAAGATGAAACAGGATGGTCTAATCAAGGGAAAGCTAATCTAATACTCGATAATTTGATTGCAGACAAAAAAGCCGTTCCAATGATTATTGTAATGGATAATGGATATGCATTTAAACCTAAAACTGAACCCGATCACGATTCCCCTCCTCTTTTTGCTTTTGAAGAAGTGATGGTTAAAGAAATAATTCCGATGATTGATGGTTCTTTCAGAACGATTGCTGATCGAGAGCATAGAGCAATAGCAGGACTCTCTATGGGTGCTAATCAAGCTATTCGGATTGCAATAAATAATCTTGATTTGTTTTCTTCTTTTGGTGGATTTAGCGGCACTCCTAATTATCCAGGCACTGATAAAATTGACAGGGATAAATTTATGAATGGAGCATTTATGGATGGTAAAACGCTCGACAGAAAAATTAAATTATTATGGTTGAGTCTGGGTACTAAAGAACCCCATCCGTTTCCTGGTTCAGTTGGAGCTTTTCGTTCCATGCTGGAAGAAACAGGGATAAAATATGGATATTATGAATCTCCTGGAACAGCCCATGAATGGTTAACCTGGAGAAGATCTCTTTACCAGTTTGCACAGTTATTGTTTAAGTAAAAAATATGAAAAATAATACCTTTTTTAAATTTAGAGATAGAGAAAAAAATTTATTTATTAATTAACTATGAAAGCATAAAAAATGTTTAAGAAAGTATGCTTTATTCTTTGTTTTTCAAGCGCTGTAAATTTATGGGCACAAACGTTGCCCTATCAGAATTCGAACTTAAGTTCTGAGCAGCGGGCAAAGGATTTAATTTCGAGATTGACCCTCGAAGAAAAAGTTTCCCTGATGTGTGATCAATCAGATGCAATTCCTCGTTTAGGCATAAAAAAATTTAATTGGTG
>JAGNGI010000010.1:37491-45773 GCA_018002295.1 Fidelibacterota bacterium
CGAACTTAAGTTCTGAGCAGCGGGCAAAGGATTTAATTTCGAGATTGACCCTCGAAGAAAAAGTTTCCCTGATGTGTGATCAATCAGATGCAATTCCTCGTTTAGGCATAAAAAAATTTAATTGGTGGAGCGAAGCTCTTCATGGTTTGGCTAATAATAGTAATGTTACTGTTTTCCCCGAACCAATTGGGATGGCAGCTTCGTTTGATGATGAACTGGTTTATAGAATTTTTGATGCTACCGCGGATGAGACCCGTGCTAAATATAATGAATATATACAAAGTGGACAGGAAAATAGGCGTTTTTTGAGCCTTTCTGTTTGGGCGCCTAATGTAAATATTTTTCGTGACCCGCGTTGGGGAAGAGGACAGGAAACCTATGGTGAAGATCCATACCTGATGTCACGTATGGGCGTTTCGGTGGTTAAAGGACTACAAGGCCCTGCAGATGCTAAATATAGAAAACTTCTTGCTTGTGCCAAACACTTTGCTGTTCATTCTGGTCCTGAATGGAGTCGTCATTCTCTCAATCTCAATAATGTCGATCCACGTGATTTATGGGAGACCTATCTCCCTGCATTCAAGGCTCTGGTTCAGGAAGCTGATGTCCGCCAGGTGATGTGTGCTTATCATCGTTTGGATGATGAACCTTGCTGCGGCAACTCCAACTTACTGAAGAAGATTTTACGCGAAGAATGGGGCTATAAGTACGTTGTCGTTTCTGACTGTGGTGCTATTACTGATTTTTTTACCAGTCATAAAGTCTCTTCCGATGCTGTCCATGCGGCAGCTAAGGGTGTTTCGTCTGGAACTGATCTGGAATGTGTATGGGAAAATTATTCTTATAAAACTTTGCCCGATGCTGTGGCTCGTGGTTTAATTTCTGAAGAAGAGATAAATAAAAGCTTACTGAGAATATTTATTGATCGTTTTGACCTGGGAGAAATGGATAACGATTCACTGGTTCCCTGGTCTAAAATTCCTATGTCCATTGTAAATAATGATGAACACAAAAAACTAGCTCTGGATATGGCTCGTAAATCAATGACGCTCCTCCAAAATAATAACAATATTCTCCCTTTAAATAAATCAATTCAAAAGTTGGGAGTTATTGGTCCCAATGCCGATGATAAACCTGTACTCTGGGGAAATTACAATGGGACGCCAGTTAATACAATTACAATTCTCGAAGGAATTACTTCAAAGCTTTCTGCTGATAAGATAATTTATGACAAAGGATGCGATCTGGTTGAAGATAAGGTGACCCGGAGTTATTTCGCCTATTGCGCTATTGACGGGGAGAATGGTTTAAAAGCTACTTATTGGAACAACCCGGATTTCTCTGGAGAAATTGCAAACACTCAAAAAATTAAAAATCCCATCAAACTTACGACTGCTGGTAATTTTGCTTTTGCTCCCGGAGTTAATCTGGAAAAATTTTCTGCAAAATTCGAAACAGAATTTATTGCTCCTGCAACCGAAGAAATTGTTTTTAAAGGAGGAGCTACTGGATATTTTGAATTAATGGTTAATGGAGAGTCTATTAGGAAATATGCCAATTGGCGGACATTGATATCAAGAATACCTTACAAGGTTGAAAAAGGGAAAAAATATAAAATTGAAATCCGCTATGCTCAACTCAATGATTGGCAGGCAAATATTGAATTCGATTTTGGCAAAGAAGTCAGCGTGGATTATTCCGATTTGATAAATAAGCTCAAAGGTATTGAAACAATAATATTTGTAGGTGGACTCTCAGGCAAGCTCGAAGGCGAAGAAATGCCTGTCAATTTTCCTGGTTTTAAAGGTGGTGATCGTACTAATATAGAATTGCCCTCAGTACAACGCAATTGCCTTAAAGCCCTGAAACAGGCCGGGAAGAAAATTATTTTTGTCAACTGTTCGGGCTCTGCTATTGCTTTGACTCCCGAAATTGAAACCTGCGATGCCATACTTCAGGCATGGTACCCTGGCGAATCGGGCGGACAAGCTGTTGCCGATGTATTGTTTGGAGATTACAATCCTTCAGGCAAATTGCCAATTACATTTTATAAAAATTCAGACCAACTGCCAGATTTCGAAAACTATTCAATGAAAGGCCGTACCTACCGATTTATGGAAGATGCCTTATTCCCTTTTGGCTATGGTTTGAGTTATACCAGATTTGAAATTGGACAAGCTAAACTTAATAAAACCGAAATAAATGAAAATGAATCAGTTGAACTAACTATTCCTGTCAAAAACATTGGCAAACGCGATGGAACTGAGATTGTTCAAGTTTATATTCGAAAGGTAAATGATTCCGATGGACCTATCAAAACGCTAAGAGGTTTTCAACGAGTCATTGTGCCTTCTGGAAAAACAGTCCAGGCAATCATCCATTTACCTTATACATCATTCGAGTTTTTTGACCGGACAAAAGGTGAAATGTTGGTAACTCCAGGAGAATATGAGGTATTATATGGTAATAGCTCCGATATTAAGGATTTGAACATAATTAAAATTACTGTTGTGAGATAAAAATGAGAAATAATATTTTTTTAACGTTCCCTTATTTTATAATTGTCTCGATGATTGTATTGGTGAAGGTACCTATTGCGTTTGGACAGGTACAAACAAAGGAGCCATTTACCTCATCTTGGTATTTCTATCTTGGTGATGTCGAGAATGGACAAGATCCATCCCTTGATGATTCGCACTGGAGATTGCTCGATTTGCCTCACGACTGGAGTATTGAAGGGCATGCTTCTCCTGAAACAAGTAAGAAGGACATCCCTGAGTTTAATATCGTAAAAGGAGAATGGAAATTCAGTAAAGGCGATAGCATACAGTGGAAAAATTCTGATCTCAACGATAGTTTCTGGCAGATTGTAACGCTTCCTGCAACATGGGAACAGCATTCAAACTACACTCAGGATAATGTGTATGGTTGGTATCGTCGTGAAATAACCATTCCTGAAGATTTAGCAGGAAAAGACATTTATATTAATCTCGGTAAAATAGACGACGCTGATGAGGCATATTTTAACGGTGTAAAAGTTGGTGGAATGGGCTCATTCCCTCCTAACTATATAACTGCATGGGACCTTATCCGACGTTACAAAGTACCTCACGAAATCATTAGATTCGGTGAAAAAAATACCATTGCTGTTCGTGTATTTGATGGTATCATGGGAGGTGGTATTTATAATGACGGAGAAAAAATAGTTGAAGGTCCTTTTGAATCTACTTCTCCTGGAGGAAGTGGTGCGGGCTATATAAATGGAGGGATTGGTTGGTACAGAAAATCTTTTAATCTCTCTGCAAATGATCAAGGCAAACGTGTATTCATCGAGTTTGATGGTATTTACATGAACAGCGATGTCTGGATTAATGGTGTTCATCTTGGAAATCGACCTTACGGCTATTCGAGTTTTCAATACGAACTCACTCCTTACTTGAAATTTGGCAACGAGAAAAATGTACTAGCAGTTAGGGTCAATGTACACCAGCCTTGCTCGCGCTGGTATTCTGGCGCAGGAATTTATAGGAACGTGCGATTAAAGATAGTAAATCCTACTCATATTGCACATTGGGGTATCTATGTGACAACTCCGGCTGTATCCAACAACGAAGCTATGGTTCGCGTGGAAACGAAGATTCACAATCAATCAGATTCTGCCCAACAGGTAAAACTTGAAACCATGATTGTAGATGAATCTGGACACAAATGTGCCGGAACCAGCTCTCTTCAGAATGTAAAAGTGGATAGCGCTTGTATTTTCGACCAGATGGTCAAACTTTCAAAACCAAAGTTGTGGTCACTGGAGGAGCCTATTCTTTACCACGTTAAATCCATAGTTCAGGTAAATGGATGTACTGTTGATACAAGTGACATACCTTTTGGTATTCGCACATTTGAATTTACTTCAGATAAAGGGTTTTTCTTGAACGGCAAACATATCAATATTAAAGGGGTATGCTTGCACCATGACTTGGGATGTCTGGGTTCTGCTGTGAACAATCGTGCAATTGAGCGTCAGTTGGAAATTATGAAAAGTATGGGATGTAATGCTATACGTACAAGCCATAATCCACCTGCACCTGAGCTGCTGGATTTATGTGATCGTATGGGTTTCCTTGTAATGGACGAGGCATTCGATGAATGGAAAAGATCAAAAACAATGTACGGCTATGGTCAATTTTTTGACGAATGGAGCAAAAGGGATCTGACAGATATGATTCACCGAGATAGAAACCATCCCAGCATTATCCTTTGGAGCATTGGTAACGAAATTCCCGAGCAGGACGATGCCAATGCGTACGAAATGGCAAAACGACTGGTGGATATTTGTCACAAGGAAGATCCGACACGACCTGTCACCTCAGCATGCAATTCCCCGGAAGCAGCCGTTAAAAATTGTTTTTCAAAGCCGCTCGATGTATTAGGCATTAATTATTCTATGGACTTTTACCAGATTCTGAAGGGGAAAGCGAAATTGATTGGTTCGGAAACCGCTTCGGCAGTTAGCACTCGTGGGGAATATAATCTCGTTCAAAATGGGGACACACTTATAATCAAAAAAGAATTGAATAATCAGTGCACTTCATATGACTTAGTAAGCCCTAGTTGGGGTAATACAGCAGAATCGACTCTAAAGGCAGTTAAAAACGCTCCGTGGGTTGCGGGTGAATTTGTATGGACAGGTTTTGATTATATCGGCGAACCAACACCCTTTAGTTGGCCTTCTGTCAGTTCTTATTTTGGTATTGTTGATTTATGCGGATTTCCAAAAGACCGCTACTACTTGTATCAGAGCCAGTGGACAGACAAACCAATGGTTCATATTCTTCCACACTGGAACTGGGAAGGTTTTGAAGGAAAGAATATACCTGTTTGGTGTTATAGCAATTGTGAGTCAGTTGAATTGTTCTTGAATGGAAAATCTTTTGGTGAAAAGAAATTTTTCGATACAGATGATTTGCATTTGGAATGGAAAATCCCTTATTCGTCAGGCACATTGAAAGCTGTTGCAAGAAACAAAGGAAAGATAGTATGTACAGATGAAGTACAAACCGCAGAGACTCCAGCTAAGATATTGCTTATACCAGATCGAACCGAAATAAGTGCTAATGGTCAAGATCTCTCCTTTGTCAAAGTTGAGATTGTGGACAAGGCAGGTCATGTTTGTCCTAATGCAGATAACCTTGTGAAATTCGTAATTACCGGTGAGGGTGCCATTGCTGGAGTAGGCAATGGTAATCCTGTTAGTCATGAACATTTTAAAACCAATGAACGGAAAGCATTCCATGGTTTATGTCTTGTAGTGATCCAATCGAAATACAAACAGGGCGAAATCCATCTTTCCGCAGAATCCGAAGGACTGCAATCAGCCGATCTTTTAATTCAAGTAAAATAAAAAGTAATTTGCATGACATATGAAACTGCAAAAATTTGGAAATAACTATGTAAATCATTTCTTCTTCATTTTTTTTATATCCATGAATTTGTTTTATGAGCTTTGTCATGGACAATCTGTTAAAAGTTTTTTTCAAACAAATGATCGGATAATTATAAATTTGTTTGAAGGTATTCTAAGTATATCTCCCCTGGATGAAAATGCAGTTAGAATCAAATTTTATAAAGTAACTGAACCAGATATTCCTGAGTTTATTTTCACTTCAAGTGTTACGATTCCCGAGTTTTATGTTTCCAATTTGTCGTCAACCATTGAGGTCAAAATGAAAAATATGATGGTTATCATGGATAAACAGACTGGGTGTTTATCTTTTAAAGATAATTCAGGGAAAATATTCTTAAGCGAAAAAGATGGTACACGAAAATTGATTCCTAATTCTGTCCTGAACAAACCTTGCGCTATAGCAGAATTGAGTTTTATATCACCAAAAAACGAATATATCTTCGGATTAGGACAGTTTCAGGATGGGTACTACAATTTAAAGAACGTTAGTCGCCGTTTAACGCAGGTAAATTCCCAAATAGCTATCCCTTTTATCTATTCAAATATGGGGTATGGTTTGCTGTGGCATCAGTATGGACTAACTGATTTTAATCCAGCTGACAATTTTATTACACTCGAAAAACAAGATTCATTTACTGGCGATAATAAGATAGCTGAAGTTACGACTACATCAGGGACACAAAAAATATTGCAAGACCAGGCGCTTTACACAGGTAAATGTACTGTTCCTGAAGATGGCGAATATTCTATTTTTCTGGATTTAGGCGATATGGGCAATCGACAATATGTTGTTATCGATGGGAACCCATGTATTGACCAGAGTAATTTATGGCTCCCTCCTGCTGCGAGTGCACTGGTGTATTTGAAAGCAGGAGACCATCAGATACAAGTGGTATGTAAATCAACCAATGTACCTCGTGTGTCGTGGAAACCCGTCAATGACGTGACTACATTTCGTTCTCCCAATGCTAATTTGATTGATTATGTGGTATTCTATGGTCCCTCAGCAGATGAAGTTATAGCTTCCTATCGAAAGTTATCTGGTGATGTACAAATGCTTCCTCTCTGGGCATATGGATTTTGGCAATGTCGGGAGCGATACATATCTTCATCGCAACTGGTAGAAACTGCAAAGGAATTCAAGAAAAGAAACCTTCCGATGGATGTTATCGTACAGGACTGGCAATATTGGGGCAAACACGGATGGGGTGTACCACAATTTGATGAAATTTCTTATCCTGATCCATCAGGTTTTATTAATGAATTGCATGATTTAAATACGCATTTTTGCATTTCTGTTTGGTCGAATCCTGATAAGAATTCAAAAATAGGTCAGGAACTTGTGATGAAAAATCTTTATATCCCCAATAGCCCCTGGTTGGATTATTTCAATCCACTAACAAGAGAGACATATTGGAATATTCTAAAGGAAAATTTGTTTTCTCATGGTGTAGATTCATGGTGGATGGATGCAACAGAACCAGAAAATGATGCTTTGGCTGGTAAACAGACATACATAGGTACAGGAGATTTCTATCGTCTAACATATCCCTTATTTGCAAGCAAAGCGGTTTATGAAGGGCAACGTGCTACTACCTCCTCTAAAAGAGTTTGCATTTTGACTCGATCAGCTTTTTCCGGTCAGCAACGTTATGGTATAATCAACTGGTCTGGTGATATTGGAGGTAATTGGGATTCTTACAAACGGCAAATTGTCGCAGGACTAAATTATTCTATTATTGGTTTCCCTTATTGGACTACAGATATTGGAGGTTTTTTCCGTCCTGGAGCATCCCAATATTATGACAAAGAATATCATGAACTGCTTATTCGTTGGTTTCAGTGGGGAACGTTCAATCCAATTTTTCGTATTCATGGATACCAAACTGAAACTGAACCCTGGAAATATGGGCCACAGGTTGAAGAAAACATTCGAAAAATGCTCAATTTGCGTTATCATTTTATGCCTTACATATATTCTGAAGCATGGCAAGTTACAAAAAACGGGTCAACTATGATGCGTCCTTTGGTAATGGATTTTAGAGAGGATACTTCTGCTTTAAGACAATTTTATGAATATATGTTTGGAAAAGCTCTGCTGGTAACCCCGATTACTGAACCTAATGCAAGTTTATGGAATATTTATCTACCAGGATCTTGTTCGTGGTATGACTTCTGGACAGGAGAAAAGTACAATGGTGGTAAGTATATCGAAAAGGAAGTACCTATTGATATTATTCCATTGTATGTAAAAGCAGGCTCTATCATACCTTTTGGACCGAAAGTTCAGTATACCACTGAAAAGAGATGGGATAGTCTGGAAATCAGGATTTACGAAGGAGCCGATGGTACTTTTACATTGTATGAAGATGAAGGGGATAACTACAATTATGAAAAGGGAATGTATTCAACCATTGCCTTCTTATGGGATGATGCAAAGAAAACTTTGACCATTGGAGATCGGAAAGGGTCATTCCCGTCTATGCTTATCCAACGAAAATTTAAAATTGTCCGGGTGACTGAAAATAAGGGAATAGGGATGAAAGCTAATAAACAATACGATAAAGTGATTAGCTACAATGGTAAAAGGAAAGTAATAAGTTTTTAAAAAAATGTTTTATAATTTAAAAATGATTATTAACAATCTTATTAATTTAGACATTAAAAAAATAATTTATGAAAAAAATTAGTATCTTTTTTGGTTCATCACAGATTTGTATGGGTAAGTAGGAGTTGTTTTTGATTTTGCTGCAGGATTTTGAGTTTAAAATATTTCATATTTCGATAGCCATACGCTTTTTTCTTAACTGTAGCTATAAGA
>JAGNGI010000072.1 GCA_018002295.1 Fidelibacterota bacterium
TGATTGCCGGATTATGCCGAAACGAAAAAAACAGCCTACCAATCGAAAATGTTTTAGTCACTCTTATGCCGGATTCGGTTCAGCAGTTGACAAACGCTGACGGGATTTATTATTTTCCGCACGCCAAACCCGGAGATTACACTTTAAACTTCCTAAAAAATGGCTACTTCAGTCAGAATTTAGAAGTAGTAGTTAATGACGGAAAAAGTAACATAGATACCCTAAAAATGCGTCCGATATTCAATGGTGTCCTACATAATTTCGTTTTGGTGCTCGATCCGAGCTTTGGGGGGCAGGAATCCGGAGTAGAAATAAGTCCAAACTTGAATTCGGCTCAGGCTAATTTGCAATTAGCTCAAATCCTGAAAACACTATTTGAACAAGCCGGCGCTGAGATTTATCTGACCCGCGATCGTGACTCCACATTAAGCCGTGACCAGCGTATTAAACTCAGCAACCAATTTCCACCGGGCGGTTATTACTTGAGGTTGAATCTGGATTGCAACCACCAAGCTGGCAGAATGTTCAAGGGCTGCCATTATGTCGGCAACGAAGAGGGAAAACGCCTTTTGCAATCAATGGCAAATCGTCTGACCCGCGATGGTTTCTGTGACCAAATTCAAATCGCCGGTTCAGCTGAACCGGAATTGGTCAGAACCAATCGGCGGGCTTTGACACTCGCTCTGCATTTAAGACCGCAGGACAGCTTACTAATCAGCAACGAAGCCAGCCTTTCGCGGCTCGCCTGGGGAATTTTTCTGGGGTTTGTAGAAGAATTAGGTGGAGAAAATTTATCGACCGGAGCTTTAACAATAAATATCAGAGCCAGTCATAAACCACTCGCTGATGCTGAAATCTTTATCGGTTCGTCACTAAGACAATTAAGCAATCAGACCGGTGCAATTTCCTATGAATACCTTAAACCAGGTAAATATTACTTATCAATCAGTCATCCAATTTATGGCAAACGTGAGGAAATCTTCATTATACAAAATAGCAGTGAATTGTTAATCAATTTGTCGGAATAGACTGGGATAATATTTACTCTCTAAAAGGATTTTCGCACTTTCGAAAGGTTCCCATAATAAAAAAACGGCAGTCATTTCTGACTGCCGTTTTTCATAGTTTTTACCTGTTATTCTTAGAAACCGATAGTGATAGAGAAGTATTGATTGGCATCAAAGGTCGCCATTGGCCGAAAAGCATAATCAAACATCAGGTTTGTACCAGCCATCTTCAGGTTTATACCGAATCCGAGAGACATCCCATATTCCGAAGTCTCATCATACTCCCAATCGCTTGGATAAAGTGGAATTAGATAACCAGCGCGAGCAAACAACATATCCCTAAACGCGAACTCAGCCCCAGCCGACATTTCATCGTAGGAATAACTGTAGTTACTATAAACTCCGCATAAATTAATTTTACCTAATTCAGCTAATTTGTAAGAATAAGAAAGACCGAGATTCATACTTGCCGGAAGTTCATGAGACGCCATATCCAGTTTGGTTTTACGGGAAGTCGCATTAGGATTAGCAAATGGAACACTTGAGTCAAATTCTATTGCAGTACCATCGAATTCGATATTACTGCCAATATTCTTCATCGTAACTCCGAAAGCCAGTCCTATATGAGAAATATATTGGAGTCCCAAATCGAAACCGACTGCTGAGGCACTCATCGTACCAACCTTTTCGCTGATCAGTTTTACATTAGTACCGAAAAGGATTCGATCAGTGAAACGTTTAGCGTAAGTTGCACTCAAAGTCAAATAATCGGGACTTAATATTTCCCCAGTACCTTCAGGCATATTAACAGTTGTGACGGGAATGTCTCCAATATTTAGAATTTGCAGACTAATCCCAAAAGCGCCAATCTTTCCCGCATTGGCTCCAGCCGCCAGGTAGCTGACCTTCATATCGGCGAAGTAACTCATTTGGGTAAAAGTCGCTTCACCGGTTTTTAGATCTGCCATACCGGCGGGATTCCAGTACATAGCATCCGTTCCAGCAATGCTTGCAATATTCGATCCGCTCAAAGCAACGTTCTTGGCACCCATTGGAATAAGAAGCTCCGGGGCACCGGCAGTACCCAGTTTAGGAGCACTGGCGAAGACGCTGTGAGAACAGACGATGAGCAATATCATTAGCCCTATTACGAAATATTTGTTTTTCATATTATTTCTCCTTTAAAGTCCATTATTCATTCACAGCTTAATAGGTGTCCAGTCGTTCGTTAGGAGTAAAGACCGCTAACTTACCGACTTTTTCGCCAACACCTGGTACCTCGACATGATAGATATAAACACTACTCGCAACCGGAAGCCCATAATGGTTTTTCAAATCCCAATCCATAAATGGAGTAGTTGCATCGTTTTTCTCCAATTCACGTACCAAATGTCCCGACAGATCGAATATCTTAATTGTACATTTCTCCGGAAGGAAGGTAAAACGTACCCAGCGTTCAAAGATATTCATTTCACCGCTATGATAGCCGTAATAGGGATTCGGGAAGACGTTGATTTTCTTTAAATCTTCCTTCAGATAGGCTGTTTCAACATTAGCCGCATCCGGAGCCTTAAAAGAAAATACATCATTTACGGTATTAATGTTGCTAGCATAGATTTGAAATTCGAAAGCATCCTGTAAGAAAGGACGTGTCTCAGACCTCGCTCCCCATCCGCCGGCATACATTACATTGTTGTATGTTCCATCAAGAGTACCATTCAAATAATCCGTATATTGTTCGTCATAGGTATCATTCAGTATAAATACGTATTCACGTCCACCATTGACACCAAATTTAGCATCATCACCCCAACCCATATCCCAGATTAGGTTTGCCGCACCATCATACGCAGGACGAGGGTCCTCAACAAAGGCTACTTTTAACTGTCGAGGTGGATCACTTTCCATATCCCAAACCGTAAAAGGAACATCACCTAAGGTTGATTGCACTTCATAATTAGGTCTCCAATAAACAACAGCCTTTTGCCATCTGTCTGGATATGCGGTTTTACTGACTTCCATTAACGCCGCGGCACTCGAATCCGGCTGAGGCCAGCCTGACGGTCCAATCCCGGCGAAGCGAATCTCAACATCAACATAGTCTGCCGGTCCGAGATCACTTCCGAAGAAGGTGAATCCGTTTCCAAAAGCGCCTGCGAATGTCTCCATGCCCCAGTTAGTCGGCCAGCTAACCCATCTTTGACCTCCAGTTATCCCAAAACCGTTGTAACCCGGCATATCACCAAACGGGCCAGGAATACTTAAGTTAATCCCAGGATCGGGACCAACTACTTTCACCATTAAACCATCAACCACATTATAAGCATCATTTCCAGTCTGATTTGCATTATTTGCCACCACCGTATCATTCGGCGCTTTAATGAGGTTCCAGGTTAAATCAGGATTAAAGGTAACAGAATAATCGGCTCCAGTTACTCGAGAAGGATCTACCACCCAGGCAATTGTAGAACCATCACTGGGGGTCGCATTATTTAGAGTAGTGTGGGTTACTTCGACAGTATCATTATAAGAAGCGCTATATCTGACTCCCGCCGTAATTTGGGGAGTAACCTTGACAATGGTAGGCGAACTCGTAAAAATCTGAGGCGCACCAAATTCAAGATAGCCTTCTGCTACAACACCAAAATAATATTCCTTTCCATTAATAAGTGGGTCATTCACATTGCCGACTTTGGGATGTTTGTTTACTAATAGCCGGATAAACCTCTGTTTCGTGTATTCCATCGGATCGGCATTCTTGCCAATATCCCAGGATTCCACTTTTACCGGGTCAGCACCTGATGCATCAGAATATTGATATACAGTATAACCATAGAAATTATAAGTCGAATCGGTTATTACTTTCTCAGTATTATCAATAATGACAGTGTCGCCAAATGCTTGCGCTACTATTGGATCCGGTGAATCGTATAAACTTCCATCATCATTATATTCAGAATTTCCACTCCAGGTTAAAACGACTTCATTGGGAAGTTCACTGACAGTCACTTCCGGCGCAGCTGGTGCTTTAGCCAAAACAAAATTCAATTCATAAGCCAATTGGGCTAAATTATCCACTTCTTTTAGAGTTGTTACACTATTCAAATTAGAAGCACCGCGCGCGACAATGACTCCAGCTACGATTTCCTGCACACCGGGTTCACCGAATTCGGCCATGCCATCACCATCGGAGTCAACCCACGGCTCCATCGTGAATGGTCCGGTCGTCATAAAGAAACGCCTATCAGCAGGATTAGAATCCAACCAACCAATTCCAGTCTCCGGATCACCGGAAAACATGAACTTTGTTGGCGGTTTACTTGGATCTGTACCAACCCCACCTTCGGTAATCGGCGTACCGTCTCTCCAGAAACCACTCATATAATTATAAACATCCATTCCAGAACTGGGATTACCCTGATTGGAATCATCATTATTATAATAGATGAAAGACGTCATCTTAAGCATTTTCTTATCTTGTAAGACAGTCCCATCCGGTAAGGCAACTACACTGCCGACTTCTGGTACTATCGGGCCTTGAAAGAAATCAATACCGACAGCTGGTGGTGCGGCACCATAAACTTGATCGTTATCGGTCGCATTGTAGCAGTAACCAAGGCCTAAAGTCGAATCACAACCAACCTGATCATCACCAGCATTTCCTAAATCGGGATCAGACCAGATAACAAAGTAGGTATCTTCCCAGTTTTTACCACTCTTATTGACTAAAGTCCATTTGATAAAGATCATATCACCCATCGCATCAGCTCGGCTGAAAGCCCAAGCCATTTGATGAACTTCGGCATTCAGTTTATTTGTGCCATATTCAGAATGGGGTGCCAGGTCATTCCAGACGCTATATATCGTCTGGTCGCCAATCAACATCGGCTTTCCATCTTTATCTAATGGTGCCCCCTGATCGGTAGGCCAGTTAGTCCAATCACCGACACCATTAGGCCTGATTTCATACCACTTATATTCGGGATTGGCCTTATTGTCAGCAACATCGGTTGCTAAAATCAAACCGGGTTGAAATTCTGTTGCAGAGTGTTGCACACCAGCGACACGAATTTCACCATCAATTTTAGCACCGATATATTGTCCAGCACCAAAGATTGGACTCAGCCCACTACCTTTCGGCCATTCCAATCCCCAATCTCCTAATACGTTATCATAAAACCAAGTCCCATTATTTCGAAAAACGCCATTCATTCGATTGGCATTCACCCAGATATCACTGGTCATGGCTGCTTTTTCCAACGCCCGGGTTTTATAAATATCCTCTGCTCCAATTACGAGCGTCGAAACCGTTAATATTATCATAAATATTGACAATATTTTTTTCATATACTTTCCTCCATTATAATGAGTTATCTTCATAGTTCGCTCGTTATAGTTCAAGCATGAGTCCCAGGCGAATCTGACGCGGCGAGCCATAATGGTTATAATCCATCTCGCGCATCTTATACAGACTCTTCTGCTCATCAGTTAAACTATTCCAATATTGCCGGCCAGCCGATGTCCCTAAATATCCAGTATCATCCGGTAAACCGGTAGTAATCCAGACATTTGCGACGTTCTCGGTATTCAGTAGATTCAAAGCCCAGGCATAAGCTGTTAATTGAACACCACCAATGTAAAACTTTTTATCCAGTTTCAAATCAACTCTAAAAACCCAGGGTGTCGTCTGAGAATTAACTGCTGATACCGGCGTCTCGGAAACGTTGGTATTGTCATAACGACCGGTAAAAGGCATAGTATTGAAAACCTGCATCAGCGTATAGGGATGCCCCGAATTGAAACTAAACATCAAGTTTGCCCCGGCATTATGTAAAAACTTAGGACCTTCGGTTCTACCGAGACGATAATCTAAGTTTAAACTACCAGTATGTCTTTGCTCGAAATCCAGCGGCATTGCAAATTTCGGGAAATTTCCACGAGCGCCACCCTGCCAAGCGATATTAAAGTTGGAATTTGTCGCTGAACCAGTACCGGTCGCATACTGTAGCTCATAATTGAATGTCGCCGCTAAATTCTTATAGCGTCTGAGATTAAAAATAATATCCAAGCCCTTGACAGTTCCGAAATCTCCATTCCGACTGAAGGCAATATTGGTCACATCCGTAGTAACGTTCATTACCTGGATTAAGTCTTCAGTTTCTTTATAGAAAGTGGTCAACTGCACACTTGCGAGGTTACCCAGCATCTGTTTAAAACCAATTTCATAAGAAGTAGTTTTTGGCGGTTTAAGATTTGGGTTATCCAATGTAGTAAAATATCCGCCCCGACTTACAAAGGCTTCCAAATAAAATGGGCTCAAGTATAAATCTTGCAGGCTCGGAGCTTGGTAAAATTGCCCATACTGCGCGTGAAAAACAGTTTGATCGGTTACAGGAAAACTGATTCCCAGACGGGGACTGATATAGGTATGTACTTCAGAATCTTCGACATCTGTCTTATCAAATTTTTCATTTCCACCAAACATTCCAGTACCCGGTATATAACTGCCGTCAGCCGCCCATTCGGCATCCAGTTGTTTGAACTGCCAGGCATTCGGATTAATATGATCATATCTGAGACCGATATTTAGCACTAAATCTCTGAATTCAATCTTATCCTGAATGTAGCCGCTCATAATAATCGGGTGATAAGGAGCCTGTTTCTGGTAACCATCGGCTAATCTTCCAGCGTCATCATAAACGGCATCTTCAAGAAAATCACCTTCTTCAATCTCTTTACCATCAATATCATAGCCATAAAAACGGACATCGGCAGACTGATATTTTTCAAGATCAGATAGGTTTGTCTTTGCTAGATAAACCGGTGCCAGTACCCGATATTCTCTCAACGTGTGATATTTATATTCGAAGCCGGCTTTAAAAGTATGATTTTTACCCATCTGGTGTACAATGTCAAAATCAATTCCCCAATAAGTTGTCCGGTTCTTGAAATAATCTTCATACTGACAACCTGGCTGGAAATAATCCGGTGTAATGCGACCGGTATAAGCAACCCCGACATAGGCACTGTCATCCGGCCAGGGATTCAACCACGGATTACCATATTTTTCTAGATCATCACCGAAGGTTGCGTCATAAATCTTCCGCTTAGTATCAAACCAATTGAATTTTAGGTCGTAATATGTGTTCTGTCTGATCGTATGGGTTAGGGTAGCATTGAACGAATGAGAATAACGACTTTCTTCTCCCATATGCTCAGTATTGAAAATATCAATCGGAGTGACGGAACTAATGATACGATCGGTAGAAACATAGCTGGTTTTCAATACCATATTTTTACCCAGCTGGAACTTGAGCTTGGCGTTCCATGACCAATCAGACGTTGAATTGCCTGGTATGCGTGCTGTTAAATCATAATTATGGGTAATAGTATCTAAGAAAGTATTACCTTGATCATCAATCTTAGTTAAAACTTGATCATACGTAAAATCATCCAAACGATAATCATTTTCCGCCCACCCATAGGATGGCCAGGCATCAGCCGCATACCGCCGTGTCCCGCTGATAAAAAACGTGTGATTACTTTTCGGTATAATTGGTCCGCCAATAGAAGCTACATATTCGTTAAATCCATAACCGTAAGTACCCAAGATTTTCTCATCAGCCTTTAAAAATTCATCCGTAATTACCTGGAATGATGCAGAATAATTCTCACTGCCGGCGTTTGTTGTAATTGCAACGATACCGGACATAGCATCACCATATTCCGCATTAAAACCGCCGGTCTGAACACTCATCTCCGCGATGGCTTCGTTCGGCAAATAAGTGTAAACAGCATTATTGTATGGATCATTTACTAAAACACCATCAATATAAAGAGCTGTTTCAGCACTACGTCCACCCCGGATATTCATAGCGGTGCTGTTTTCCGCTTTGACAACACCAGCAGTACTAGCAGCAATTTCTTGCATACCTCGTAAAGGCATATTGGCAATTTCTTCTGCTGACTTAATAATGTTGGTGTTAGTAGCATCTTTTCTGATCATTGGCCTTTCGGCGGTCACCACCACTTGTTCAAATTCCAACGTAGTCCGCTCCATTTCAAAATTTAACTCTGTGGTTAAATCGAGTGACACAGCGACATTGTTGTAAACTATCTCTTTATAGCCAATGTAGCTTGATCGCACGGTATAAGTACCAACAGGAACATTGAGAATGCTGTAATAGCCATCCAGATCGGTGGCTGCCCCAAGATTATATCCACCACCGGTAACGATAATATTTACACCGGCTAGAGGAGCACCTGTGTTCTTGTCAACAACTGAACCTGCGATTTTACCAGAGGTTCCCGCGAAGAGAACAATAGGTAGCAACATTGCTAAAAGACAAATCGCTACACGACGTGCCATACAAATCCTCCTTTTTTAATACTATTGTTGTTTGTTCAATTACATTACCTCACTGCATGGTAAATGTAAAGAATTTATTTTTCTAATGTCAAGCTTTTTTATTCTATTTTGTATAAAAATAAATTATTTTTTTATCCGCGCCGGTAAAATTTCATCAATTATCCCATATTTCAGGGCTTCTTCGCTCGACATAAAATAGTTGCGGTCAGTGTCTCGGTTTATTTTTTCAAGTGGTTGACCGGTCAATTCCGCCAAGATTCGATTAGTATTTTCCTTTAAACGAATTATTTCACGCGCGTGAATCTCGATATCGCTGGCTTGGCCTTCCACGCCGCCTAATGGTTGATGAATCATAATGCGCGAATTGGGCAAAGCCTGGCGTTTGCCTCTAGTACCGCTGGCGAGTAGAACCGCCGCCATGCTGGCGGCCAAACCGAGACAAATCGTCACCATATCCGGCTTAATGTAATTCATCGTATCCAGAATCGCCATGCCAGCCGTTATGGAGCCACCCGGACTATTTATATATAAATAAATGTCTTTCTTGGCATCCTCAGCCGCCAGAAAAAGCAATTGGGCAATTACCAAATTAGCCACGTGATCGTCTATCGGCAGTCCAAGAAATATAATGCGTTCCTTGAGCAATCGCGAGTAAATATCATACGAACGTTCTCCCCGCTCGGTCTGCTCAATGACAAATGGGACATAAGCTTGAGCCTTGGTTTTCATCGTTACCTCCTTTTATTGTAAGGATTCGGTATGAACGGTTACTTTTTTCTCTTTGATAAATTGATGGATATGCTCCCGAATCTTGCGATCTTCCAGGTTTAACCTAATCTCCAGCCGACTGCGGGATTTCTGGTAGAATTGTTCCGCAAACTCTTTCTGCTCTTCCGGCACAATTTGCAGGATTTTATCTATCTCCGTTTGGATTTCGTCTTCGCTAACCTTAATATCTTCTTGTTTTCGAACAGCCTGTTGAATAAGATACCACCGAATATTTTTTTCGGCAATTGGTAAATATTCTTCCCTGATTTTGGCTTCGTCAATGGGTTTATT
>JAGNGI010000011.1:0-37109 GCA_018002295.1 Fidelibacterota bacterium
GGCGAAAGGAAGTTTCAATTTCATTAATAATCGCATTGTATTTTTCACGACGAGTTTTATAGACTTGATCTTCGTAATCTATGCGGATGCAGGGCTTATGGGTTGGGATAACCACAACTTCTAATTTATAAATATCGGCAAATTCAGCTGATTCGGTAGCGGCTGTACCGGTCATTCCCGCTAATTTTTCATACATTCGGAAGTAATTTTGCAGGGTAATCGTCGCAAAAGTTTGGGTTTCGGCTTCGACCTTGACCTTTTCCTTGGCTTCGATAGCCTGATGCAATCCGTCACTATAGCGCCGCCCCGGCAGAATCCGGCCGGTGAATTCGTCCACGATCAGGACTTTACCGTCCTGGATAACATACTCGACATCCTTTTCAAATAAGGTATAAGCCCTTAGTAATTGCGAAATATTGTGATACCGATCGGAGATTTCCGAATGCTGGGTATCGAGCTCCATTTTGCGCTTTTCCTTCTCTAGCTCATCTAGTTCCGGATTCTCGTCAATTTTGACGAATTCCTCAGCCAGATCAGGAATTATGAGTTCATCGAGCTTGATTCCTAACAATGTAGCCAGTTTTTCTTCACCATTAGGAGTTAAAGTTATGTTATTATTTTTTTCGTCAATGAAGTAATATAAATCCTTGAAAAATTCATCCTGACTGATTGAAGTTCCGGTTTTGGCATTCGTGAGTAACAAATATTCCTTCTCGCCACTTTGTAACATTTTTTGATAACCCGGTTCTTCCAGTAATTTGCGCAGACGGCGATTTTTAGGCATCCCTTGAGAAGCAATATATAATTGGCGTGCAAATTCAGAATAATCTTTCTCCGGAATGGATTCTGGCGAATCTGGAAAACGACTCAGGATTTCCGTTATTTTATCGCGTTGATAACGCACAATTGTACCGACGGCTGGGTTGAGTTCGTCAAATTTTTCATGCCTTGAACTTTGAACCGGTCCCGAAATTATCAGTGGTGTGCGCGCTTCATCAATTAAAATATTGTCAACTTCGTCAACAATAGCATAATAATAGCTACGTTGAACTTGCTCTTCAGCCGAAAGAGCCATATTATCACGCAAGTAATCAAAACCAAATTCATTATTAGTCCCGTAAGTAATATCGCAAGCGTACATTTTTTTACGCTCTTCGGAATCCATCGAATTAAGAATACAGCCGACCGTCAGACCAAGCTCGGTATAGATTCGTCCCATCCACTCACTATCACGCTGGGCTAAATAATCATTGACCGTAACGATATGGACTCCGCGACCAGTCAGGGCATTCAAAAAAACCGGCATTGTCGCCACCAGAGTTTTACCTTCGCCGGTTTTCATTTCGGCTATTTTACCCTGATGTAAAACAATCGCCCCAATCAATTGAACATCATAAGGAATCATATCCCAGACTATCTTCTGGTCAGTGACTAACCATTCTTGCCCCACCAGCCGTCGGCAAACTTCTTTTACCATGGCAAAGGCTTCCGGCAAAATTGCATTTAGAGCGTTTTGCTCGGCGGTTTGGATGAGTTTTTGGGCTTCCTCTTCTGAGATTCCAGATTCTTCGGCTTCGATTCGGGCGGCCTCACGAGCGGCTTGAATTTGAACTTTAAGCTCAGCTGTGCGTTCGCGCAGTTTTTCTATTGGTTGTTCAGACAGGGTTGCATAAATACGATTAATTTCTGCTACGAGCGGGAGAATTTTTTTGATCTCACGGTCAGAAGAGGTTCCAAAAATTTTCGTTAAGTAAGTAGCTATTCCCATTTTATCTTACCAAATTATGTTTATTGTTTTTGACTAAAACACTCAAAATTTGTTTCCGGAAATTTGTCAAGTTTTCCGAAACTATTCTTCTCGAGTAGCCGACTTGGTTTCCGAGCGCTTCAATTTATAAGTTAAAGTATCGCTAATATCGTGCAGGACCGCATCCAAAATCCCATTAACAAAGGCACTACTATCGTCGGTAGAATATATTTTGGCAATTTCAATGGCTTCCGAAATAGAGACTTTCGGTGGAATATCATTGAAATATTTAAATTCACTAATCGCCATTCGAATTACCAGACGGTCAATGATGGCAATCCGTTCAAAATCCCAATTTTCTGATTTTTCTCTAATGATTTCATCCAGTTCGTCACGGTGGGTAACCGCCGCTATGAATAAATCCTTGGCAAAAGTTTTTAACTCATCCTGAAGTTCAGAATTTTCAATCACATCATCAATTATCTGAGCTAGAGGGTAGCTGGTTAACTCTTCCGCATATAAAGCTTGCAGAGCCACTTCGCGCGCGGCTCGTCTTTCTCTCATCGTTACAACTGATCCTTAACCATAACAAATAACAACGCCAAAATTTACAGTATTTTTGGGGCAATATACAATTTTTCTCACAACTGAATTTTCAGAGCCTACGAAACACGTGCAATGAATCAAAAATATTTTTGAGATTTTTGCCCTCTCATCTATCCATTCGCACAATCGTACCTCAAGACAAACTCATAATAAATATTTGGTTAGTAGAACTTAAACAGACTTAAAAACGCTTATAAGCACTTAAGAGAACTTTCAGACTACCGCGCAACCTTTACAACTACAACACGAACAATTGGCAAACAGCAAAAAATAAGGTAAATTTCAAATTTGAAATGACTATCAATGAATAAGAAAAAATTTCCGCAGGCAAACTAAAATGCCACCTAAAAAAATTGACAACACCCAAATCCCAACCTCCAATGTGGAAAAGTACTATCTCAGCCTCTCTGGCAGGCAATTCATCTATCCGCCGACAGAGAAAATCCCAGTCATTCAGGTAGCGAATTTTCCGATGCTCGGTCAATTAACCGCCCTCCGGTTTTTAGAATGGGTACAAAATAATCCCGATGGGGTAATCGCTCTGCCAACCGGTAAAACTCCCGAGCATTTTATCAAGTGGGTGGGATACTATCTAACCAATTGGCACTCGGCTGAGGTCATTAAGGATCTCGAAATGGTGGAAATTGATCCGGCACACCGACCGGATATGGCGCGCCTGCATTTTGTTCAGATTGATGAATTTTATCCGATTGATCCCAATCAGCAGAACAGCTTTTATTATTACATTCAAAAATACTACATCAAGAATTTCGGACTTGACCCAGAAAAGGCACTTTTGATTAATCTCTATGAAATTGGCACAGCTAATAATCTGAGTATTGCCGAAATTTTCGGCGATGAGAAAGCCGACTTGAGTTTGCGGACACGCTGGGCGAAAAATCCCATCGAAGAATTACAAAAGGAAACGATCGCAAGAACCGACCAATTCTGCGTCAACTATGAGAGCAAAATCCGGGCATTAGGTGGAATTGGCTTCTTTCTGGGCGGTATTGGACCGGATGGCCATATCGCTTTCAATATTCGAGGCAGTGATCATTATTCAACAACTCGTCTAATGGAAACCAACTACGAAACCCAAGCCGCCGCGGCTAGCGATTTAGGCGGCATCGAAATAGCTCGCAAACGTCTGGTGATTACGATTGGCCTCGATACTATTACCTATAATAAAGATGCCACCGCAATTATCATCGCCGCCGGTCAAGCTAAAGCCAATATTGTGCGCGATTCTATCCAAAATTTTCCTTCAATCCAGTATCCAGCCACCGTTTTGCAAAAATTACCTAACGCCCGCTTCTACTTGACGGAAGGCGCAGCCAGCAAACTGTTCGAGAGACGATATGAAAAAATGGCAAAGTCGCCCGAATTGGAGCCGAAAACCATCGAGAAAGCAGTCATTAATCTCACTCTCGAAAAAAATAAAAAACTTACCGACTTAACCCTCGCGGATTTTAACTCTAACCGATTTACCGAATTGATTCTTAAGCGTACGAATCAGACCCATACCGAAATCTGTAGAAATTTACACGAGTCTATTATCAACCGGATAGATCGCGGCATTTATTATTTAGACAACGAAGTCTTTATGCACACTTCACCACATCACGACGATGAAATGCTCGGTTACCTCCCTTATATTGTTCATCTCGTGAGAAATCCACGTAACAAACATTATTTCACCTATATGACCAGTGGATTCACCGCCGTGACTAATTCCTATGTACTGGAACGATTGAAAAATCTACAAGATTTGGTAGATAGCCCTACTTTCCAGGCTTTAATGCAGGAACACTATTTCGACCCCGCCAACACCGCCGCCCGTAATCGGGACGTCAATTTGTATCTCGACGGGGTTGCCCTTTATGATGTTAAGAAAAAAACTGAAGCCGAATCGCGCCGACTATTATCCATTTTGACTGAAATCTATGAAGAAAATAACGTCATCTACCTCAAAGACCGTATTAGCGAATTAATCAATTATTGCGCAACCCAATACCCCGGCAAAAAAGACATTGCACACATTCAGAAATTAAAGGGAATGATTCGAGAATGGGAAGCTGATGTTCTCTGGGGCTATTTTGGTTTTAATAGCAATAATGTCTTTCACCTTCGTTTAGGTTTTTATAAAGGCGATATTTTTTCGGAAGAACCGACGTTGGATCGCGATGTCCTTCCTATTTACCAATTAATGAAAAGAATAAAACCGACCATCATTACGGTAGCCCTTGACCCGGAAGGCAGTGGCCCTGACACGCATTACAAAGTTCTGCAAGCCATCACTGAGGCACTTAAACTTTATGAAAAAGAAGAAGATATCTCTAATCTACGCATCTGGGGCTATCGCAACGTCTGGCACCGTTTTCATCCCGCTAGCACCAATATTTACGTTCCGGTCAGCCTGAACTCAATGGCTATTATGGAAAATGCCTTTATGGAAAGCTTCGGCTCTCAAAGATCAGCTAGCTTTCCCAGCTGGGAGTTCGATGGACCGTTCTGCCGGTTGGCGCGCAAGATTCAGGTTGATCAATACTTAAAAATCAAGACTTGTCTGGGACGCGATTTTTTTATCAAAAATGAACATCCTCGATTGCGCGCTACCCACGGATTTGTTTTCATCAAAGAATTGACACCAAAGGAATTTTATCGTCATTCTGAGGAGTCGCGCCGGGTCACCGAAAATCTATAATATCGAATGAAAACAACTTGTTATTTATCAATCCGGCAAGCATCAATAAATTCCAGAAGTAGGTGGACTATCATTTTATTTGGAATTGATAAGCAATATATTTTTGACTGGCATATTGATCTCCATATAATCAGAAGATATTAATGTTAATTGTTCTGTGTTTTATTCGAAAATTTCATCGGTTTCAACATTTTCAATATGCTATTAATGATGGTAGTAGCTGGATTAATAGCTCCAATCAACGGCTTGGGAATAAAGTCATTTGAATTGCTTTTTATGGCTATCCTCTCGTTAGCAATTTATCCATTTACTTTTATAGGCTTAAAAATCAACCGATTCGAGGATCTTTTTCTTTTGTTACTGTATGGTGGTTATCTTTATAAAAATTAGCCTTAAATCGCAGTATTTATAGTAATGCATCGTTTTCAGCTATTTTCGCTAATCATTTTTTGGGCTAGTATTTCAAACTGCTCCAATCCAATTTCTCCAAAGCCAGAAAATCCGTTCAAAAATATTAATCTGCAAATATTATCGGACAGCACCCTGGCAATAACCTGGCAAGGAGAGTTCGAATCAGAAGCACTGCTCAGCCTCGATCGCAAAGTCGGTGAAGCATCTTGGCAAATGGATTATACCAATGTGCCAGCTAATGATTCTATCTATGTAGATACGCTATATTCCGTTCACACTGATACGGTCTATTCCTACCGTTTACGTTTAAAAGAAAGTGATAATTCATCTTCAATTTCTCCAAGCGTAGCGCTTTTATCGGAGCGATGTGTACCGGTAGATTTTTCTGCGCGGCAAATAGATAAATCCACAATCCGGATTGCTTGGCGAGACCAATCCATCGGTGAAGCCGGTTTCCGAATCGATCGGCAGGTTGGTAATAACGATTGGCAAATCGCTTATGCCAAAGCCGATTCCAATTCCTATGAATATTTCGACATAACCACTACCAGTTCAGAGATTAGCTACCGGATCGCCGCTTATGCCGGATCATCATTTTCTTCTTTCACAGAAATAGCAAAAATTAAATTAGGTTCACTCACTTTAGCTAACCTTTATTTTGGTACTGAACCGACCTTTGAGGTAATGACCTGGAATATCGAGGAATTCCCTCGTTTTGACACCCTCACCGTAAGCGCTGTCAGTCAAGCCATTAAAGCCCTCGACATTGACATTATCGGCATGCAAGAAATACAAAGTGGAACGGCTTTTCAACAATTACTGGATTCGCTCGATAATTGGGACGGCTACCGCTCTAACAGTGCGAGGTACGATATTAATTTGGCTTTCGTTTACAATCCTGCCAATATCACCGTCAATCAATACTATGAAATTTTCAGAAATGAGGACGCCTTCCCCCGCCCGCCATTGGTAATAGAATTAGAATGGCAAAATATTCCTATTGTCGTAATTAATAATCACTTCAAAGCTCAGAGTGATTCGCAGGATCGGCGCCGGCAAGCGAGTACTTTACTGGAAAATTACATCAGTACTAATTTCGGCGACGATAATGTCATCGTAATCGGCGATTTAAATGATGAATTGACCGATGCTCAGTCAGTTAATGTTTTTTGGCCATTTTTAAGCCAACCTTCCGCCTATAAATTTGCCGATTACTCTATTGCTCAAGGCAGTAGTAAATACTGGTCATATCCAACCTGGCCAAGTCATATTGACCACATTCTCATCACCGATGAATTATTCGGCGTTTTCGCCAATTCTGCATCCGTGATTAAAACATTATTGATTGAAAATTATATGGAAGGTGGCTGGAATGAATATGCGGTTAAAATTTCCGACCACCGCCCGGTAGCGCTCAAGCTCGCTTTCTAAAGCCTTTCTTCTCAACCAACTAAAGCACTTGCAATTCCCAATATTGGTTATAAATTAAATCGTAAGATTTTTAAAAGCGGGAGGTATGATGTTAAATATCATAAAAAGCTTCGTCGCTATTCTGAAAATCGAAATTGAAGACTTAGCCGCCGATATTGAATTGATGATGAGTGAATGCCAGAAGAAAAAAGATGCTGGTAAAATTACCGATTATGTTTACCTGGAAAATATGGCGCTCTATCGGCATGAATTGCTGGCTGTCCGTTCGTTTGCCCGACTGCTGGAATCCACCGAACTGAGTAATTTTGAAACTCTTGATGCACTAATCACTTATTTACAAGAGTCTTTCCGTGAAGCTGGCTATGTCCGAGCAATCAATATCTGCGTCGAACGCAAAATGAAAAAAGTCGCCGGTTACGTATCCCGGTAATCAAAGTTTCCCCGGTTTGATAGACCTGCGGCTTGTCTGCTATCATTCAATTACCAACCATTTAATAATCTTAATCGGTGCTTGCGACTCAAGGTCTTAAGTTCAATTCCGTTCCTATTTCATTTGTCATCGTTTGGTTTCAAGACTAATAACCGACTTTTCAGGTGCTCGATTTCCCAGTCTGAAAATAAAAATTTGATAAACATCTGCGCCGGTGATAATTTTTAGCGGAGTTTGACTTGAAATTACTCGATCGCTATATACTCAAGAAATTTCTACTCATTTTCGGGCTTTGCCTGCTTGCTTTTCTGGTTATTTTCAATATCGTTGATTTAATCGAAAAACTAGATAAATTTCTTAAAGCCGATATGCCATCCAATTTGATAGCGCTTTTTTACTTGTACCAATTACCTTATTACCTTAATCTTGCCCTTCCAATGGCTTTACTGTTAGCGGCGGTATTCACCATCGGGCTGTTATCGAAACATAATGAGCTAGACGCCATCAAATCCTCCGGTATCAGTCTTTATCGGGTTTCGATTCCTTTACTAATCACCGGTATTTTAATTAGCATCGGCTCGTTTTTCTTTGAAGATGCCGTAGTAATTCCCGCTACCCGTCGGCGAATTGATATTGAGGCTAATAATATGCGCCGTCGCAAATATATACCTAAAACTTTCTTTACCAACATTATGTATCAGGATTCACCGACCTGCAACATCGTGATTGGCAATTTTTCGACGAAAGATAATATCGCTCAGAACGTGACTATTCAATACAATGATCAGTTCCGGCTGGTGCGACGCATTGACGCTCGCAAAATGGTCTGGTTGCCTGAACAACAACTCTGGCAATTATTCGACTATAAAGTTCGCTCCTTCGACCAAGACGGTACTGAAATCGTGGCTGCCGCCTCCAGCGATACCTTGATTCAGCTTAATTTACAACCGGAAGATATTGTCAAGAGCGACCTTAATCCGGAAGGTATGCGTTACCGCGAATTAGCCTATTTTATTAAGCGTCTTCAAGAAAGCGGTAACGACGCTCGTAAGTGGGAAGTCAATAAGCATTTCAAGTTAGCTTTTCCTTTCACCAATTTTATTGTAATTCTTTTCGGGGTTCCACTGGCGGCGGCTAAACCGCATAAGGGGATTGCCTTCGGCGCTGGAATGAGTTTATTGGCGATATTCATCTATTATGGATTTATCAAGTTAGGTCAGGTATTGGGTTATAAAGGAATCCTTAGCCCGCTTCTTGCGGTCTGGCTTGGTAATATAGTCTTCCTGATCGCCGGAGGTTACCTACTTTATAAAATCCGACAGTAGCGGAAAAACTTTAATTTTTCCTCAACCGCATAATTTGCCGGATAAGAATAGATAATTTTACGAGTGGATGAGTTTTTAAGCACTTTTAAGTACATTGAAGAAAATTTTTAACCTCAGGCTTTTTATGTTTAATTGCCCAAGGGTATGATTGAATGGCTGAACGAGTTTGATTTTACAACAAAGTAGCAATTAATTGACAATTGAGTAATTATTATAGTTCTCAATAATTGCGCTAATTATCTATAGGAAGTCTTTGCCCTTTTGGTCGAATAACATAGCATATTGAAATTTAGGCCGGTGGTTGTCGTCGGCCATAATCCATGATTAAAACCCAGCGCCCAATCCAGGTGAATCAATCCCCAATGGAAACCACTTCCGAAGGTCAATTCCCGTGAACTGTGCCCGCCAAAAGACAGCCCTACTCTTAGTGGAAAACGCTGTGATTTAGTTGACTCTAAACCCAGACACCACTTCCAGGCGCCAAATGAATACAAACGATCCTCAAAACCAACTACTAAATCAGAAGCCAGCGTTATATTTTCTTCCAATATTTTGGCCGCACTGAATCGTACCAAACTGGGATATTTCACTCGAAATGCGGTTGTATCTTTAATTTTATATCCTTCACCCTGAAAGACATCGTCCACACTAGCTTTTCCAAAAAACTTATCGAACCGGGCTTCATCAATACTAAACACATATTTGTAAAAATTACCCTCCCACGGTAAAACTTTTTCCGCTGAAACCGATCGGGACAATAGAGTGCTTTTATTCCAGGTTATAGATCCAAACAGATTAGTCAGGCTTAAGCCGAGTCGGTAACCATTTAATTCTTCGGTCGTCAGTCCAATATCCAGCGCAAAACCGCGCCCACCTAACGATTGCTGAAAATAATACTGTCCATAACCGTCAATATAAGTCCGCTCAGGCTCAAAATAAGTAGTAACCGAGCCATAGGAAGAATCCGGATTTAACCCGATATAGGCAAGACCTTGCAGATATTTAGCCGTAAATCCCAGAAAAATGTTACCGACTGGAAAAGCCAGTGAATATCCCCACTGAATTATAGCCATTACCTCCTCGTTGAAATCCAGGTCGAGAGTTTCTCCGATTGGGTTTTCGTCAAAGACAAAATTCAGTAAATCCTTCGGCAAGCCTAAGTCCCCAATCACGATCAAGTCAGAGCTGATCGCGCGATTATACGTCGAATAACTGATCAACGGTAGAGGAAAATATATGTCGGTAAAAACCCGCCAGCCTTCATCGGGAATGTCGTTCATAAATTCCTTCTTTAAATGGCCATTGCCTGCTTCTAGATCCTTACCGTTATATTTTTGATACTGTTTAATTGAAAGGAAGTTAGTTGACACATTGGTTCCAAATCCACCGAAAATACGATATGAGTGGTATTCATGGGGAATAGCCAGATTAGCCGGATTATAATCTATGGCAAAAATACCGCGGGCTAACGAGCCATAAGCTCCGGCTAGTGCTAAAGCGCGTGGATCGCGTCGCGTCTGAGCCGTTGCCATAATGCTCATCCCGAGCATCAGTAACAGAGTGATTTTATACCTATTGTTTAACCAGCCCATTTTTTTCTTCGCCAACCAACCAGCTGTGAAATCGTAAATGTACTACGGAACAGTTGCAGGCGTTTCATTTTCATTATTGTTATTAATCAGTTCCATCGTCTCAACTGTCAGCGATATCGCCGCCAGAATTCTTACCTCATCATAATAACCAACAATCACAAAATCTTCGGTTGCATTAAAATGCACTCGCGGCCGAATATAATGAGTTTCATCTCGCAAAATTGCTTCCATTTTAGCCGAATCAAGGGGCGTTTCGGCAAGGGTAAAGCCGGGAGTTTTTACACTTCCATTACTGTTAAAAGCCTCCGGCGGCGGCAATTCGACTAACAGCAAGGTATCAATTATTATCGGAACATCGCCGGTGTCAGTTCTGGCGTACAAGGTATCGTTTAACCAGAAATAACCTGCGTCCAGACTGTCCGGTTCGAGAGGAAAATAATCATAATTCGACATTAATATGGATAAATTACCGGAAAATGGAAAATCATTGATTATCTCAGTATAAATGGAAGATTTTATCAGACCATCGCGGATTTTCTGGCGGGTCTCGGGATCAATAGCCGCCATCTCCGTTGAATTGACAGGAATAAAAGTCACTGGCCCGATCTTCACCTGAAATGGAACAGTAATCTCATAAAAGCCCCAAAAGGCTTTGCCGATTTGCAGGCGGGAAGTATCGTCGGAGGGGATTATGGCTTGGCCGCTGACCAAAATCGAATCAGGCACCATATTAAAAATCGGCGCAATATCAATCTCCATCATTGATTCTTGAATTGGATTAGCTGGGGATGCTTTGGCAATCGAACCGTCTTCCGTGATCGTCTGGGGTGCGACACCTTTTTTCAACCCTCTCAGCACTAAACTGACATTGGTACGAGCTTGTATTTCATTGAAGAAAGTCAACTTCAAAAAAACTTGGCCGAAATCTACATTCGCTAACCCCGTCGGAATATTGGCTATCGCCATTGGTGGTATGTCAAATGATTCATTGAAAAATCCTTCCAGCATATCTAATTTGAGACGCGCAAAATATAGGTTAACATCAATAGAAGCATCACCCATATCGGTCGGGATTGTAACCACCTGTTCACCTGCATTCGGTAAAATTGTTGCAATTATTTCGACCAAAAACGAATCCACTACCGTAGTAGAATCAGGATTACGAAAAATATAACCATCCAGGCGTGCGGGATTCTCTACAATTTGTCCAGACTGAACAATCGTGTCAATAGTGAGAGGTTCATTCCTGATATAAAAATTATGAAAAATCACCTGCATCCTGAGATTGAATGGCATCAGGTTATGAATTGTCAAATCAAGAAAATTGGTATCGAGCGGAGAGGTGGTTGTCTGCGCAATTGTCGCCTTGAAAATTGTGTTATTAGATGGTGGCAATAACTGATTTTGAGTAGTTACAATCGGCTTGGGAATTCCGGTAAAGCTTTCAATTTCTTCAATATTCGTGTCAAATTTGATCGCAATAAATGGATCGGTATTAGCCGGAATTGTCACCGGCTGTCCCTGACTGCCAGCCATTACCGCCGTAACAATTACTTCGATTGAATCAAATAATTGGGCGCCGTTTAAATTACCTGGAGTACCGTCGCTTAGCGTCGCACCGGCTGGGACATTTTCATAAAAAGATTCGGCAATTAGTGAACCGTTTTTATTACGCAAGGTAATTCGGACCGAATCCATATCTACCGGCAATTGGTTATCAATTTCCGTTTGGAAGGTGCCGGAGCCTACCGTCAGATAATCTACCCGCTCAAAATAAGGAATATCATCCTTGTCAAAAACTCGATATTTATAGCGCTGGCCATCCAATTCATAGCGCGCAATCTCACCTATGAGTAAATCATTCGGCGAAGGTAAAATACCGGGAATAGTGATAATTTCCGATAGTTTGGTAGCTTGGGTTACCGATCTACTAAAAGTCAACTGAGATTCGCTGAGTTCCGAAAAGTTTTGACTAAAATTAACATTACCGACGGCGGGAATCTGAAAAATATTTTCCGTCAGAGTTACGGTGTCAAGGTTACCACTAAATTGAAAATAGAGTTGGTCTTTAGTCGAATCGCCGTAAATATTATTATCAGGATTGACCAGATCGGCTAATGGCAAAGAAACATCAGCCAGTGGCAGATTTATCGTCTGATAATAAGTCGGCATTTCCGGCGGCGCCAGCGGCTCATAGGAACAGCCGCAAATCAATCCGATGCTAAGAAAAAAAATAGTCGAATAGAGCCTAAAATGCTTTAATAAAAATAGTCCTTCAATAAAAGATAAAATCCAGATCAATTTTAGTACCCAGCTTTATTTCTTCTTGCCACCACGCACCAGATAGGTAGCTAGCGCAAAATCGAAACCTTGCATCGAATGCACCCAAAGACCTCGATTCATACCAAGCGCCCAGTCAATATGCAGTGCCGCAAGATTCACACTACTACCGATATCAAATTCCCAACCGCTGATACCTCCCAGCGCTAATCCAACCCTTAACGGCATTTTGGGAAAATAGGCATATTCAAAACCGACCGCTGTCCGCCACCCTTTCCTAAGATTCAGCCGATCGCTAAACGACATGCTAAAATCAATCGCAGTCAGCAAATCTTTGCGCAATTGCTTTGCCGCGCCCACTTTCAGCACCAGTGGCACTTGAACCCGAAAGGCACTTGAATCCTGTTTAATTAATTTAGTATCGCTGAAATGATCTTGATAAGTATTTTCACTGCGGAAAAGGGCATCGGCATCTAAGCTGTCAATCCGAAAATTGTAGAAGTAACTCTCACCCTCGAAATCAAGTTTCAGGTCGGTATTTTTTACTGGAAAACTTTTGATTTGAAATCCCATCATTTTTAAAACATCAATACCATTGTCTTTGAGCCATTTTGAGAGCGCCGTTTCGGTATTCCATTTAACCGATTCACCCAGATTCAAAACGCTGAAGCCCAGAGTCCAGCCGTTTAAATCTTCAAATGCGACACCTAGGTCTGCCCCATAGCCGCGACCATGGCTGGACTCGCGAAAATAATACGAGCCATTACCGTAAAGCACAAAGTTACTCGTGTCCACCGCGATTTGGCCAGTACTGTAAGCGGGATCCAATCCGTAATATCCCAGACCTTGCAAATATTTTAAAGAAATCCCAACCGACATTTTGCCGAAAGGAATCCCTATCGAATAAACATACTCGACGGCAGTCATAGCATCGCATCGCAAATCCAAGTTATAGGTCGTTCCCTTTTCCCAATTGCCGAAAATGACATCCAGAGCCGGCTTGGAAAGATAGTAGTCTGAGATTTGAATTAACGAGGTTGTGAATGCTTTATTACCTACCGAAAAATTCACCAACGGCAAAGGCGATGCAACGCTGGAATTAAGGCGATAACCGCCCTTCGGTAATTTTTCTAAAAATTCGCGTTGTAGTTCACCACCATCGGCTGTTAAATTTTTCTCACTAAAACGAGCCCCAGATTCGAGTGAATAAAAATTATTGGTGACATAACCATTTATTCCTAAAAGATAAACGTAAGTACGATATTGCGCAGTGAGCCCGAGATTGGCTGGATTCTGACCGACACAAAAAATCCCGCGCGTTATCGCATTACCGGCTCCACCCAGAGCGCGGTTAATCGGGCTATCATAATACTGAGCATCGAGCGGTCGGGGCAATCCGTAGAGAAAAAACCCAAGCAGTATCAACTGCCACAACCAATTTGATGATCTTAAGGTTCGGGTAAGTCGTTTACTAAGTTTCTTCGGCTTCATTTTCAGTCAGAATCTTTTAAATCCGTCGCAACAAAGTACAAGTCCAGAAAGCCCCTGACATGAATTGACTGCGTTGCGGTAATCGTCGCCAGACTCGTATCCGGATTAACCAACTTAAAATAAGGTTTAAAGTAACACGTATCTGCTAACAATCCAATCGCATCAGAACTTATCTGAAAAATTTGACTTTTGATTCCGGGTACTATTAAAGTATTCTCGCTAAATTGAGCGGGTGGAAATTCCAACACCGCCAAGGTATCAATTTCTACCACGGTTGTATCGTCCCCAAGGTGGCAGACAGTTCCATCGAAAATAACAAAATCGCTTGGTAAATTGCCTCCAAGCGTATCAAATGGAAAGAAATTAAAATTACTTATTAAAAAATAAAGTCCACCTTGCAGTTGTGTATAATTCTCGACGGTCATATCCAGCTCGGCACCATTTTGCGACGTTATTAACCGAGCGCGAGTTGTGCTGTCTTTAATAAAATAGGTAGTTGTATTACCGGAAGCTAGTGTAATCTGCGGCGGTATTTTAAACCTCAACGGAACCGATATATTATACTTGACGTTCACGCCCGCATTAAAAACAGTATTGCGCACAAAATTCGCCGCGGCAGTCATAACTTTGACAAAAACCCGGACAGTATCAGGAAGATTGGACACAACCTCACCGATATCCATCTTTAAATCCGCTCGATTTATTGCTGTCATAGTGTCAGAGACCGTTTCAACACCATGAACTTTCTTGCCGCTCAACTGGACATAAACCGAATCAAAATTTCCACCGAAAGTTTCAATATTCAGACTCGCCCGGGCACTGTCGAATTCAATATCGCTCGCTCCGGTTAGACTTTTCGCTACCAGAGCGGGTGGCGTCTCGCCTGTCGCAAACACTCGCCCGTTAAATGATTCTAGAGCTAATTGGCCAACTGTCAGCGAAGTCGTCAGTTTTTGTTTGAGACTACTGGTAGCCTCCGCTAATTCGCCCAGCACTTGGACTTCGATATTAAATTCCAACGAATCAATCTCTTCTTTTAATAAGCCTCCGATCAACGAAGCGCCACCCAGTCCGATCATTATACTATTCTGTAAACTATTAACAGGTAAATCAAGAGTAGCGACTACTGATTGACCTGGATTTTTTTGAAAATTCGGAGCTATTACGCGAATCTGAATCGGGTTGGGAAAAGAATCGCTCAACTGTGCCGCCAGTACCAAAGCGTTAATCGGAATATTGTCGGCAGTGAAACCGGTCGAATTGTCCAGAACACCAGAAGTAACTCGGTTATTAGAATCGTCCCAGGCTTTTTTCATTATATAATTAATCGGATTGACCGTGTTGTTGACATTACGTTTGATATTTTTTCTTAAGTCGAGCGTCTGACTGATAGTCATAGCCGGTACAATCCGGAAGGTCGTAGGATTGATCTCGATCGGCATACTGGTTGAATCAGTGAACGAATAATATAGAACACCACTTTGATCGGCTTTAACCGAACTGCCGTTCTCGGTATCAAGCAAATCCTGAAATGAATAGGATTTATCTATTAAGGGTAGAATTATTTTAGAATTCCATTTTGCGGGAAGACTCGGAGCAGTTGGAATTTTAAACTCACATTTGCCCAGCCAGATTAGGAGGGTCAGAAAAAGGATAAACCATTTCGACCGGCAATGCGTAGTTTAAGTTCCTTCGCTATAGGCGGTTTTATATCGAACTTGCTCTGGGGTTAAAGTATCAATGTTGACACCCATAGTTTGTAATTTTAAGAGCGCAATTTCCTGATCCTGCTCGACGCTGATGTCGTAAACTTTCTTTGCTAATTTCGCTCCATTTTGAGCAAGGAAAATCATTGTCATAAATTGATTAGCAAAGGACATATCCATTACTTCCGATGGATGCCCCTCCGCCGCTACCAAATTCACCAGGCGCCCTTCACCCAGAACATAGATCGAACGACCGTTGGTTAATTCATGCTTAACGCAATTGGGACGCATTTCTTGTTTCGTTTTGGTAAGGGTGGCTAACTCTTTCAGGTTAATTTCACAATCGTAGTGACCGGTGTTGCAGACGATAGCGCCATCTTTCATTTTTTCAAAATGACGACTGACAATGACATCCTTCATTCCCGTAGCTGTAATGAAAATATCGCCCAGCTCGGCGGCTTGATCCATCGGCATAACTCGAAACCCATCCAGTTTGGCTTTGAGAGCCGCAGTTGGTTTAACCTCCGTGACGATTACATTGGCGCCCATGCCACTGGCACGTTTGGCAACGCCTTTTCCGCAATGTCCATAACCCGCGACAACCATTGTCTTACCAGCATAAAGTATCGAAGTGGCGCGCAAAATTCCGTCAATTGAGGACTGGCCGGTTCCATAGACATTATCGAAATCCCATTTGGTTTCGGCATCATTGACAGCCACCATCGGATAGAGCAATTTCCCATCCTCAGCCATGGCTCGCAAACGATGAACACCGGTGGTCGTTTCTTCGGAACCGCCCAGAACTCCAGCCGCCAGTTCCGGAAATTTATTATGAATAGTAAAAACCAGATCGGCACCGTCATCAAGCGTCAGATTGGGTTTTTGAAGCAAAGTTTGCTCGATACACCAGTAGAATTCAGCGGTTGACAAGCCGTGCCAAGCCCAGATTGGAACACCTTCTTCATAAAGAGCGGCGGCGACATCATCTTGTGTACTAAGTGGATTGCAACCGCTCCAAGCCACTTCCGCTCCAGCCGCTATCAGGGTCCGAATCAATACAGATGTCTCTTTGGTGACATGTAAGCAACCGCTGATACGCATCCCTTTCAGCGGCTTGGAATCGCGATATTTCTGCCTTAACGCCATCATAACCGGCATATGCGATTCCGCCCATTCTATTTTCAACTTTCCAGAGGGTGCCAGTGTGATATCCTTGATTTTTCCAGTCATTATTTTACTCCAAAATATTGCTTTAACTCGGCGACTTTGTCGGTCTTCTCCCAAGAAAATTCTTCATCTTCGCGACCGAAATGACCATAAGCGGCTGTTTTGAGATAAATCGGACGTTTGAGACACAGATATTTAATGATTGCCGCCGGTTTTAAGGGGAAAATCGCTCGAACGGCTTCCGCTAAACGTTCTTCAGGCTGTTTACCTGTGCCGGAAGTATTAATATAGACCGAAATCGGATCAGCAACGCCGATAGAATACGCCAGCTGAACTTCACAGCGGCGGGCTAAACCAGCCGCAACGATATTCTTGGCAATGTAACGTGCCATATAGGAAGCCGAGCGGTCAACTTTGGATGGGTCCTTGCCGGAGAATGCTCCGCCACCATGCCGTCCCATACCACCGTAAGTGTCGCAAATTATTTTACGGCCGGTAACGCCCGAGTCGGCTTCCGGACCGCCGATAGCAAAAATGCCAGTCGCGTTGATATAAAATTTAGTTTCAGGAGTAAGATATCCCTGACAAACTGGTAAAATCACATGATTTTTAATATCCGCGACAATCTTCTCATGCGCAATTTCGGGATTATGATGCACCGCCACCACTACATTGGTAATTCTTTTGGGATGATCATCTTCATATTCGACGGTAACCTGGGACTTACCATCAGGCCTGACCCAGTTGAGTATTCCTTTTTTTCGAACTTCTGCCAGACGCATCGTCAGCTTGTTCGCCATACTAATCGGTAAAGGCATTAGCTCCGGCGTCTCGTCGCAGGCGTAGCCGAACATCAAACCCTGATCACCTGCTCCTTGCTCGTGTTTCTCAGTTTCATTCACGCCGAGGGCGATATTTTCACTCTGTTCATGAATAGATGTTATCACAGCGCAGGAACGTGCATCCAGACCAAAGTCGGGATCGGTATAACCAATTTTTTCAATGGTTTCGCGTACTATCCGCGGTATATCAACATAGGCTTTGGTCGTAATTTCTCCGACGACCATAACCAAACCAGTGGTCGTCATCGTTTCGCAAGCGACTCGGCTCTCCGGATCAACTGTCAAAAGTGCATCCAGTATAGCATCCGAAACCTGATCACAGATTTTATCCGGATGACCTTCCGTCACCGATTCTGAGGTAAACGAATATTTTTTCATTGTCTCTAACTCCATTATTAAAATTTAAAACGTTCAAAAATACTGTAATGTATCGAGAAAATCAACTTAATTTCTGAACCGTATAATCAGCCGTATCAATCTGCTGAACGATTCCGGAGACCTGACTTTTTTGGCCAATCAGGCTCTCATCTAATATAACGTCCTTTAATATCGCGCCGTCCGAAATTATGGCATTCGATAACACTGAATTCATTACCTGAACTTCAGCCCCAAGATGAACATTCGGCCCAATAATCGAGCGTTTGATTACCGCATCACGGCCGATATAAACCGGTGGAATAATGACTGTCTCTGGAATAGCGGGTGGCGGTTGCGGATTCTTGTTGAGTAAATAGGCATTGGTCTTAAGCAAAGACTTACGCGTACCACAATCGAGGTTATGTTCGATGTTAATTACCTCGAACGATTCGCCCCATTCCAGCATTTTCTGAAGGGCATCGGTCAGCTGGTATTCGCCTTTAGTTTTAATATTGACGGTAATGATATAGTCAATAGCTTTTTTGAGCAATGCGCCTCTTTGAATTAAATAGATACCCGCAATTGCCAGATTGCTGGTAGAACTAGACGGTTTCTCCACCAGGCGAGTTACTTTCCCATCTTTCATCTCTACTATTCCAAACCGACGTGGATCATCAACCGGCATAACGCCAATCAGGTTTTCGGAGCGACTGCTTAGCCCTTTAAAATCAAGTTCGAGGATAACATCCCCTAAAATAATCATCACAGGTCCATCCTCAGGGGTTAAGCCTAATCCGACGGCGTGTCCCAGCCCACACTGCTCTGACTGCTCAATGAAAGTAAAATTAAAGTCGTAATTCTTTAATGAGTAGTCGCGCACTTGCTCCCCGTAATAGCCGATTATGACTGTCACGTCCTTAATTCCGGTCAAGGCAAGGCGGTCATAAATATGGCCAATTATCGGTTTGCCTGCCACAGGCAGGAGCACTTTCGATCGGGTTAAAGTCAATGGCCTAAGGCGTTCGCCAATCCCGGCCGCAGGAATGATAGCTTTCAAAATCCAACTTCCTTTCTATTCCAAATCTTTTTTCAGATAATTCTGTAAATCACTGATTTGAGTTTTTTGCCGAATCGTGGCGGCAATTTTCTTTTGAAAGTTAAGTGCGGCGTTGGTGCCCATAATTTTCAGAACATGATTCAAAGCAATAACCTCGGCAATTACTGTAATATTTTTACCGGGATAAATCGGTAGATTGATAATCGGAATATCTACATCGAGAATCTTGTTGTATTTTTCTTGAGCACCAATCCTTTCGAAGTTTTTGGTATTATCCCATTCTTCGAGTTCAATCTGGACTTCGATTCTCTTCTGCTGACGAATTGCCCGGATGCCATAAATATTCCGAACATCTACGATTCCCAGTCCGCGTAATTCTAAATGGTGTTCTAAAATTTCTACTCCACTACCGATAATGATATTATCCGCCCGGCGAATAATTTTGACGACATCATCAGCCACCAGCCGGTGGCCACGCCCAACCAGATCGAGAGCAATTTCACTCTTACCGATCCCGCTCGGTCCGGTCAGAAGCAAGCCGATTCCATAAACATCCACAAGACTGCCGTGAATTATCGTTGAAGGCGCCAGCTCGCGATCCAGATAATCAAGGAGAGAAGCCACCAATAAGGTCGTCGTTACCGGCGTCGCTAACAGAGCCACCTGATATTTACGAGCGAGCCTAACGGCACAGACCGGTGGTTTAACATCATGAGCAAAGATCATCAGCGGTATTTTAGCTGAAAAAAAATGCTCGAAAATTTCTTCAACCTTTTCTCCCGAAAGAGTTTTGATATAACGAAATTCACCCTCTCCGATCAACTGGATTCGGTGAGGATCAAAACTCTCCCAGAAGCCGGAAATTTCCAATCCTGGACGGTTCAATTTGGATGAAGTTACGACCGTATCATGACCAATATCACCATTGATACGTAAAAATCCCAACTTCTTGCGATTTTCATGATATATCCGTCCGACTGTTAAATCATTCTGATTCATCGCGCATACCTCTTCTCTTTGAATTTTTTCAATTGCCTTTCAATTTTTGCTATGGCTAAATCAATTGATTTGATCATATCATCACTTGCGACCTGCGCGATCAGGTCTTTGCCGCGCACATGAATAGAGATTTCAATAGATTCGCCGTCCTTAGTTTTCTCCATAATGACTTTACAGCTGGTAATGAGGTCTTCGTAAAGTTTAAGATTGTTCATTTCCTCTTCAAGATGCTTTTTGGCACGATCGGTAATTTCATAATGACGCGTGGTTAGTTCGATATTCATTTGAAACCTCCTTTGGCTATTTAAAATTGATTATCCAATTCAAACCGCAATCAAAGGGAAATGCGGCATTGGATAATTTTTGGGTTAAATATTTTAACGGTAGGCTATTCATCCGACTTTTATTTCTTACCTGAATCCGCGTGCGGATGAGCTTGTTGATAAACTTCTTTCATGGTGCTAATGCGGACATGCGTGTACAATTGAGTCGTTGATAAACTGCTGTGCCCCAGTAAATCTTTAACTGCATTAAGATCAGCACCATGATCCAATAAATGCGAAGCAAACGAGTGCCGGAGAACATGCGGGCTGAGATGAGTTTGCTCGGAAGCTTGTTGTAATAAACCGCTGATTAACTTCTGCACCTGCGATCGCGAAATTCGCCGGTAGCCGGTAGGTTGAGAATTTGGTCCGCCGCGACTACTGATAAACAATGGTGAATTTAATTCCAACGCGCCCACCTCTTTTTTCCGCCTATTAAGATAGTCATTAATTACTTCGGCGGCTTTTTTACCAAACGGAACTACGCGTTCTTTAGCGCCTTTGCCGAAAACACGCAGTGTCTGCCGACTGAAATTTAAGTCACCCACATTGAGTGCTATAAGTTCTCCCAGCCGAATCCCGCTACTATAAAATAACTCAAGTATGGCGCGATTGCGCTTGCCGACCAAGGTGTTGTCATCCGGCAATTCAATAGCTTTGGCAATTTCCTCTTCGGTTAAAACGACCGGCAGACGTTTCTTGGCTTTGGGTGAAAGAATCAAAGCCGCCGGGTTGCTATCAGCATAACCCTGACGGGCGGCGAATTTAAAAAAGGCTTTGAGCGAAGCCAATTTGCGAGAGATGGAACTAATTTCGAGTCCTGACTCTGATAATTTACCCAGATAATGACGAATTGCCATTTTCGATACGGAGTTGAGATCGATTGGTACCTGATTGGCATATTCAGCATAAAATAGAAAAAATTGTTCTAGGTCGCGACGATAAGCCATAATAGTATTTTCAGAATATCCACGCTCTTGCACTAGGAATCGCAAAAAATTTATCATCATTTCTTCAACAGTGATCACGGCTCGATTCCCGCTTCTAATATATTCAAAATTCTGCTAAAATCATCAGGTAAAGGTGCGATTATCTCGATGTCTTTATCAAAAAATGGGTGTTGGAATCTTACTAAATAGGCATGCAATAATTGACGGTGAACCTCAGACTGGACTTTTTTGAGTAAAGCCACATCCTTAGTGCTAACTGCCGATCCCTGACGCGGTTTACCTCCATAAACCGGATCGCCAACTACCGGATGGCCAATTGATTGCAAATGAACCCGCGCTTGATGAGTACGTCCGGTTTCCAAAACCACCGCCAGATAAGCCATAATGCGGTAATCTTTCAGAATAGTAAATTGGGTACGCGCTGGGCGACCTCGTTCATCTATGGTAAAAATCTGACGGTTACGCTGAGAACGACGAAGCGGAGCGTCAATTATTCCAACAGCTGTTTCCGGAACCCCATAAACAATTGCCCGATATTGCTTGAAGACTTTACGTTCGGCAAAAAGACGACTCATTTTCCAATGAACTTCGTCATTTTTAGCAACAATCAGCACTCCGGAAGTATCCTTGTCCAGGCGATGAACCAGTCCCGGGCGCTCACTGCCGCCCAACGAACTTAATTGATTAGTATAATGAAGAAGAGCGCTGACCAGCGTCCCTTGCCGAACACCGGCGCCGGGATGTACCACTATACCCGGTTTTTTATTAATTGCCAGCAAATATTCATCTTCATAAAGAATTTCCAGCGGAATATCCTCCGGCTGAATTGGGCTGATTGGTTGCGGTTCAGCAAAAATGGCAATCGTATCCATAGCCTGCAGATGATAGCTAGGTTTGGAGATTTGCCCATTGACTAAAATTTTCCCATCTTTAATCAAACCGGCAATTTTCGTCCTGGAAAATGCCGGTAATTTTTCAGATAGATATAAATCGAGGCGTTTTCCGATCTCCTCGTCGGTACAAGGCTTGATGATTTTTACCGGTTCCAGATTCATCCGGAGTTTATATTAATTAAAAATTATTAGAAAGGCCGCCGATAACAATAAGTTGTAATATAATAAGTTGCTCTCTGTATTTTGTTAATTAGAAAAAGGAGCTGATTTTTTATCAATCGGGTTAAAACCGGTTTATTTCTTAGGCTTATTTTTGCATTTAACACAGTGTTGAGTGTGAGGAACTTCCTCCAGTCGCTCTTTCATAATCAGTTCTCCACATTCAATACAAACGCCGTATTCGCCAGTCTTAATTCTTTCAAGTGCCGAGTTTAAATGCGATAAAAATTTATTTTCACGCGCTAACCAGAGAAAGGCTTTTTCGCGCTCCTGGGAGTCGGTTCCGACGTCAGCCATATGATAGGCATAAGCAGAATCCATTGCCGTATTGTCATTGCGAGTATTGTCGCTAACGGTAGTGGCTTCCAGCCGTTCGATAGCTTTAAGAGTTTCTTCTCTTTTCTTTAAGATAAGATTCTTGAAATATTCAAGATCCTCTTTACTCCATGCTTTTTTCGTCGTTTTGGCTTCCATATTTATTTTCTCCTACTTCTCAAAATTTACTTAATTCGTGTCAAAGAAACACGAACTTTGTTATTTTCGATTTTTAGCTCCTTTTCATACTCGCCCGGCGCAAAATTATCTACGACTTTTTGTGCTAAGGTTTCATTACAGAAATATTCGATATAATTATGAACAGCGGCGGTAAAATCGGCTGGCGCTTCAAAGTTGACCTGAATGCGATCCTCTACCTGAAAATCGGCTTCCTTGCGCATCGTTTGCACATGCCGGATAAAATCGCGCACCAAGCCTTCCTGTAAAAGAGACGGAGTCATTTTCGTATCGAGGATAACAGTGATTCCGTTACTTTCGGCTATGGCGAAGCCCTCATTTTCCTTGCGTTCGACGATAACCTCATCGCGTGATAGCCAAATTTTGCCATCAATTAAATTCAACTCGAGGTTTTCACTCTTCTCAAGGCGTCGGGCGACTTCGATCGGATTCAGCTCGGCAATTGCCTGCCGAATTGCTGGTAAACGCTGACCGTATTTTGCTCCGAGCTGGGCGTAATTTGGTTTGATTTGAATATTAACAAACTGCGTTTCGTCGGTGATAAAATCTAAAGCTTTTACATTTAATTCTTCCAGGATTTGATCCGTTAAATCTGCCAGATCATCGGCGGTAACCTCAGCAGGCAACTTCACCCACATTTGCGCTAAAGGCTGACGCACTTTTAGGTTGGCTTTGTTACGCGCCGCCCGACCAACTGACACGATTTCAATAATGGTGTCAATTTTTTTCAGTAATGCCTCGTCGAACTCCTCCTCAGCCTGCGGGAACTTAGCCAAATGAATGCTTTCGGGAGCATCCGGCTCCAAACCTCGAACGAGATTCTGGTAAATTTTTTCCGTTATAAACGGCACAACGGGCGCCAGGATTAAAATCAATCCTTTCAATGCCTTATATAAGGTCTGATAAGCACTCCACTTATCCTGGTCATTGTCCGATTTCCAAAAACGGCGACGACTCCGCCGAATGTACCAATTGGAAAGCACCTCCAGAAAATCATCTACGCCTTTCATAACGCGAGCGACGTTATAATCGTCCAGTGCTTCCCGTGACAGGCGAATCAACTGCACCAACCGCGCCATCAACCAACGATCTAGATCGCTTAGATTCTCTTCAGCTACCTGATGATTTTGGGGCGAATATCCATCCAATTCGGCATAAGTCGCAAAAAAGGAATAGGAATTCCAGAGTGTAATCAGGCGCTTGCGATAATCCTGCGCGATGTTATAGCCGAAATTTAAATTGGTGAATGGATTATGATCAGCATATAACCAGCGCATTACATCTACGCCCATTTTTTCCGCGGCTTCATCAAACCAGATGGCATTGCCGGCACTTTTGTGCATATCTTGGCCTTTTTCGTCCTTGACTAAAGCATAGCCGAGAATCGTTTTGAACGGCTCCCGATTTTCCAAAACGGTGCTCATCGCCAGTAGAGAATAAAACCAGTTTCGGAATTGACCCGGCAAGGATTCACAGATAAAATCTGCCGGGAACCACTCTTCCCAATAAGCCCGATCAGTAGTGTAATGCAGAGTAGAAAATGGCACTATTCCAGCGTCCAACCAGGGATTTCCAACATCCGGAATACGACTGACTTTGGCACCACAGCGTGGACAGGTAATCTGAACATTATCAACCCAAGGACGATGCGGCGAGTGCCCCTCGAATTTATCCCAGCCTTCCATGGCTTTTTCTTTCAATTCCTCGCGACTACCGATAACGGTAATCTGACCGCAATCTTGACATTCATAGATCGGCAAAGCCAGTCCCCAGTACCGCTTCTTGGAAATCATCCAATCGTGCATATTACGCAACCAGTCCAGTTCATGTTGTAAACCATATTCAGGAATCCAACGGATTTTGCGAGTTATATCCATCATTGGCTGACGCACGCCATCCATGGCGATGAACCATTCATCTACCAATCGGAAAATCAGCTCGGTGCCGTGCCGCCAGCAAACCGGGTAACGGTGCAGATATGAATCGGTACGATATTTAATACCTTTGGCTTCCAGGTCTTTAAAAATATCCCTGCTAATGCCATCCACATTGCGGCCAGTTAGCCAGCCAAAGCCTTCTAAATAATTACCGAATTCATCGAGCGGAGCCAGAACCGCTAGGTCGTGAATTTTACCAAGCTCGTGATCTTCCTGACCGCATCCGGGAGCAATATGCACAATTCCCGTTCCTTCGGTGGCACTGATTTCTTCCCAGTCAATTACGACATGCTTGACATTCTTCTGAGCGGGTAAATCATCAAACGGACCGTGGTAAATCCAGCCCAGCATCTCCCGACCGGGAATTTTACCTTCAATGGTATATTCACCTTTGATTACATCCCTTTCGCGTCCTTCGACAACATAGAGAATTTCATTCCCCTGCCGAATTTTCAAGTAATTCAAATCCGGATGAACGGCGGCGGCAGTGTTCGAGGTCAACGTCCAGGGCGTAGTCGTCCAGACTAAAAGCGATTCGCCAGGACGATTGATTAGCGGAAATTTGACCGTAATACTCGGATGTGTTATTTCCTTGTAACCTTCTGTAGCGATTTCATGCTCCGATAGCGCCGCACCGCAACTTGTGCACCAGGGCATAACGTCGTGCCCTTTATAAATCCAACCATTTTCATGGCATTTTTTCAGAAAAAGCCAGATCGTATAATTGTTCTCGTCGGACATTGTATAATAGGAATTCTCCCAGTCCATCCAATAACCCAGCCGAATTGACTGCTCAGTCTGGATTTTCGAATATTTTCGCACTCGCTCTTTACAACGCTCGACGAATTTCTCAATGCCATATTTCTCGATATCACGTTTTGATTTAAAACCGAGTTCTTTTTCGACTTCGACCTCGACCCATAAACCCTGACAATCAAAACCGTTTTGATAGCGAGTGCGGAAGCCATTCATCGCTTTATAACGATGAAAAATGTCTTTGTAAGTGCGCCCCCAGGCATGATGAACACCCATCGGATTATTGGCAGTTATCGGTCCATCAATAAATGACCACTTCGGACCATTAGCATTCTGCGCCACCAATTTTTTAAATATTTGATTCTGTTCCCAAAACTTCAGGATTTCATGCTCGATAGCTACAAAATCTACACTGGACGGGACTTTCTTTATCACTGAAAATAAACCTCCTAACGCCGAAACAAATTGAACAAAATGAAAAATATCAGACTAATCAGCAGACAGGTAACCCACGGAAAATAAAAAGTAAAATGTTCCCGGCGAATTATAATATCGCCCGGCAAACGACCAATCTTATCAAGAAATGGAAATTTTCCGGCAACTGTCAAAAGAACTCCGACTACGATCAACACTACTCCGAATATTATTAACAATTTGCCTACTTGATTCATTTAATTGCTACCAATCTCCATTCCTGATCTGGTTTACCGCTAGCACTTTCCAATTAACCGCGAAATTTAGATTTAACTGGCTAAAAAAACAATTAAAATGGCTCACTCCCTATTTGAAAAAAGAAGGGCTTCCGCAAGGGAAACCCTTCTTTTCGGAGAGAGAAAATTGGAGAGTTATTTACTAAGGTCTATAGTCTCAAAAAAGGTAACATTCTTACGTTTAATCAGAATCAGAACGATGTCTGTTTTCACCTCTTCGAGGGCTTTCTGATACTCAGCCACGTTGCTTATATCCCGTTCCCCAATCCTTTTAATAATATCACCAACCTGCAAAATTCCAGCGGCTCTACCATTCCGGTCAACCCCAGTAACCACGACTCCGGTTTCATCAGGACTGATACCGTATTGGCTGGCGGTTACTGAATTGATCTCGTCGACGCGGATACCGAGTTTGGAATCAGATTTTGTATCTGGGTAAACACCGCGCTCGACAGATTCAGGTAATTCGCCGAGTTTGACATCAATTTTTAACTCTTTTTTACCACGCAGAACTACTAGGGTTTTGGGCTTACCAACTTCGGAAGTGGAAACCAGCGTGCGCAGGTGCGCCGAATCCTTAATTGTTTTTCCATCGAATTCCTTAATAACGTCGCCGACTTTCAAACCGGCTTTTTCCGCCGGACTGTCTTTGACAACTTCGCTGATGATAGCCCCCTGACGACTTTCGATACCGAGCGATTTGGCAATATTTTCATCCACATCTCCGATCACCACTCCCAGCCAGGCTCGAACGACTTTGCCTTTTTCTATCAAATCGGTCATAACCTTCTTGGCGAGATTAATCGGTATGGCAAATCCAATTCCCACATTACCTTGTGACATTCCGGCCGTAGCAATAGCGGTATTAATGCCAATCAATTCAGCCCGAATATTGACCAAAGCACCTCCACTATTACCGGGATTAATAGCCGCATCAGTCTGAATAAAAGATTCATAATTGGTGTTATTAATCACTCCGCTACGACCTTTGGCACTGACGATTCCAGCCGTCACCGTATGAGCCAGGTTCTCGCTGAAAGGTGATCCGATTGCGAGAACCCACTCGCCGACGCGTAGAGCATCCGAATCCCCGAGAATCGCCGGTTGTAAATCCTTAGCGTCAATCTTTATGACAGCCAGATCGGTGAGAGGATCTGTGCCAACGATTTCAGCTTTAAATTCACGATTATCAATTAATTTAACACTGATTTTTTCGCCTTGTTCAACTACGTGATTGTTGGTCAAAATATAACCCTTTTGATCAACGATTACTCCCGAGCCAAGTGCTTTACTCCGCATCTCGCCTTGTGGAAATCCAAAAAAACGCCAGAATAAATCATCATCCGGAAAACCCGGAAAATCCCGACGCAGATTAGTTTTGATGACTTTTTCGGTGGTAATGGTCACCACTGACGGAGTAACTGATTCCGCAATCTGCACAAAAGCATCATTAAAAGCTTGCAGAGAAGGAATATCATCACCAGCCGTTACCGCCGCCGGCCGAAACTTCGTCATTCCAGAATTCTTGTCTTCATAAAATACAACCTTGCCAGGTCTAATAATGATGCTGGCAATGGTAAATCCAAGGGCAACCAGTAAAATTCCGCCTATTACTATACCAATTTTTCGTTTCATATCTTATCCCCTTTTTAATTTATTTTTAAAAAACTGGTAGATTAAACTAATCTTTTTTTTTATTGTTTCAAATACTAAACAAGAGAATGTATTGGTTATTTGCATGGATGTATGATTAAATACATTATTAAAGTTCGACGAGAAATTTAGAAAGTGTTGTTAAGTCCTTATAAGTGCTTTTAAATGCTACTAAGTCCTCAAAAGAGCTTAGAAGTACTTAAAAGATAACTTGTTTCTCGGAGCAACTTTTTACACCTTTGTGCCACAATTTCAGAGCATAAATATCGCATATTCATCTTGATTTCCTAAAAACCCTTAAGCGAATTGAATTCCTCTGCATTCTTAGCGATTGGTTATCTAATAATCCATTTTGCCTAATTTTTATGCACTTCGCTAATTTTATTTGGAATGTATTGGCTTTAAAATTTCCGCGGTCTTAATTTTTCACCGTAATGAGCCGGACCAATTCTGATAGTAAAAAAATCCCAAAAGTCATCGTCGTAGGTGGTGGACCAGCCGGTTTGATGGCGGCGGGACAAGCCTCATTATCAGGTGCGCAGGTTTTTTTAATTGAAAAAATGGAACGTCCCGGTCGCAAACTTGCCATCACCGGCAAAGGACGCTGTAACTTGACCAATGATACCGAGCTAAGCGAATTCCTGACCCATTTTGGACGAAACAGCCGTTTCCTGCGCGGTGCCTTTCACCGCTTTTTCGTGCCTGAATTACTGGAATTCTTCAGGCAATTGGGAATTCAAACCGTCACGGAGCGCGGCGGCCGTATTTTCCCAGTCCGCAATGACGCTAATGAAATCGTTACGGCTTTAGTCAATTGGGCAAACGCTACCGGCGTTATCATTCGCCCGAATACTCGCGCCAACCAGCTCGTCCTTACCGAAAATCGAATTAGCGGCGTAATCGTTAGGAATCCAAATTCAACTACTGAGAAAATAAATGCCGACGCAGTAATAATTGCCACTGGAGGAGCATCCTATCCCGGCACCGGTTCCACTGGCGACGGCTATCGTCTCGCTAAATCTGCAGGTCATTCCATCACACCGATTCGACCGGCTTTAGTGCCATTGGTCACCGTGGGCAATCTTGCCGCCCGTTTACAGGGACTGAGTCTAAAAAACGTAGGTATTAAAGTATTCGCCGATAGCAGAAAAATTGCCGATGAATTCGGCGAGATGTTATTTACTCATTTCGGACTCTCGGGTCCGGTAATTTTGACTGTTAGCAAACTGGTGGTTGATGCCCTAAATGCCAAACAAGAGGTGCGGATTAGTATTGATTTGAAACCAGCGCTCGACGACCAAAAACTCGACTTACGGTTACAACGTGATTTTGCTCAGCATGGTAAAATGCAATTCAAAACTGTCCTAAAAGAGCTCCTCCCCCAGAAACTTATTCCGGTTTGCCTTGACCTAATAAAAATTCCACCTGAAAAAACTTGCAATCAAATTACCACGGCCGAACGTCGTCGTCTCCGACTCTGGCTGAAAAACTTTAACTTCGACATCAGCGGGCATCGCGGTTTTAGCGAAGCGATAATTACCGCTGGTGGGGTTGCCCTGAATGAAGTTGACAGTCAAACTCTACAATCTAAAATTGTTCAGGGACTTTATTTTGCTGGTGAGATTCTGGACTTAGACGCCGACACCGGCGGCTATAATCTTCAAGCCGCTTTCTCAACCGGATGGCTGGCGGGACAATCTGCTGGACGTTAATTACTCCGTGATCATTAAAAATTATCCGTACAGAAGAGTCGAACTTGTTATTTAAGGAAGAATTGCTTTAATCTCACCAGTTTTTCCTCGATGCGATGTGGCTTATTTATACTTGGAAAAAATATCCAAAATATATCACATTTTTCGTGGTTGCAAAGTTTCGAATAGGATTTTCAGTTCAATCGTTGGAAATTTAGTTTAATGTTTTTACCCACTACTAAACAGGAAATGGAAGAACTCGGGTGGCAGGAGCTAGATGTAATTCTGGTTACTGGCGATGCTTACATTGATAGCCCGCACATTGGCATTGCAGTAATTGGAAAAGTTTTACTTAAAGCTGGTTATCGAGTCGGTGTCATTGCCCAGCCCGCCCTGAATGTTCCTGACGACATTATGCGCCTCGGCGAACCGTGTCTCTTCTGGGGTGTGACCGGTGGTTCGATTGATTCGATGGTTGCCAATTACACCGCTTCTTTGAAAAAACGCCGCCATGACGATTATACTCCCGGCGGAATTAACGACCGCCGTCCTGATCGGGCGGTAATTGTTTACACCAATCTCATTCGTCAGCATTTTAAAAAAACCAAACCGATCGTGCTGGGCGGCATCGAAGCTAGCCTCAGACGGATAGCGCATTATGATTACTGGAGCGACTCCATTCGCCGCTCGATTCTTTTCGATGCCAAAGCTGATTTTATCACTTACGGTATGAGTGAACGCGCTATCCTGGAATTGGCGGAAAGTCTTCAGAAAGGTTCCGATTATCGCGACATTCGCGGTATCTGTTATATTGCTCCTCACAAACCGGAAAATACTTTGGAACTACCGTCTTATGAAAAGGTGCGTGACAATCCCAAAACTTTCACCCGTATGTTTCATGAATTTTATGGAAATAATGACGCCAGAAGTGCTCAGCGGCTTTGCCAGAAATACGCCACACGCTGGTTAGTACATAATCCACCGTCATTGCCGCTTTCGCAGGCGGAGCTGGATGAAGTTTACAATCTTAATTACGAGCGTGATGTGCATCCTTATTATGCCAAACAAGGCTCAGTCAAAGCTCTGGAAACGATTCAGTTTGCCGTTACCACCCATCGCGGCTGTTACGGCGAATGCAATTTCTGCGCAATTGCTATTCACGAAGGGCGCACGGTACAATGGCGCAGTCCCGAATCGGTCACCAATGAAGTCCGGAGTTTTGCGACAATGCCCAATTTCAAGGGAATCGTCGCCGATGTCGGCGGTCCGACTGCCAATATGTACGGCTTCGAATGTCCCCAAAAATTGAAGACCGGCGGTTGTAAACAAAAACGCTGTATTTATCCCGAAATCTGTCCTCAACTACCAGTTAGTCATAAGAAACAAATCGAATTGCTTATTAAATTGCGCGACTTACCGGGCGTTCGCAAAGTCTTCGTTGCCTCGGGAATCCGGCATGATTTAGTCCTAGCTGATAAAAAATGGGGCCGAAAATATCTACGTGAAGTCATCTCCGAACATACTTCCGGTCAAATGAAAATTGCCCCGGAACACATTGTCCCGAAAGTATTGCATTTAATGGGTAAACCTAATCATAAAACACTGATCAATTTCATTAAACTGTTTTATAATTATACCCGAGCCGCGAACAAAAAACAATTCTTGACTTATTATCTAATCGCGGCACATCCCGGTTGCACCTATCAAGACATGGTTAAGTTAAAATCATTTGCGACCAATTTTATGAAAATCACACCCGAGCAAGTCCAGATATTTCTTCCGGCGCCTTCTACTTATTCGGCTTTGATGTACCACACCGGCTTCGACCCCTTCACCGGTGAAAAAATTTTCGTCGCCAAAACCCTCCATCAAAAAGAAATCCAAAAAAATGTCGTAACCTCAAAAAGGGAATATCCATTTTCAAAAACGGAATAAATAACTTTATGACAGATAAAAGATTAGAGGAATATCGGCAGGCATTAATTGACCTGCGCAATGGTAAAACTCCCCGTCCAATTAACTGTGAACCGGATGATGAATTATCCGCGCTCGGTCGCGAGATTATCCGGTTACAAAAAGAATGGCAAGAATTGTCTCTCCTCATTGGTTTGACCGCCCAGATCAACGCCGGCTTGAATCTGGAAGAAGTACTTGACCGCATCTTTGACTCATTTCACGCCATTATTCCTTATGACCGCATCGGAGTGGCTCTACTAACTGATGACGGCAAAAATGTCCGATCTTGTTGTACTCGTAGTCGTCTCCCAGTTATTAAATTGAAAGAAGGTTACTCCGCCCGCTTGAAAAACAGTAGCCTCGAACAGATCATTCGCACCGGTCAGCCACGCATTATCAACGATCTTGAAGAATATTTAGCGCAAAAACCACGATCAAACTCTACGCGTCTGATTTTATCCGAAGGAATGCTCTCCAGTCTTACCTGTCCGTTGATTATTCAGACAAAACCGGTCGGCTTTATATTTTTTTCCAGCTGTAATAAAAATACCTATCGCGATGCCCATATCGAACTTTTTCAGAAAATCGCCGACCAGGTTTCGGTTATCATTGAAAAGAGCCGTCTTTATCAGAATCTAGCGGCTTTAAACGAGGAAAAAACAAAATTTCTCGGCATCGCCGCGCATGACTTACGCAGTCCCATCGGAGTCATTAAAAGTTATACAGATATATTACTGGCCGGGCTCGTCGGAAATTTGACTGACCAACAGACCAATATCATCAAAACGATCGAAAATAACTGCACTCGTATGCTCAATCTGATCAATGACTTGCTGGACATTAGCGCGATCGAATCCGGTAAACTGACCCTTCAAAAAACAACAATCGAGCCGAGCATTTTTTTTGCTAATTATGCTGAAAACGCTATGCGTTTAGCGGCGGTCAAGTCAATCCACTTCACAACATTCATCGCCCCGCAAATTCCGCCGATCGAATTTGATCCCAACCGCATCACCCAAGTTTTAGATAATCTCGTCTCGAATGCTATCAAGTTTTCTTCACCGGGAACAACAATTACGTTGACAGTAAAGGCTACCGGTAAATATTTAGAAATCCGGGTAGCTGATCAGGGGCAGGGAATTCCAGCCGCGGAAATTCCTAAACTCTTCAAACCGTTCAGTCGGACCAGTGTTCAGCCAACCGGCGGTGAAAAAAGCACCGGATTAGGCTTAGCAATTGTCCGCCGCATCGTGCAAGCCCATGGCGGCAAAATTCGAGTTAAAAGTCAACCTGGTCAGGGAACCGAATTCATTATCCACCTACCATTTATCTCTAAGTCTGATAATTAAACTTTTAATATCATCACCGCATCTCAGCGATATAACAATCCAATAATCCTCTATCGTAAGCAATTGAAAATTAAAGGTTACTCAAAATTACATATTGGACAATCCCAAGAAAATTTCAGATTTTAAACGGCCAATATTTTTTATTCCATACCTTAAATAATATTAATATATTTTGACCATTGAAATAAGGAAGAACTATGAGAGAACTGAAATTTAAACCGGGTGACATTATTATTAATGAAGGGGCATACGGCTCGGAAGCTTATATCCTTAAAGCCGGTTCAGTCGAGGTATCTAAAATGACCGATCACAAAAAAGTCATTCTTGCTATTTTACAACCACAAGAAATTTTCGGCGAACTGGGTTTAATTGACGACAAACCACGTTCGGCTACCGTCATCGCCAGGACTGCGGTAACTGTTGATGAAATTACACGGGAGGATTTTAGCGCCCTGCTTGACGATAAAATGCCTTTCGTTATCCCAATTATGCGGTCATTTTTCGAACACCTGCGACAAGCTAATCAACTGGTTCTCCAGATGGAGGCGCAAATTACAGAAGCGTCGAAAACTGCCCCTCAGCCAAATGCCCCAACCGAAATTAAACTCGAGGGCTTAACCCCAATTGCCAAACAGGCTCTTAAAAACCATGCGGTAAATTTACGAAAATTCCCCTTTAAAATTGGCCGTGAAAGTGGACAGCGTCGCGAAGATGTTTTTATTGATAACGACTTGTCCCTAATTGACAACATCCCCTATAACGTTTCGCGTAATCATATGTCAATCAATTTTTATAATGGCCAATACTACATTCTCGATCGCGGCAGTAGCCTGGGTACTATTGTCAATAAAATTCCGATCGGTGGCCGTCTTTCCAATTTCAAGGCTGAACTTCATAAGGGCGAAAATACCGTCATTCTTGGAACTAGCAATTCTCAATTTCAATTTAAAATTACGATCGAATGATTCCCCGCAAAAACCTCGCCCGGGCTTTCCAAAAAGCTATCGAACAGCCTGACTATGCACTAAATAACTTCATCCATAGATTAAAAGCGTCTTTTTCGTACCATTTTCTAAATGGCAATAGTCTCGGGCCAGAAACAATTTCCCTTTTTCTAACCTACAAATGCAATTTAAAATGCGCTATGTGCGGTCAATGGGGTACCAATGGCGCCTTCCGCGAATATCCAAGTGAAGTGGTTCGTCAGCAACTTTCCCTCGACGAAATCCAGAATTTGATTGACGACGTTCGGCACTACAACCCCAACATCACACTCTTCGGCGGCGAACCGATGCTTTACCCAAATTGGCTGAAAGTCGTCGAAATCGTCAAAGCGGCCGGATTGCGTTGCAACATCGTTACCAATGGCACTTACATCGGAAAATGGGTCCGTGAAATTGCGGATTCGAGGTTGGACGAGATTATTTTTTCACTTGATGGACCGCCTGAAATTCACGATAAAATCCGCGGCGTGCCCGGCACCTTTCAAAAAGCCATCAATGGCTTACAAGAATTGAACACTTTAAAAAAAACTCGCAACTTAAATAGACCGCTCGTGAATATAAATTGCACCATTACCGAATTGAATTATCGCTCGATTGATGAAATTATTAAAATCGCGGAGGACATTGGCGCCTGTGGATTAACTTTACACCATCTTCTTTTCCTGGATCGTGCGACAGTTATGGAATTTATTCCGTTCTTTCAGGAAAAATTTGGCCAGACGCCGACCGATTGGCTCGGTTTTATCGTGGACGAACTACCGCAAATCGATCCCGAATATCTAATTGCCAAACGTAATGAGCTAAAAACGCGACGGTTTGATACCGACGTTAATTTCTATCCCAATTTAGAAGATAATGAAATTCGCCAATGGTACACCCAATTCCAATTCAAAGCCTCTTCATACAAAAATCGCTGCCAAAGTCTATGGGCAACGGCTTATGTTTTTCCCGATGGCTCTGTTCGTCCTTATCACTCGATGAATTTTACACCTGGTAATATTTTACAGGATAAATTCTCAAAAATTTGGAACAATCCAAGTTACATCGCCTATCGTAGGTTTGTAAGGAAAAACAAGTGTTTTTCAATCTGTTCAAAAGGCTGCACTGAATTTTTTCGATATTGATATTGATAAAGTATAATTAAATTGACTAAGAATACAATAATAATTAAATTAACTTAAAATGAGACAGGTTTATGGAAAAAATACTTATAGTAGATGATGAGCAGGAAATAGCTGAGTTATTAGAAGAAGTACTGGAGCAACTCGGTTATAAAACCGCAATGGCTTTCTCAAAAGCACAGGCGTCCGAAGTTCTCAGAGAATTTGAGCCCAGAATCGTTCTACTGGATATTCGTTTACCCGATGGTGATGGCATTTCCTTCCTGAAAGAAATCAAAGCCAGCCAGCCAGCCGTAGAAGTAATCATGATAACCGGATTGGCTGATCGTGATATCGCCATAGAAGCTCTGCGCGAAGGAGCCGCCGATTACATTTGTAAACCAATTGATCTTGATTACCTAGCAAATAGTTTACTCGCTAATATTGTAACCCGCTACAATACGGACGCTCCAGCACTCTAGAAATCTGAGAGGTAATGCTTATTCTCAGCATTTTTTATAAAATCGGGTAAAAAATGAAACGAAATCAATTTTTAAAATTGCCCCAAAAAATTATTTTACTGGTTTGTATATCCGGCCTCTTCGGTTTTGCTCAAAAACGTGAACCGTCCATCACCACCGATTCCTACCAAAATGAAATGACCCTGTCACCCGGCGATCGAATAAAAGTCTCTTACTTTGATATTGGGCCTCAAGGTGTTCCTATCGAAAAAAGTTCGATTCTCGAGGTGCGGCACGACGGCACTATTTTTCATGAATTGCTTAAAGTCGTTTATGTTCAGAACCTGACCATTAAACAGGTCGAAGATTTATTGACGGTAAAATTTTCGGAATTCTTTACCCAACCGCAGGTAGTAGTCAGTATAGTCGAAAAAACTACGATCAAGGTTTTTCTCTGGGGTGGTGTGGACAATATAGGTGTATATCGTATATCGCCCGGAACAACTATCGCCGAATTTATTATTGCGCATGGTGGCATAACCAGCGATGCCAATATCAGTAAAATTACCTTAACCCGTAAAGATGGTTCTGTCATCATTTTCGATCTTGAACGATACTTGTTCAGTAACGATGAAACCAATAATGTTGAATTGCATGATGGAGATAAAATCATCGTTCCGCGACTTATAATGAAAGACGAGTACGCTCGCCTTTCTAAGGGATATATCCTGCAGGCTGGAAACGTTCTGGAAATCACTATCAATGAATTAGCAACTATGGAAAAAAGTCCGGCAACCCCGGAAAATTATATAATTGACCAGGACGGTAATATTTATCATCGGCGCTTTGGTCTAGTTCAATTGGGAGGTTTAACTGTTGACAAAGCTCAGGCTACTCTGACCGAACTGGCAAAAAAATATTATCGTGAGCCGGTGGTTACAATAGATGTTGTCAAACTTACTTCTCGCAGTGTCTTTGTTTTTGGAGAGGTTAACCGACCGGGAATTTATCCGATTGAAGGTAATATACGACTGGCGGAATTTCTGGCTGATATTGGCGGTTTAACCTCCAATGCTGACCCACGTAAAATTATAGTTACTCGCGAAAACTATAAACCGGTTACTTTTGATCTCAATGAATACCTTTTCGATCGAAAAGATGAAAAAAATATCTATCTTGAAGATGGGGATCGAATTATAGTTTTAAGTCGTAAACGAGGATTTATTGTCAACCTAGCGGAAAAAATCCAACCATTCACCACTGTTCTCTATATTATTTCAACCGCACTTAATATCTATTTTTTAATCACATATATTAACACATTTAATCACATATATTAAATAGAAATGACCTGCCTATGGCACATTATGAATTAAATCTGCGCGATTACTGGCGAATAATCAAGAAGCGAAAGATTATCATTATTGTTACTCTTGTATTGCTCACCTG
>JAGNGI010000011.1:37209-43665 GCA_018002295.1 Fidelibacterota bacterium
TTTAATCACATATATTAAATAGAAATGACCTGCCTATGGCACATTATGAATTAAATCTGCGCGATTACTGGCGAATAATCAAGAAGCGAAAGATTATCATTATTGTTACTCTTGTATTGCTCACCTGCTTTAGCCTGATTTTTGCCATAATGAATCGGCCTACTCCTCTTTACCGCGCTACCGCCAGCTTGAAAATAGAGAAAAGTACCAATTTAACCGGTCTCTATATGTACAGTATTTCCTGGGGAACTGGTGATGACCTCGCTACTCGCGCCGAAGAAATAAAAAGCTACCCAATGATAGAAAAAGCCGCCCAGAAATTAGGGCTAATTGATTCATCTTTGACTTCTGAGCAAATCCGCAGTAACAAAGAATACCTCGATTTAGTATCAAGACTCAAATCGCGCGTGAAAACCGAGCAGGAAGGTTACACCAATATTATCAATATAATAGTAACAGATTACGACCCAGTTCTTGCCGCTAATCTAGCTAATGCCCTGGCTCAGGTTTACGAAGTCGAAAGCTTCAAAGAAAAAAACCTCCAGGCTCAAAAAGCTCTGGAAGCCGTCCGTAACCAGCGCGCTATGGCTGAACAGGCTTTACGTATCTCCGAGCAAAAAGTCCAAAATTACCGTGAGCAAAATAAACTGGCAACTCTCGATGGAGCGGCATCACGTTTAACTGCTGAATTAAACTCTGCCGAAACTAATTTGGAAAAAATCAGAGGTGACATCCATCAAATCGACAACATTTTACGTGAAATTGGGAATAACCGCGAATATATTTATCTCGCAAACTTAAATCTGCTTCTCAGCCAGCCTAATCGTTTCCTGGAAGATTTACAAACTCAGCTTAATCAAATTCGTTCCCAGATTACCAATTACTCCCAATATTACACCCCTCAACATCCAGCCATTATTGAGCTTCAACAGCAATTAAAAAACACTGAAAACAGATTTATTCATGAATTAGAGGCGTTTCGTCAAAACTTAGCCCGAGCCGAAACTATCGCCGAAGAAAAATATAAAAGACTAAACGAAGAATATAAGTCTTTACCATTAATTGAATTGACGTTGACTAACCTCGAGCGCGAACGTGATGTCAATACCCAGATTTATCAGCAGCTCGAAATCCGCTACCAGGAAGCCATAATTAGATATTCAGAACAAGTCAAGGAAGTCTTTATCATTCGACCGGCTTTTGTGCCGACCTCACCTATCAATCAGACCACAGTCGGCCCAACCACAGCTATCGGTATGATCATCGGTTTAATTCTCGGCATTGTGCTGGCATTCGTCGCCGAGACACTGGATACGACCTTCAATACCGTTGACGATATTAAAGAAGCCCTTAACACCAACATTATGGGAATTATTCCCTTCGTTGATTTTCAGGGCTTAAAGTCCCAACTAGCTGAAAAAGCCGAAACTCCAGTTCCTGATGAAATCCTTGACATGCAAGCCAGGCTTGTTTCCTATTATAGTCCCAAGTCGAGCATTGCCGAAAGCTTCCGAAGCTTGCGTACCAATGTGCATTTTGCTTTATTGGATAAGGGTTATAAAACTTTGATGATTACGTCGTCAATTTATAATGAAGGGAAAACCAGTATAGCCGCCAATCTGGCTATTTCTATGGCCCAAATCGGGATCAATACTCTTTTAGTTGACGCCGATCTGCGCAAACCACGTATCTCGAAACTATTCGGAATTGATCGCGAACCGGGCTTAACGGATGTAATTTTACGGAAAGAACCGATAGAAAATGTAATTCGCACTATGTCGGATTTAATGGTCGGAACTATGGCAGGCGATATACTTCGGACTGATAGCGTTGCCGGAATCGAGTATCTGAATATTTTAACCAGTGGAAAAATAGAGCGCAATCCAGCCGAAATCGTTGCCTCCAAGTTAATGGACAATTTAATAGATGAATTAAAAAGACGTTATGATCTGGTAATATTCGATACTTCGCCCCTTATTCCAGCCACTGATTCAACGATTCTTGGAACAAAAGTCGATACAGTGTTGCTTGTTTATTATCAGGGAAAAATTTCGCGCGGCACTCTACGACGTTCCAAAAGCCAACTGGAATTACTTAAGACTGATATTCTTGGTGTAGTCGTTAATGGTATGAAAGCCGAAGTAAGTGCCGATTATGCCGATTATAAATATGGATATGAATATCACTATCAAGAAGAATCTGCCAAACCGAAAAACAAAGTAATTACTGCATTAGAATCTTTTTTCTTGAAACCAGCCGTAGGAATGACCAACGGGTTTTTCAGTCAATTAAATAAATTGAGGGCTGGCCTAGCTCTTATTGCGCTTGGTTTAATCATTGGCGGTGGTCTTTGGGCATTTACCAAATATCAGGGAAAAAAAGTAAAATCCCAGGTAGAAAGCAAAATAACCGAAACTATCATCCCGCAGACAACCTTATCCACTGACACCTCAGTAGCCAGTCATATTTTATCCTCTGACACTCTACCGAATCTCACCGCCCAAACTGCCCCCATTATTCCGTCAGAATTAAAACAACTCCAAGAACAATATGGTATCGAGGTTACTTCTCAACAACAGGTTGACCAAAATTTAACTGAAAGTGGACGACCAACTAATAATTCTCCAACACCGGTTCAATCCACTTCGTCTGCGACTACCCAATCTGACAAGCAAACAGAGCCGCTTGCCAGCATTGTCTATTCATCTACTACTTCATCAAAAACTGCTCCGGCTGTCTCAGTTCAGCCATTACCAAGTTCTCTTCCTTATACTTTAATAATTGAACAATCTTTCGATAAGTCAACTCTGATTAATCAATTAAATAAGCTTCGTCGGAACGGGCTTCTAGCTTTTATTACTATAGATTTTAGCGATCCTAAACAAAAAAATTACTTACTGTGCTATGGCAGTTTTTCATCTGAGAATGAAGCAATTAACAAATCTAAAGAACTTCAATTCCTCGGATTCCGTGGTACTTTCAGAGCAATAAAATTACCATTCAGTATATTGCTCGATGATTTCCCCACTCTTCAATCTGCCCAGCAAGCTATAGAACGTTTCGCATCAATTAAAGATTACCTATATATACAACCATCCAGTCAAAAACCGGACGTCAAAAAGACCTATTACCTCCTTTTTGGTGGTTTTCCTAGCACTGAATCCACCGAATTAGTAATGAATACCTACCCGGAATTAGGCCGCAAAACTATCGTTATACGCTAAAAAGAGAAAAAATGCCCCGTCATAAACACCATAAATCCAGAAGCAATAGAAAGGCAATTATTTTTCTGGTTATTCCAATTTCACTAATTATCGCTATAACAATCATTATAATAATTCGTGAACCAAATTGGCCATTCCTCAGCATTTTACGTCAGGATGAGACTGCTCATCAAGAAAAGTACATGGGCAGTGCCGTACGAGTAGAAACTCCCATTCGACAAAAGTACGAGACTGAATGGCGGAATGACTACTTTGAGACCTGGCAAAAAACTTACGAAAAAATATTACAGAACACTGATAAAAACGAGATTAAAGAACTCGAGCGCGAGTTAAAAGCGAGCGAAAAAGGCATTAATTAGTATGAGCCTGATTGAGGCCTTCGAAAATCGGATAAACCGGTTATTTATATTTCTAAGTATACCTCTTTCAATGCTTGTTGCTCTCGTCTTAGTAAAAGTTGATCCGGTTTATGCTATTCTAGCGGCAGTTGGTCTCGGAATACTAATTGTCACTTTTACCAATACCGATTTCGCGATTTATATTTTAATCTTTTCGATGCTATTATCACCGGAAATTGGCTCGCGTACAACTTCTGGTGAAGGGATGACTATCAGAATTGACGACCTGATTCTGGCAATCATCATTCTCACCTGGTTAGCAAAAACTGCCATTAATAAAGAACTGGGTCTTTTTCGCAAAACACCTCTAAATAAACCAATCTGGATTTATACTTTAGTGTGTATCCTTTCAACAGGAATCGGGATGATGGCTGGAAGAGTAAATTTCCTTACCGGTCTTCTCTTCGTTTTAAAATATATCCAGTATTTTATGATTTATTTTATGGTGATGAATCAAATTCGTACCAAAAAACAAATCAATAATTACCTGATTTCTCTGATAATCACCTTTACCATAGTTACAATTTTCGCTTTGATCCAAGCGCCGAGCGGCCAACGGATTACCGCTCCCTTCGAAGGTGAATCTGGTGAACCGAATACTCTGGGCGGTTATCTCGTTTTACTAATAGCTATTAACCTAGGTTTAGTGTTGAATGACGATGCTATAGGCAACAGGCATTTCCGTCGTGGGCTTCTTTTAATAACGGTAATTTCTTGTTACCCACTTTTAATGACCTATTCGCGGGGCTCCTGGCTTGCCGCTCTAGCTGTTATCATCGCTTATATTGCGATCAGTAAAAAGCGCTGGATTATTTTTGGAGTTGTAACTTTAGTATTCATATTAGCTCCTTATATTTTTCCCCAGTCTGTAATTGACCGTGTCAAATATACATTCACCGAACAACAGGGATACGACGCTACTCTCCAGGAACATATCGGCGGTTTAACGATTGATACTTCTGCGTCCGAGCGAATTCGCAGCTGGCGGGCAGCTTTTAGAGATATTACCAAACGTCCGGTGCTCGGTTTTGGGATTACCGGCTGGCGTTTTCTGGATGCTCAATATATTCGTGTACTCATTGAAACGGGAATAATCGGTTTAGCGGCTTTTGTCTATTTGCAGTTTTCACTATTATCTAATGTCCGTAAAGTCTATTCCGATGCCAAGACTCCGCTATACCGAGCGTTAGCCCAAGGCTTTTTTGTCGGTATGATTGGAATGATGGCTCATAGCATCACTGCCAATACTTTCATCATCGTGCGTATAATCGAACCCTTCTGGTTGGCGTGTGGTCTGGTTATGGCAGTTCCCGAAGTGGAAGAATTAGAAGCAGAAAAATTACCGGAAATCGAAAAAAGTCCTACAACCATAAATTTGGAAAATAGATAGTTATCATGGGAAAAATTGACTTGGATTTTAAGCCTACCACCCGACCAGATTTACCATTTCGGGAATTAAAAGACGGCGGAGTTGTGTATGAATATCGTACCGATACTCTCCATTCACTGAATGCAACTGCGGCTTACATCTGGGTCCTATGCGATGGACAACATACCGTTGCTGAAATAATCACTTCGATAAAGCAAAACTATAATCAATTTGAAACTGATCCCACCAGCGAAGTGATCAAAATTATCGAAAAATTTAGGACTCTTAATTTATTGACTAATGACTGATGCCACTATTTAAAATTCAGGTTGGCTCCGCTGAGATCAGTCTCGAATGTTGCCAATCAATCATTAGTGAAGTTACCTCTTCTGTTTTTTCGGCAATCATAACACCTTCCCAAATTTCCGCTAAAATCCACTATCGGATTGAGACCAAGAACAGCAAATATTTTCTCTTTCGCAATAATCGCCTAACCCACCGTAACCGCCAATTATCTCGAATTATCTATGCTCTGGAATGGCAAATAGTTCAAGACCTTCTCACTAAAAATAAATCCGTCCTTAAATTTCATGGCGCGGCTCTCAAGCACCTTGATACCGGCTTTATCTTTTTAGGTGCGGCTTCCAGCGGCAAAACCAGCCTTGCGATTCTGCTTATGCGCTATGGCTGGGAGTTCTTCTCGGATGAATTCGCCCTTGTTGATTGCGACCGGCAAATAATCCCTTTTCCCCGTAATTTGATTATCAAGCCGCATTTGCGTGATAAAATTAATATCCCACTCGATTCCCCTATTTTCAAACTCGACGATGAATCCGACGGAAAAATTGACGCCCACTATATCTCGCCGTCTCTTTTCGGAACAGTTTATTTAAGTAAAATTCCATTAAAGGGACTAGTCTTTCTGGAAAAAGCCGACCGCGCTGGTTTTGACCTGCAACCGCTGGAGCATCACAAGGCTTTTCGGCTCTTAACCCAACATCTTCTCAATCGCAACTTTAGCGGTGAAAAATGGCTCGACTTTTTGGTAAATTTACTGGGTTCAAGTGCCGTTTATCGCCTGAAAATTTCCAGCCCGATAGATTTGACACCGTCCGATAGCCGAGCACTCGTTGAACAATTAAACCAAATTGAATGAAATGATCAAGTATTTTCGCGATTTACTCAGTGACCGGATTCGCATTGAAAATTTCCGGCAAGCTATAGAATCCACTGTAAATCATAATTCTATTGTAGTAGAAATTGGAAGTGCTCTCGGTACTTATTCATTTTTTGCCGCAAAAGCCGGTGCAAAAGCCGTATACGCCATCGAAATGAATGACATTTTTTATGTTGGTCGCGAACTCGCTGAACGCAACAATTTAACTGATCGCCTAAAATTTATTCACGGCCGATCAACTGAAATAGATTTGCCGGAAAAAGCCGACCTGATTATTATAGAGGATTT
>JAGNGI010000073.1 GCA_018002295.1 Fidelibacterota bacterium
CGTGATTTATTTGTTGAAATTGATATAAAAAGAACGTATAATTTTACGGAATGAAATATAATAGATTATTGATTCATAACTATCCCAGACTATAGTCATTATGCGATTGACTAAAAATCAACAAAATGCACTTCGAGTAGCCCGTTTAATCTCGGTAATTCTGCATCCACTCGTCATAGCGCCGCTGACCTATGCTTTGATTATTGCGCATACTTCCGAAATCAATCGAACTCAAAAATTGCTATATTTAGGGTTAGTGCTTATCGCTATCATTTTTATCCCACTCATTTCTGTCTTATACCTAAAAAAAAGAGGGGAGACGACCAGCCTGGACGTTCCTGAAAGAGATAAACGGATTAGTCCCTTTTTAGTCTGTATCGCAGGTTATTTTATTGTATGGATTTTGTTAAAAGTGTCTGGGGCACCGCGCTCTATTTCTTTACTAATGTGGTGCTATGGATTTAATTCAATTATTGCCACTATTATCACCAAATACTGGAAAATAAGTGTGCATGGTATGGCATTGGGCGGTCCTATAGCGGCTTTAGGCTTTGTAATTTCACCGACTTTTTACTGGGGTATTTTGATCGCTCCATTGATCGTCTATTCGCGAGTGAAGTTGAAGGCTCACACTATCGCTCAAGTAATTACGGGTTTTCTATTAGGATTTTTATTAACTTTAATCCAATTCGGGATTTTTTTATGAAAATCATTGACGTTTTGGCAATTATTCTCGGCGGGGGCAAAGGCACACGGCTTTATCCTTTAACCAAATATCGAGCCAAGCCGGCTGTTCCTTTCGGTGGCAAATTCCGCATTATTGATGTACCAATTAGCAATTGCCTCAATAGCGGAATCAATAAAATCTACATTCTTACCCAATTCAATACTCATTCGCTTCATCGTCATATTTACAGCACTTATAGCTTAGGTCCCTTTAGTAATGGTTTTGTTGATATTTTAGCGGCTCAACAGACTATGGAAAACACTGACTGGTATCAGGGAACTGCTGATGCTGTTCGGAAAAACCTTCCGTTCATCAATGAAATCAAAGCCGCCTATACTATGATTCTTTCTGGTGACCACCTCTACCGTATGGATTACCGTTTGTTTCTGGAACATCATATCAAGAATAAGGCGGAAATTACGGTGGCGGTCAAGCCGGTTTCACGACCAGATGCCGGACATTTCGGCATTTTGCAGACCGATGAAAAATGTCGTATAGTTCAATTTGTGGAAAAACCCAATTCGGAGCTTCTGGATAAGTTAAAATCTCCCGGCTTACCAGACGAGACGCCCTTTCTAGCTTCGATGGGCATCTATATTTTTGCTACGGAAACCCTTCATAAAATTCTCGAACAAAATCCGAGCGACGATTTCGGTAAAAATATCATACCCGCTTCAATTCCTACGCTTAATGTCTGTGCCTATCAATTTGATGACTATTGGCGGGATATTGGTACCATTGAATCGTTTTTTACCGCCAATCTTGAACTCGCCAGATTCCAACCGCCTTTTTCTTTATACGATGAACACGCTCCTATTTATACTCATGCCCGCTCCTTACCGGCTTCCCGATTAGAGAATTGTTCACTGACCCAAACTCTGCTGGCAGACGGCTGTCATATCGGTGAGAGCAAGATTAGCGAATCTGTTGTCGGTATTAGAACGATTATCCAGAAAGGTACCACCATTGAGAAATGCGTCATTATGGGAGCTGATTACTTCGAACAGGTTCAGCCAGAAGGTTCGCCTCAATTAGGAATTGGCCAAAATTGTGTAATTAAAAATGCTATAATTGACAAGAATGCCCGCATCGGTAACAATGTCCAGATTGTAAATCGAGATCAACTAAAAGAATATGAGAGTGAGCTCTTCTCGATCCGGGATGGGATTGTCGTTATTCCTAAAAACACTACAATCCCGGAGGGAATGATAATTTAACAGGAATCCGTAATGTATAAGAATTACGATCCCCAACAGATGCCTCTTTTCCCCGATTTATTCGAAGACATTTATCTGCCGCCGATTACCACCCTGCCCGAATTCAACCAGGAAATTGACAACTTCATTAAATTAGCCGATTTTGGCGCTTTGATTGATTTGACTTTTCAAGGATTGGACAAATCATATTCGCTCCGACTCGCTGACTTCGCGATTCCAGCTCAAATGATTCGCGATGATGCTCGTCCAGAATCGCCAATCTTTAACCTTTTCCCCCCTGTATATCATCGTCGGCTTCAGCGCTTTCGCTATGAAATTAAAGCCTTTTTCAATAATCAAAACAGTATCAAGACGCCCAACGGCTACTTTTTACTTCGCAGTCATTTTCAACAGTGGGAAAATTATCGAGGTCAATTTTATCAAAAGATAGTGAATTACCTTCAGAATGATATTGGGCCGCGCCGTTACCGCAATTTTTTTGAAACCTGCTTCAAATCCGGGCTGGAGTGGTTGAATGCTCAACTGCGTCCGATTCATCCTTACCAGGTCCAATTCACAGACCTACAGGAGATCAGCCGACGGCGTAAATCATTACAGAGCACCAGAACTACTTTAGCGCAGTTGGCCCCTGAAGATCCTGAATACCTTCTAAATTGCATCACCTTGAAAACTTTGCATATTCCGCTGACGCTCGTTCAATTTATCAAAGGAGTTGCCATCAACTCGACTTTTAAGACAATTCATCTAAATTATCTGAAAGACGTCAAAATCGAGACTCTACGCGACGTAAAACATCTCCTGGAATCTATTTCGCGTCAATCGGACCAATGAACAATTTTTCACCAGATAATTGCCAGACAGCCGACAAAATGGTCGCCGAACAAATTTTAGCCCGCAATATTAAAGACCCGGAATTATTGGAGGCTTTTCGACAGGTACCGCGTCACCTCTTTGTTGATGACACTCAACGAACGCTGGCCTATAGTGACCAGCCCCTGCCAATTGGATACGGTCAGACTATTTCTCAGCCTTATGTGGTAGCCTTTATGATTGCCGCTTTGCAAATTGATAAATCAGCTTGGGTACTGGAAATCGGCACCGGCAGTGGCTACGAAACAGCAATTCTAGCCCGATTAGCCGGCAATGTATTCACCATTGAGCGCATCGGTGAACTTTCTCAGCGCGCTCAAAAAGTACTGTCCCAGATCGGCATCCATAACGTAGAATTCCGAATCGGAAATGGCTGTCTTGGCTGGCCAGAGAAAGCTCCATTTAGTCATATAATCGTCACAGCCGCCAGTCCCGAAATACCACCGGCATTAGTTGACCAGCTGGCATTGGGCGGAAGGCTGGTGATTCCTCTCGGAAGTTCCTGCGGCGGTCAGGAATTGACTTTAATCGAAAAAACACCGCTGGGATTGAACAGCCAGAAGATTCTGCCGGTCAGATTTGTTCCGTTGATATGGGATTCCAGTAACACAAAACCATTCATAAAATAACTGTCGAAAATGAAAGATTGGGACCAGAATTTGTTCGAAGAATTCGTCAGCCAGATTGAGGCAGTCTCACGTGGCGAATATAACGATGAATCCTTTAAGAAATTTATGCGAATCGGCGTACCGAATTCCTTGCGCCAATTGGCAACGATACTCGACAATCTACTTCGGAGGTTTGAGACTCGCGAGTTACACCTAAAAGAGGCTATCGAAGAGCTTAAATCGGCCCGCTCGGATCTGCAGGATTTAAATACTCTGCTGGATAGCCGCGTTCGGGAACGCACTCAAGCCTTAGAAGAAGCCAATCGGCGGCTAGAAGCGCTCTCGACTACCGATGCTCTAACCGGTATTTATAACCGCCGCTATTTCGACCAGGAACTAAAACGAGAAACTGCTCGCAGTATCCGCTACAATTCACCGTTGAGCCTACTGATGCTTGATATTGATCTCTTCAAAATTGTCAATGACACTCACGGACATCTCTTCGGTGATGAGGTTTTAAAAACATTGGGTCAGATTTTGTTGACCTGTTTACGCAAAAATGACTTTTGTGCCCGTTATGGCGGAGAGGAATTTGCCGTCCTATTGCCGGAGACGGGAGAAAAGGAAGCTTTCTTAGTAGCTGAAAAAATCCGTACGATCGTCGCCAAAAGGAAAATTTATTTTGAACAGGCTGTTGTCAGTATTACAATTTCCATCGGTATCGCTCAGTTTAATCCCGCTGGGATGATTGATGAAACCCAATTGGTTGATGCCGCCGATAAAGCCCTTTATCAAGCCAAACGGAGTGGGCGTAATAAATCGGTAATCTTTGATTATTCCGTTTGAGCCTAATTGAAATGCTACCGATTGCTTACTAAATAAAATTTGAAAATTGGAGCTAATTTTTCTTATATTCCACCCCGAAATGAAAATTAGTTTTACGGCATGAGATATTTCCCACTCGCCTCGGTTATTGTTCTCCTTTTTCAAACCACACTTTCTCAGAATTACCTCTGGCCAACTAACTCCAGCCGGCTTATTAGTTCGACTTTCGGCGAATATCGTGTCAATCATCTACACGCCGGCCTCGATATTAAAACCAACCAACGCACCGGCTATCCGGTTTTTGCCATCGAGAACGGTTATATCAAAACTATTCGCACCTCGTTTACGGGCTATGGCAAAGTAATTTACCACCAACTGGATGACGGCAACATCGCGGTTTACGCTCATCTGGACGATTTCGCAGAGCCACTCTCAACTATTGTAAAGGCTGAACAGGAGCGTCAGAAGCGTTACCGCATTGAAGTTAATCTTAAGCAAGATGATTTGCGCGTTACCAAGGGACAAATCATCGGATATACCGGCGAAACTGGGACTCTTCATCCACACCTACATTTTGAACTCCGCGATAGCCTGGATAATCCTTTTAATCCTCTGAACACTAATCTTACTGTGAACGATAAAACTGCCCCAACCATCAGCGGCATTGCCGTTACGCCCATAAGTCTCGATGCTCGCATTAACGGATTGCCGATGACTCAAACCTTTAAAACTATTCAAAAGAAAATTAATCACCACATTCTTAAAAAGCCGATTCAAGTTGAAGGACAATTCGGAATAGAAATAAAAGTTCACGATACGATCAAGGGCGTTTCAAATGTTTACCCGCCTTATGGTATTAAACTATTTATTGACGACAGCCTCTATTTCCAGGTTCAATATGACCGATTCAGCTACGAGCAAACTCACTTTGCCATCATAGACCGCAATTACCAGCTGGATCATGACCTGGGTGAAGTGTACAATCGTTTATGGACAATCGCACCACATAAAAATATGCCAATGAATACCCTGCCGGAGGCTACCGGTATTATTGATCTGGAGACCGGATTACATTCAGTGCGCATAATTGCTTATGATAAAAATCAGAATCAGGCTATGGTGGACTTCAAAATCCTTTCCGCTCCTGTTACTTCCTTTGAATCGGTAGAAATTCAAACCGGCGAAGAAGGTTATCAACTGTTTCTATCGCGTCCCGCCCAGCCGATTGTAGAAAATTTTAAAGCTCGCTGGGTTAATAAAAACGGCCATTATCTTCGCCAGGCTAATCTTGCATTAACTGATACGACTGCGGAATTTTATAAATTATCATTGATTGATCAACCAGTGGATAATGAATATCTTAAAATCGAGGCGGTTGGCGTTGACGGCAATCAATTTCAACCATTATTTATTAACTTGAATCAAGCCGAAAAATCCTCGGTGATTTCATTGAATTATACATTCATCCACAATCCCAAAAATTTCTTGATGCTCCTGACTTTCAGCGCCGTTCTCGATAGCAATCCGACTTTCGATCTTCAGACCAGTAACGGGCTGGGGAAAGTCGAGCTAATCCGGATTTCCCCGACCGAATATATGACTGTGCCAGTGCCCTTTGCCTATTGGCGCGACGCCTCTGCCTATGAAATCCGCTTTGACAATCAATTAACTAATATCTTTCGTGGGCGATTAAATCTTAAATGCATAGTACCCAGCAATGAAAATTTCTGCCTTAGCCAAGACTCGGTCTTCAAAGCAGTTTTTCCCAGAGATGCGGTCTTCGATTCACTGCTTGTCTGGCTGGAAACTAAAGAGGCTACCGAGATCAAAGGCGGCAAAATGATATCGGCGCGCTATGGACTTCATCCCACTAACCAGCCTTTGCACGATTCAATTCAGGTATGCTTTAAAAATCCTGTATGTGCTCAGGACATCAGTCAAGTTGGAATTTATCAGTACGTTGATAAAAACTGGCAGTTTCGGGGAAACCAACTCGATGTCAACCAGGATTTTATCTGGGCTTATAGCCGACAGACCGGTGAATTTGCTCTTATAAAAGACTATACGCCGCCGGTTATTCACAACATTTTTCCAGGCAATGGTGGCCGGTTTCACGCCAATGATGTGCATTATCTCAAGGCTACTGTTCACGATCAACTCTCAGGCATTACTGATGATCAATCCATCGTTGTTACGCTTGATGGACAACCAATAATCGCCGAGTATAATGCCCCAAAGAATCAGATTAGATATCGCCTGAGCCGACAACTTACGGCCGGCAAACACGCCTTATCCATTACCGTTACCGACCGGGCTGGCAATGTAAAAACTGCAGTGAGTACTTTTACGATAATACCAGGTTAAGAGAAATAATGTTCATCCCACTTCGCGATTCTACTATGCGCCTGACTCCTCCTTACGTTACTGTCGGACTTATTACTTTGAATTGCCTCGTATATATTTACCAGCTTACTTTGCCACCGGAGATTTTAGTTGCATTCCTCAATACGTATGGATTGGTATCTGCCAATCTATTTAGTCACCCCAGCCTGAGAGATTTTTTATCATTTTTCACAACGCTTTTCTTACATGCTGGCTTTCTCCATCTTTTTGGTAATATGCTCTACTTATGGATTTTTGGTGACAATATAGAGTCAACCCTGGGACACGGTAGGTTTTTGTTATTTTATATACTCTGCGGAGTAATTGCCGGTTTAACTCAGGTGTTAATTACTCCTAGATCTACGATACCGATGATAGGTGCCAGTGGTGCTATTTCCGGAGTTTTGGGAGCTTATCTCCTGCGTTATCCGCACGCTCGGGTAAAGGTTCTCTTCTGGTTTTTTATATTCATTCGTCAGATCTGGATTCCTGCTGGTTATTTGCTGGGATTCTGGTTTATTGTCCAGCTCAGCAATGGTTTAGGCTCATTAGGATTTCAAACGCAGGGTGGAGTGGCGTGGTTCGCCCATATTGGTGGCTTTTTAGCCGGAATAATTTTATTGCTAATTCTGGAACCCTATGAAAGGAAAAGAATGTGGAAAAAATTAAACCAGAATTACTAAAAGTCGCAGCTAGGCAAGTCGCCAATAATGCTTATGCTCCCTACTCGCACTTTCCGGTCGGCGCGGCACTTTTAACTAATGACGGCAAGATTTACACCGGTTGTAATGTAGAAGCCAGCTCGTACGGCTTGACAGTATGCGCCGAGCGCAATGCTATTGCGGCGGCAATTTCAGCCGGTGAAAGATATTTTCGCGCTATGGGAATATTTTCGCTAACCCGGGTATCACCCTGCGGTGCCTGTCGGCAAGTAATTTGGGATATTTGCGGCGACATTGATATTTTTCTTTTTGATGAATCGGAGGACTATCAGCATTTCCGCAGTTCCGAGCTGTTCCCGATACCATTCGATAACAACCAGATGAAGGGAATTGATAAATAAATGAAAAAAGCAATATTGATCGGAGTGGCGGGAGGTACCGGCTCAGGCAAGACTTCGATGGCGCGAAATATAGTACATGATTTCGATCCTCGCGATGTCGTCATTATCGAGCAGGATTCCTACTATTATGATCTCAGTGATATTCCGTTGGAATCGCGTGGTCATCACAATTTTGACCACCCGGACGCCTACGATTTCCCGCAGTTGCGGGCTGATATGAGTGCGATATTAAACGGTCAACAGGTCAAAATCCCGATTTATGACTATAAAACTCATACTCGCAGTAAAACTGAATCTCAGGTTGTAAATGGTCAGAAAATTATCGTTCTGGAAGGAATTATGGTTTTGTATGATCCGGAATTGCGCGATATGATGGACATCAAAGTCTATATCGAAACCGCGCCTGATATTCGTTTCATTAGACGGCTGAGGCGTGACATTCATCAACGCGGACGAACGGTTGATTCAGTAATCGCCCAATATCTTGAAACCGTGCGCCCGATGCACGAACAATTTGTCGAGCCGACTAAACATTTCGCCGATATTATCATTCCGGAAGGTGGTCAGAACTCGGTAGCCATTGATCTTTTTAAAACTAAAGTAAGAAGCCTTTTAAGGCACCTAAACGAACCGCGATAAAAAGGAGCAGAATGAGCCAGCCTAATCTACACCGCGTCCCCACAGACTTCGAAGAAGTTGTCGCCATTACCGAAAAATCAGCTGGTTGGATCGAGGTCATCTGCGGGAGCATGTTTTCGGGTAAAACTGAAGAACTTATCCGTCGTCTGCGCCGCGCGCAAATCGCCCGCCAGCGAGTGGCAATCTTCAAGCCGGTAATTGATGTGCGCTATAGCGAAGATTATATTGTCTCTCATAACCAGCAGAAAATTCCCTCCATCCCGATCCATACTGCTCAGGAAATTCTCCAAAAAGCCGGCAATGCCCAAGTGCTTGGAATTGACGAAGCCCAATTTTTAGATAATGAATTAGTCGCGGTCTGCCGAACACTCGCCAACTCCGGTCGACGCGTGATCGTTGCTGGTCTCGATAAAGATTACCGTGGCGAACCGTTCGAGCCGATTCCGCAACTGCTCTGTGAAGCCGAGTATATTACCAAGACGCTGGCAATCTGTATGAAATGCGGCAACCCAGCCAATTTCACCCAGCGCATCATCAAGTCCAGCGAGCGGGTTTTGCTTGGCGCAACCGATATATACGAAGCCCGGTGTCGAGCATGCTTTGAACCACCTATTATAGAAGAGAAAAAATGAGTTCTCTCGGTTTAACAACTATATTGACTAATTAGGTGTAAATATGAAATATATAGGCATAATTGGACTACTTGTCATTCTGGGAATTGCATTTCTGATGTCGAATAACCGACGGCTAATTTCCTTGCGAGTCGTTATCTGGGGGCTCTTACTCCAACTGCTTTTTGCCGGAATAATTCTGGGGGAAATGCTGATTTCCTACTTTACCCTGTTTATCTTTCTCCTCTTAATAATAATATTCATTTATAAAGATCAAATTAATACGGTCGGTCACCGGTCCAAACAATGGCTTTATATCGGTTTGATAAGTATAGCGACCGTTTTAGCTACAGCTGCTTTTTACTGGTTTGGGAAAACCGGCTGGTTGGCAGAGTTAATCGGCTTAATTACCGTAGCGATCGTTATCAAGGCTATTTTTAAA
>JAGNGI010000012.1 GCA_018002295.1 Fidelibacterota bacterium
TGGAAAACCGCGTTTTTGAAAAGGAGCAGGTTGTGACATGGCGTTGTCGAAACTGCGGTTATATTCATGTGGGTACTAAGGCACCGGAGAAATGTCCAGCCTGCGCCCACCCTCGAGCTTACTTTGAACTATTGGCTGAAAATTATTGATCAAATAGAATTTATTAACTCATTTACAGGAGGTAATATGACTAAATATGTTTGTACTGTTTGTGGTTATGTTTATGATCCTCGCAAAGGGGATCCGGATAGTGGTGTGCCCCGGGGCACTGCTTTTGAGGATTTACCGGATGACTGGGTTTGCCCGCAGTGTGGTGCTGAAAAAGAGGATTTTGAACCACAGGAGGACTGACATTGGTAGTCCAGATTTTAAAGCCGGATATTTTTAGCGTTGGTGCCCGCGATTGGGATCGCCGGTTGTTTGATGAATTGATTCCTCTTCCGGACGGCACGACTTATAATGCTTATCTAATCAAAGGTTCGCAAAAGACGGCTTTGCTCGATACCGTCGATCCGCCTAAAAAACATGAATTGCTCGAAAATCTACAGGAGATTGGAATCGAACGCATTGATTATCTAATTTCGCATCATGCGGAACAAGATCATTCCGGAACTATTCCGGCGGTTTTGGAACAATTCCCAATGGCGCAGGTAGTAACTAATCAAAAATGTCGGGCTCTACTTCAAGAGCATTTGCTAATTCCAGACGAAAAATTCAAAATTATTAACGACGGTGAAGAACTCAGCTTAGGGAATAAAACTTTACGTTTTATTTTTACTCCCTGGGTTCACTGGCCGGAAACCATTTCGACCTATCTGGAAGAAGATAAAATCCTGTTCTCCTGTGATTTTTTTGGTTCGCACTTAGCAACGAATAATTTATTTGTTGATGATGAAAGTCGAGTTTATCGCTCCGCTAAACGCTATTATGCCGAAATTATGATGCCGTTTCGCTCGAATGTGCGTCAAAATCTGGAAAAAGTAAAGAATCTTGCCATTGAAATGATTGCTCCCAGCCACGGACCGATTTACCCAAATCCGGAATTTATTATGGAGGCTTATGCCGATTGGACTTCGGATTCGGTTAAAAATATAGTGCTTATACCGTATGTCTCAATGCATGGCAGTACCGAAGCGATGGTTCAGTATCTCACGAAGGCTCTGATTGAGCGTGAGATTACGGTTCAGCCTTTTAACCTGTCCAGAACCGATATTGGGGAGTTGGCGATGGCGGTGGTGGATGCGGCTACGGTAATAATCGGATCACCAACTGTCATTCTCGGTCCGCATCCAGCGGCAGTCAGTGCGGCTTATTTAGTAAACCTTTTACGACCTAAGACCCGGTACTTGACGATTATCGGCTCTTTTGGCTGGGGTGGAAAAATGCCCGAGCAGATCAAAGCCCTGCTAAGTGGAATGAAAGCCGAGTTTCTGTCTCCGGTAATTATTAAAGGTTATCCCAAATTGGAGGACTTTTCTGCCCTAGATAGATTAGCGGATGACATTGCCGCTAGACACCGTGCTTTAAGTTCTTAAGGAGATAATTGATGACTATTTTCAGCATCCGTGATGTATTTGACATTGCGGTCAAAATTGAGGAAAGAGGCGAAAAATTTTACCGCGAAACAGCAAAAGTCATTTCGAAAGCAGAAGTCAAAGAACTTTTCGAAAAACTGGCTGATGAAGAGGTCGCGCATAAGAAAATATTCCGGCAAATGGCGCAGAAAATCGGTGCAATAAAGCTGGAATCGGCAGCTCGCGAGGAATTTTATGATTATCTGGAAGCATATACCCAGAACCTGATTTTTTCTGATGCCAATGATGAAACCAAAATACCAGCAATTAATGATGCTAAAACGGCATTGCTTTATGCCATTGAAAGAGAACTCGATTCGGTTCTGTATTATAAAGAAATCAAGGAGTTAATTCCAGCCAGTGAGCATCAATTGATTAGCGGAATCATTGACGAAGAGCGCCGCCATGTCGTCCGACTTTCGGAATTGAAGAAGAATCTGACGTTTTAATCAAAGAGATTCTTACCCGATAATTTGGCTTAGGTAATGAGCGTGAAAAACGCTGCATTTTGAGTTTTTCATCGTAATATATTCAGGAATAAAAATGACAATAGAGGATAAAATCGCAATTGAAATTCAAGAATGAATATCCACGGCGAGTTTTAACGGCGCGCCAGCGTAAGCGACCGGAAGATATTCGCGGGCCATTTTTCCGCGATCAAACGGCTATTATCCATTCACTGGCATTTCGAAGACTAAAACACAAAACGCAGGTCTTTTTTTCCCCGGAAAATGACCATATTTGTACCCGGATTGAACACTCTTTACACGTGGCGACGATTTCAGCGACGATTTGTCGAGCTTTAAAATTGGACATTGATTTAGCAACAGCGATCGGATTGGGGCATGATTTGGGGCACGCGCCTTTTGGCCATGCCGGTGAAAAATGGCTGGAGAATTTATTTGGCGGCTTCGTGCATGAATTACACAGTCTGCGAGTGGTTGATAAACTCGAAAATTATGGGCAAGGGCTGAATCTGACCTATGCGGTGCGTGATGGAATCGTTTCGCATTGTGGCGAAGTTGACGAGCAATTTATCGAAATCAGTCCAACACTTAACGATCTGGACAATTTACAATTTCGCCCAGTTCAGCCTTCCACCTGGGAAGCCTGTGTTGTACGCCTCAGCGATTCAATCGCCTATTTGGGACGTGATCTGGAAGATGCAGTCGCGGCTAATCTTATTAACAAGGAAGATTTGCCGGAGAAATTGAGAAGAGGTATCGGACAATCCAACAGTGAAATTATCAATAATCTGGTTTTCGATGTCATTGATTGGTCAACGAAAAATGGCAAAATTGGTTTTTCACCGGAAAAATTTGCCCTGATTAGCGAATTTAAAGAATTTAGTCGGGAAAAAATCTACGATAATCCAAAGCTAAAATATTGGCGGAGTTACTCCGGCTTTGTAATCGAAACCCTGAAAAATTACCTTATTAATCTATATGAAAAATATCAAGATAATTATGAAAAATATTCCAATAGTAGAACACCGCTGGATGTAAAATTTGGCAAATATCTCAAATCCTTACAGGAACGCTATCAGGCTGAAAAGTGTTCTTCGGAATTGATCGTGCGTGATTACATAGCTGGGATGACGGATGCTTACGCCTTACATTGCTTTCAGAATATCTTAACGATGGGGACCCGCGGGCTTTAATATCATTGACAACCGATAACTAATGGGCTAGAAGCCTCTTATGATATTACTGAGTTTAGTATTTTTTTATTTTTAACCTTTGCAATTGGTGCAGATTAGCCCGATAATTTTTCAGTTGAGTCATTTATAAAAATTTGGTATAAGAAATTTTCACCCCTTGCTTTGCAATTCGATTTTCATCTAAAAAACTCTTGAAATTCGTTTTAATTTAACTTACAATCCGAAGTGGATTTTATTATAAAAAACGTAAGCTTTCTGAAAACAAAATAAATGGGGGATACTTTTATGAAGAAAAATGGTTGGTTGGTGATTTTTTTGTTGTGCGTTCCATTAATGGCTCAAAAGTTCGACAAAATGGCGCTGACGCCACCGATGGGTTGGAATAGTTGGAACAGGTTTGGGTGCGATGTGAATGAACAACTCATTCGGGAAACAGCCGATGCGATGGTGTCCAGTGGTATGAAAGCCGCTGGTTATCAGTATGTGGTGATTGATGATTGTTGGCAAGGGGAACGCGATGCTCTGGGATTTATTCAACCTGATCCAGGAAGGTTTCCATCTGGTATGAAAGCTCTGGCTGATTATATTCATTCCAAGGGATTGAAATTTGGGATTTATTCGGATGCCGGTTGGAAAACATGTGGTGGTCATCCCGGTAGCCGTGGGTATGAGTATCAGGATGCACTTACTTATGCCAAATGGGGAGTTGATTATTTGAAATATGATTGGTGCAATACCGAAGGGCTTAATGCTGAAGGGGCTTATCTGACTATGCGAGATGCTTTGTTCGCGGCTGGTCGGCCAATCGTTTTCAGCATTTGTGAATGGGGCGATAATCAACCCTGGGAATGGGGCAAAGATATTGGTCATCTCTGGCGTACGACCGGCGACATAACTGCCATTTTTGATGGACAGGAGGGGCACGGCACCTGGAATTCCTGGGGTGTGTTACAAATTCTCGATATGCGCGAAAATATCCGTCAGTATGCCGGACCGGATCATTGGAACGATCCGGATATGCTGGAAGTCGGCAATGGGATGACAATCGCCGAAGATCGGGCACATTTTTCCCTGTGGTGTATTCAGGCGGCACCTTTAATTGCGGGTAATGACCTCAGAGATATGAGTCCGGAGATGATAGATATTTTGACTAATAAAGAGTTGATTGCCATTGATCAGGATCCATTGGGAATCCAGGGTTTTAAATACCTTGTAAAAGATAATTGGGAAATCTGGGCAAAGCCGCTGGATAAAGGCGATCTGGCACTCTGCTTTTTAAATCGAACGTTAGAACCGGTGAAAGTTGACCTCGATTGGAAAAAATATCCGGTCAAAGATGACGAATTTCATTACTATTATCTTTTTAATGAAAATGAATACAAAATTCGTGACCTTTGGTCGAAAAAAGAGATTGGGACAACTGCCAAACCGTTTTCGACTCAAATAGGTGCTCACGATGTTATTGTATTAAGGCTAAGTCCGGTCAAGTAAAACTACCGACCGGTCGGGAAATTTATATCTTTGGGCATTCCATTATAACTGACAACTGCTTCCGGTTTACCGCAAAGTAGAAAACTGTGATTGCGGTGATCACGTTCGTCGAGTCCGATTCGTCGGAAGACATCTGCCCAGGAGCTAAATTTTCCGTATTCATTGACCAGGTCGCTTTCGACCGGCTGAGTTTCCCATTCCGGGTGATTAGCGACAAATTGGGCATAGACATGTTCGGCATGATCCTCGAATTCAGCATTGAAGAGATAAGCGCGCCGGATATTGCAGAAAGCCAAAGTTTTGGCAAAAAGGCGATATACTGCAACCATTACATACGGAACGAGCGGAAAAAGGTACCAAGCATCTCGAATACCATCGGTTTTCATTTTTTCGTGAATGACCAGTAAATGCCAGTATTCATTATCCTGGGCTGATCGGCTCCAGGTGACAATCCGTTGACTTCGAGTGACTTTTTCATAATTGCGGTAAACGCGGGTCAGACGAGAATAATGACGTACTTCCCAGGCGCGATACGGGATACTGGCTAAGATTTCGATTAATTTAGCTTTAGATAATGTAATCTGGTACCCAGTAACAATATCCATCAGTACAAAGAAAGCACGTGCCATCAACGAGTATTTATAATGAAGCCGTTCAAGAGAACTGATCTGTTCTTTTTTAAGATCAATAATCTCGGTATTATTATTCATGCTTTATCCAGCGATTTTAATCAACAATCAGGAATATAATTAAAATCGGTAGTTCAAACAATAAACCAGTGGAATTTGCATTGCAATTCCATATATAACTGGCTATCCTCTATTTAAGTAGTGGATAGCCAGTTATTATTAATTTGGCTTGGATTTAGCCGACGTACAGCAGACTAATAGCGTCCGCCGCCGCGCCGATTGTCCCGCGGTTTGCCACCGAAGTGACCGCTACCAGAATGGCCGCCGAAGTGATCGCCACCGCGACCGCCCTCTGTACGAGGACGAGCTTCATTGACGGTAATGGTTTTGCCCTTCAAGTCTTTGCCGTTTAAATTGCTGATAGCGGCTTGAGCTTCAGCCATTAAAGGCATTTCGACAAAGCCGAAGCCTCTTGATTCGCCGGTGAATTTATCTTTAATAACAGATGCACTGGCGACCTGTCCGAAAGCCTCGAAAGCAACGCGTAAGTCACCTTCAGTGACATTCGGTGCTAAATTTCCTACGTAGATGTTCATTATGACCTCCTTTTGATCTTGAACGCTTTAACGTACTTTCTTTTACATTGACCAAATGCTTATCTCTAAGCGGGTTCCATAACCCAACTCCAGAAAGTAGTTTCCGCCAGTACCCGCAAAATGGGTATTTTCGTGATCAAAAAAGGTCTACCACTAAGTGAAAAAGTTTTTCTGGTTGGTTTGTGATTGATGGTTACTCGTTTTTCGAAAAGCGTTGTATTAAAATACTTTAAACCCTGCAGTTAAACAAGCTTTATTTTTTAGAGTGTTAATTGTAGTAGTTTTTGTGAATAAAATTTTCTATGTCTTACTGGATTAATAAATAGAACATATTACTTAATAATTAATAACTTACCAGCATGCGCGCGTTGCCCAGCCCGAAGGCAATAAATGTAAACGCCACTGCTCAGATTGCTCCCACTCCAAGGTACAATATGATGACCGGATGGAAATCGTCCTAACTGTTGTTCGTTAACTAAATGGCCATTTAAATCGAATACCATCAGAGTAACATTTTCAATCTCTGGTAAGGTGAATGCCAAATTCGTGGTGTTATTAAAAGGATTCGGATAACAGGGATGGATTTTGAAGTCGCCGGTCAAGTTTGGTTTTTCTTTTGCCAAGGTGGTCGATTTATAGAACCAGATTCTCCGCGCCAGAGTTGAATCCAGCACGAATGGATTGGGTTTGTTATCCTGATAAGTGGCGATTTTCCACGTACGCGCATATTCGTTGGCATCAACGGTGTCGTAATAATTCCAGGCTAATAAAGTTTCTTTTTGAAAATTCCAAAAAGTCATATCGGGATCTTTAGTAAAGTATGCCTCCGAATACATGGCATAGAAATAAAACATCGAACGAGCACAATTGCCTTTATGATCTTCACGCGGTTCAAAACAGGCTGGGGGATCGTTTTCTTTTTCCGAGTATTTATCAATATTGGAGGTTGGAATTATGGTTTGTGACTTATTTAAATACCACCATTTATCAGTTTTAGCATCTGGGATTTCGGCAAAAGGATCATTGCCGCGTGAAGAATTCACGTTGGTAAAGGTCGGATACAAATGGTGTAAATTGCTTTTTTGAGGTTCGGAATCGGCGCCCATTGATTGTGGCCAGGTATGTTCGCAATCAATTAATTTGTTATAAGCGTCGGCGCTTGGGTCTTTGGTACGATCAAGTTTGATCGTGTAACCGGTATAGACACAGGAGAGTGAACCACCATTTTTTAAATCAATCACGGCATACATTGTATCGCGGGATTTATCATAGCCCAGTGTTTTAATCGGTTTAAAATTAGCAATTACTGAATCCCATAGTGCTGTGCCATTCAATTCTGGCCATAGAATCGTTTGAACCTGTGAATGTCCAAAAGAGAAAAAGGAAATGATTGACAAAAGGAGTATTAAGGAAAAAGATAGTCGGGGCTTTTTTATCGTTTTTTCTAACAAATTAATCTCTTTCGGCTTTCTTTTTGCGACGTTCTTCAATAATACTTTCTTCAATACTTTTTGGTAAGGGAGTATAATGTAAGAATTCCATCGAAAAAGCTGCACGGCCGCTGGAAATAGTGCGTAAAGCCGAGGCATAACCGAACATTTCCATTAATGGGACTGTGCCATTGAGTTTTTGTGAGCCTTTGCGGTGACGGCGCATATTTTCAATTTTACCGCGCCGGCGGTTGATATCACCGATAGCATCGCCCATATATTCATCCGGCGTATTGATTTCGATTTTCATAATAGGTTCCAATAATTGCGGTGCCGTTTTATTAATGATTTCCTTCATCCCCAGGATCGTGCACATTCGGAAAGCCATTTCGCTGGAATCCACCGGGTGATAAGCGCCGTCGAAAAGAACGAATTTAATATCTACCATCGGGTAACCGGCTAATAAACCTTTTTCGACGATCTCGCGAAAACCCTTTTCGACCGCCGGGATGAATTCGCGCGGAATATTACCACCCTTGACACGATCGACAAACTCAATACCCTTTCCTGGATTTGGCTCGAGCCGGAAAGCAATCTGAGCAAATTGACCTTTGCCGCCAGTTTGTTTTTTATAGCGATAAGTATGTTCAGCTTCACGTGTAATAGTTTCGCGAAAAGCTACCGCCGGTTTACCGACATTGACGTCGAGTTTGTGTTCGTTCTTTAACCTATCCACGATGATTTCGAGATGTAATTCTCCCATTCCGGAGATGATAGTTTCTTCAGTTTCGTCGGCAAATCGCACTTTAAATGAGGGGTCTTCAAGAGCCAAGCGACTCAAGGCTATTCCAAGACGATCTCGTTCTTTGATTGCGAGTGGTTCGATTTTCATATCCAGTACGGTTTCAGGATAACGAATATTTTCGAGTAAAATAGTATCATTCTCGTTACAAAGCGTATCACCTGTAGTTGTCAGTTTCATACCGATTAAAGCGCCAATATCACCGGCTTTCAAGGATGTAATTTCTGTACGCTCATCGGCGCGAATACGCAGAACCCGTCCGACACGTTCCCGCTTTTGCTTGGTAGAATTGAAGATATAAGAACCGGAATGTAATTCTCCGGAGTAAACCCGCACGAAAGTCTGTTGACCCACGTAAGCATCATTAGTGATTTTGAATGCCAACGCCGTCAGCGGTTCTGAAATATGGGGTTTACGTGAAATGATAACTTCAGGATTATTAGCATCACGTCCGGTAATTATTCCCCGATCAACAGGGGACGGCAGGTAATCAACTATGGCGTCAAGTAGTAAGCGAATACCTTTATTTTTGAAAGCCGAGCCACAGAAAACCGGTGTTACACATAAATTTAAGACGGCATAACGAGCGGCATTACGAATGTCGGACTCACTGATTGCCATACCATTGATAAACTTCTCCATCAGGTTTTCGTCGAAATCAGCCAATTTTTCAATCATCTGCTCGCGTAATTTTTGGGCTTTCGGCAATAAATTAGATGGGATTTCGCTTTCGAACATATCAAGTTCGCGATATGAATAGGCTTTCATTGTAATTAAGTCAATGATTCCATTAAAATCGGCTTCGTCGCCAATTGGCAATTGGAAAGCGACCGCATTAGCACCCAACATTTCGTTCATCATATTAATAGTCTGAAAATAATCGGCTCCGGCGCGATCCATTTTATTGATAAACGCGATGCGCGGAACTTTGTAGTTGTCAGCCTGGTGCCAGACGGTTTCACTCTGCGGTTCAACGCCGCCTACTGCACAAAAAACCATAACTATCCCATCCAGAACACGCAAAGAGCGTTCGACTTCTACTGTGAAATCGATATGACCGGGCGTATCGATGAGGTTGATTTGATGATCTTTCCATTCGGTGGTGATCGCCGCCGAAGTGATCGTGATGCCGCGTTCTTGTTCCTGCTTCATAAAATCCATAACAGCTTGACCATTATGGACTTCGCCGATTTTGTGAGTCATACCAGTAAAAAAGAGGATACGCTCTGAAGTCGTAGTTTTACCAGCATCTATGTGGGCTACAATTCCAATATTTCTAATTCTTTGTATTTCGATATTATCCATTTATTGTTTCCTAATAACACTAAAAATAGCTAAGAAATTTAACCAAATAATTAGCGATTAGAAAGAATTATTGTTCAGAAAACCTATATAGTATCAAGATATGTTATCCACTTTTTCCCTGATATGTAGCAGGATTTTCATAAATATATTGAATATCAGCCTTGGCTAATTGTTTATTACGATATTGCCTGGATTATCGGCAAATTAATAGATAATTATAGGAAATTTTAGGAAAATCCTGATTTTATCGGGAAAAAATTGAGATATCTATTACAATTTACCAGCATCTCTTTTTTTGTTTTTTAAGGCAATCGTGATCACATTTATAGCAGACCTCGTTTTTTAGGTAGCCGCCTTCAAAATATTCGGTAATATTAGATAGGGTAGTTTCTGCAATATTCTGGAGGGCTTCAGCGGTGAAAAATCCCTGATGCGAAGTTATAAGCGTGTTAGGCAGGATTAAGAGGCGAGCCAGCATATCGTCAGAAATTACCTGGTTTGAGAAATCCTCGAAGAAATACTCGCTTTCTTCTTCGTAAACGTCCAGACCGGCTGAACCTACCTTACCACTTTTTAAAGCTTCGATCAAATCCTCTGTCTGTATTAATCGCCCTCGACCGGTATTGATGATCATCACACCGTTTTTCATCAGTGCAAGCGCCTTAGCATTGATCATATGGTCAGTTTCAGGTGTAAGAGGGCAGTGCAGTGAAATAATATCCGATTGGCGATATAGTTCATCAAGGGTGACATATTCAACACCATTGCTTTTGGCCAAATTTTTATCAGGATAGGTATCATAAGCCAATATTCGCATCCCAAAACCTTTCAAAATGGCTATCAAGCACTTACCGATTTTACCGGTGCCGATGACCCCAGTGGTTTTGCCATGCATATCAAAACCAAGCAGACCGTTTATCGAAAAATTACCGTCGCGCGTACGATAAAAAGCTTTGTGGATTTTGCGATTAAGAGATAGCATTAGAGCGACAGCATGTTCCGCCACTGCATACGGCGAATAAGCTGGAACGCGCACGACGTGGACTTTATTGAAAGCAGTTTGGAAATCAACATTGTTATAGCCGGCACACCGTAAAGCAATTAAACCGATACCATGCTGATATAAATGTTCAATAACTGGTTTATTGATTATATCATTTACAAAAGCGCACACGACATCATAACCGGTAGTCAATTCCACCGTATCGGGATTTAAATGCGCTTCAAAGTAGGTAATATCAAAGCCATATTTACGATTGACTTCATCAAATGATTTGCGATCGTACGGACGTGCATCGAAAAAAGCGATTTTTTTAGGCATAATTGATTCTTCTTTATTTAATTAGATGTTGACATTGCATATATTATTGATCTAAAATTAAAATTCAAGTTACATTAAAGGAGGTAAATCTGATTCAGGATTATCATCGAATATTAGGGTAAATCAACGGTATTTATAGACTCACTTTGAATAAATGAGATTTAGTCCCAGATGAAATTTTTCTATGCCGTTCTTGTGTATTTTGCCGGTGAAAAGATTATCCATCGCATAACGAACATAAGCATCTACGATGACTGGTTTGAATTTCAGACGAATTCCGCCGGACATAAAAGCACCAGCATCGAAATGTTTATCGAGATTATTGATTATAAGGGTAGAGTCGCTGGTAACGTTAACATCGAGAATACCGAACCAATTAGCGGTTAGTCCCGTACCAAGAAATGGCGTAATTGATTTACGCGTTACATTCCATTGTAAGCCGATTTGTGTCGCCAAAACGTCCTGCCTGGTCTCCAACCCGGCTGAAAAAGAATACATCGCTCAGGAGTAGGGTGGCGCAATAATCCACAATGAATCAGTTTTGCCTTGCAGTTGGCTATATAATATTTCGCCGGTTAAAGCCAAGCGCTCACTTTTAGAATTTAACTGTAAAACAAGTCCGGCTGTGGGACCACAGGAATTCAATTTTGTAGTTGACTTAGTTTGCATCAATGTGGAAAAATTATCGTAGTAATAGGTTAGAGTCGGCGAGGATTTGAACTGCGACCAGCCGCCATTCAACCCAAGGCTCAGCGTTTGGGCGGTGAGAACCTGTGCACTGATGATAATGATGAACAATAATTTTTTCATATTACAACTCTATTAAAATTTAATAATCTACTGAAACGGCATTTTACTTTTCGCGATTATCTCGATGATTAAAAACCCGCTCGTTATCGTCGAAATCTGGGAAGAAAAGGTCTTCGCGTTCCAGATCAAGGTAGTCCTGCGTGAAAGCATTTACAAACCCGGCGTTTTCGAAATCTTCTAAGGCTTTTAAATATTCATGACGTGAGATTCGGCGACCAAGAACCGGGTGACCGACGGCTTGATAACAAGGATGATATTGTGCCATAAGACTTACTGGGATTTGAGGGTCAATTTCCGCTAAGGCGCGGAAAATGCGGGCACTCCCGGAACGACCATCCGGCAAGACCAGATGACGCACCAGCAAACCTCTAACTGCCACGCCTTTTTCATTTATAATCAATGGCCCAACCTGCCGATACATCTCTTTGATTGCCGCTACGTTTATGGTAAAGTAGTTTTTTAATCCCGAATATTCTTCTGCCCAGACGTCCTCGCCGTATTTCATATCTGGCAAGTATATATCAACGATACCATCCAGAAGACGTAACACTTCGACCCGGTCGTAACCATTGGTATTGTAAACGACTGGAATTTTTAATCCCTGTTCAACTGCCGAAGCCAGTGCATCCACCAGAAATGGCAAATGAGGAGTCGGCGTAACCCAGTTGATATTTTCACAACCGACAGCCTGGAGATGTAAATATTCATTAGCTAATTGAGAAATAGATACAGGATTGCCAATCCGTTCGTGGCTAATCTGGTAATTTTGGCAAAAAATACAGGCGGCGTTGCAGGATGATAGAAAGATTGTCCCAGAGCCGCCGCGACCGGTTATTGGCGGTTCCTCGCCGAAATGTGCCAGAGCGCTGGAAAGAATAGCCTTATCCAGCACCTGACAAAATCCCGCCGCTCCGTGTAAACGCTTTGCCCGGCAGAGTCGCGGGCAAATTTGACAGGGATCGATCAGTTTATAAAGTTCAATAGCCCGTTTTTTTATTTCTATAGAATTTAAGTTCGGCATCGTTAGTGTGTTATTTCATCATTTATTTTACATTTTGATGTCTTTACAATAATTTAATTATATTGAAATTACTTTACTCGCTATAGAAATGGATTATTTTCCGGATTGCCGCTTGGCAGACCGGGCAAAAGGCAATTTCATTGCGTGAAAACATAATGCAGTCCAGGCAAGGACGATATAAACCTTCGGAGGCATAGCCTGCGCCTTGAAATGCGCCAACTTTTCCATAATATTTTTGGCTTTTTAAGAATTGTTCAAATTCACTGGCCTTGCTATAAGTGGCTTGTTCATAAGCGGTTTTTTCCCAGGGAGTTGGCACAGGGACTTCAGGAGAAACCAAATCTAACCATTTCAATGCGGTTGGATTCAATAAGGCGGTAATGTTCGGTTCCCATGGCTCGACTCCCTGCGGGTAGAGTTCATTATAAGGCGTACTCGAGGTATAATATTCGTCCGCCAGACCGGCGAATGAATGGCCAAATTCGTGCACGAAAACATACTCAGGCCAACCTTTTTGTTCTGGTTTGGCGGCGGTACTGTAGCAGGTAGAATAAAGATTAAAAATGCCACCGCCGCCGTATTTGCCCGAATTGAAAATAAAAATGATAAAGTCATAAGGAGCCTGAGCGGCAATGTCACGTACGGTTTTATTATTGAGTGTCAATACATAACGATCGAGATCAAGAGCATTATAAGTCAGGTCAAAGGCGGTTCTTTTAAAGGTACCGCCTCGCGGATTATCAATGCCCGATTCTGCTGAAGGCACTTCCAAGAACCAGACGTTAAATTTATCGGCTTCCTCTTTAAAGGGACTCACGTTGAATAAGACCTCGGTAAAATGACGGCATTTCTGGCGAAATTGACGCATTTCAGACTTTGTATAACCTTCTGGCAAAATTAGCAGGTCAATTTTTTGGGTGGGCGCGCCGTTATAGATTAACTTTTTCAACCGATAATCAGTATAGACGCCATCCCGATTAATAAACCGGGAATCGGGCTCAATGTTAGTCTTAAAATACTCGATGAACTGATTTTGGCGATCACGGGAAGAAAGCGTTACGGTGATCGCTTGGCGCGGTAATGGAATCAGGACGGAAAAATGAAAAGTGCGCCAAATTTCCTGAATAGCTTCATTAGTTGATTGCCATTCATTAAAAATACTGCTAAAGCCGCGGGAGTAGATCAAAGTTTGGCTGTCCACATCGTAAACGCGAATGAGATGGTGCCCCAGGTTAAGTGTGTCAATTAAATTGGTCTGACTGCCCGACCAGAGAGGACTAATATAAACCGCATCGAGACTGAAAATGTTCTGAGTCTTGGTTCCAGTGAAGTAAAAATCGAGTCGCATAGTTTGGTCAAGAAAATAGTCATCAAAACAAGGACCGGTCGCTGAAAAACACCAAACATCCAAAATCAAGGTAATGATCCAATATCTTAATTTATTCATTGACATTTCTCCATTTTCCTATTGGCAAATTATTCAAGCTGACTTTAGATTTCAAGAGAAAGTTTTTCGGTGAGTTAAAGTAGCTATGAAGTATAACTATAATATTTAGAAGAAACGGCGTTGATTTATTATATTCAGGCGTTTAAATTGTCCGAGTTTTAGAACTTAAATTATGATAACTTTTTTCAACGTTAGTTGCACCTTCGGTAAAGATGCCGGAGTTAAAGATGTCAATCTTACGATTAATGAAGGAGAGTTTGTTTTTCTAACTGGTTCTTCCGGCGCTGGGAAATCAACGCTTTTACGCTTGATATATATGGACTTGTTTCCCGAAAAGGGCAAAGTTGTCATCCGTAATTTTGATAGTTCTAAAGTCCGACCAAATGAAATCCCATTTCTAAGACGCAAAGTCGGGATGATTTTCCAGGATTTTCGACTACTCGAGGATCGGAACGTTTATGAAAATGTGGCTCTTAGTCTGTATGTGTCACATTATAAAACTCGCGAAATTAAAAATCGAGTCTATAACGTTTTGAATCAAGTTGGGCTGGGACATCGCGTTTACTATAATCCCCGCGAATTATCCGGTGGCGAGCAACAGCGGGTCGCCATTGCCCGAGCACTGGTAAAAGAACCGGTAGTATTATTGGCCGACGAACCGACCGGCAACCTCGATCCGCGCGTCGCTTCCGATTTGATGAATCTTCTAATTAAAATTAACCAAACTGGGACAGCCGTCATCGTTGCTACGCATAATTATTCACTCATCCCGCGGGTGGCGAATGCGCGCATAATTCAGGTAAATGAAGGAGAAATAATTAATCCAGTATGACAATATTGTGGTTTTTAGTTAAAGAGGGATTTCGCGGATTGGGGCGTTCCGGCTATGCCGGTGCTTTTTCCATCATAATTATCGCTCTATCGCTAATTCTAATTGGATTCGGATACGTTGCCGCCCGTGATACTTTAGTAATGGTGGAAAATATTCGTTCACAGTTCGATATAACTATTTTCGTTCACCGTAATGCGTCATTAACCGACTTGGAAAATTTTATTGAGGAATTAAGTTACTTTGAAGAAATTGAGAAAATTGACTACGTTTCAACTGATAGTGCCGCTGCCCAATTCAAAGCCGAATTTGGAGAAGATATATTTAGTATTCTTGATTATAATCCTCTGCCACCTTCATTTACTCTTCGTCTCAAGCCTCAAGCCCGTAATCTAGCTAGTATTGAGGATCTTACTACTCGTATTAAACAGTATCCGATCGTGGATGAAGTCCGCTATCGTGAAAATTTCCTGCGATTGCTGGAAAAGTATCAGCGCTTGATATTCATTGCCGTAGTCACAGCTTTTATTGGCTTGACGTTGATCTCGATTATTTTAGCTTCAAATTCCATTAAAATGACGATTTTTTCCCGCCGAAATGTCATTGCTACGATGAAATTAGTCGGAGCAACGAATAATTTCGTACGAGCGCCTTTTTTGATTGAAGGAACGCTCGAGGGATTGATCGGGGCTTTATTAGCTTCAGGCGTAATCGGTCTGATCTCCTATTTTTTCAATAATTATTTACAAGGACTTACTGGTTATCAAATAATCGTCAGCTACCGTTATTATATAGGATTGCTGGTTTTGGGCAGTTTAATCGGTTTAATCGGTAGTATGCGCGCTATTCGTAGATTCCTCGAATAAGAAATACCTGAGAATAATTCCCTTCAAATTATAAATAATATTACTCAATTTATTTTGGAATGACCTATCAGAAAATTTAAATTCCGCAGTTATGAATGATTTTATGATGATAGAAAAATACAATAAGCGCCCGAGTAAAAACTGTAATTGTCAGAAAGTCCGAAAAAATGATTCTCCAAGCCGAATAATCGCATTTTTGACTGAGCGAATAGTCAACTTCTTATAACTGGTATTGGAATTGCATAATTCAGAACGAGTTTTATTTAAATGATTAAAAATTAATTTTGAGGAGAATGAATCGTGGAAGATATAAGTATAAATGAAAAAACGTCTGGTATAAATAAAAATCAGACTCGGTCAACTAAAAAGCAAACCAGTGAAAAGGAAAGATTATCCGCCAAAATCGCGGAACTGGAAGCAAAAGTAGCTGAATATGAAAAAGCCTTGAACGAAGCTAACGAAAAATTTTTGCGGTTAGCGGCGGAATTCGATAATTATCGTAAAAGACGTGAGAAGGAATATTCGGATATAATCGAGTACGCTGGTGAAGAAGTTTTGCGAAACATTCTGCCGATTATGGATGATTTAGAGCGGGCTTTAAATAACATCAACGATGATCAATCTTTGCGTGAAGGTCTGGAACTTATTTATCGTAAATTTCAAAAAACCTTGCAGAATTTAGGTGTAGAACCGATTGAGTCGGTCAATAAACCATTTGATCCCAATCTGCACCATGCGATTATGACTCGTGAAGAAGCGGGAGTAGCGCCAGATATTGTTCTGGAAGAATATGAGAAGGGGTATAAATTTAAAAACCGTGTTTTAAGATACGCCAAAGTGGTTGTAAGTAAATAATATGGCAAAAGATTACTATGAAATTTTAGGCGTTAACCGGAATGCACAGGCTGATGAATTAAAGAAAGCCTACCGGAAAATTGCCATGAAATATCATCCCGATCGCAATCCAGGAAATAAGGAAGCCGAAGAGAAATTTAAAGAGGCCGCCGAAGCTTATGCCGTTCTTTCTGATCCAGAAAAGCGTCGCGTATATGATCAATACGGCGAAGACGGATTAAAAGGTACGACTGGTTTCAGTGGGGCGCAGAGTATGAATATGGAAGATATTTTTTCTATGTTCGGGGATATTTTCGGTGGCCATTTCGGTGGTTTTGGCGGATTTGATGACTTATTCAATGGTGGTGGGCGACAACGCTCTACCCGTACTCGAACTCGTACGACTCAGCAACGCGGTAGTGACCTTAAAATTACAATGCCACTTACTTTAGAAGAAATCAATACCGGCGTTGATAAAAAAGTTAAGATAAAACGTCAAGAAATCTGCCCCAATTGCAACGGTACCGGCGCTAAACCCGGTTCTTCAAATGTCACCTGTCCGGTTTGTCAAGGAAGTGGCGAAGTTCGGGAGGTTTCCCGTTCGTTTTTTGGACAAATGGTAAATGTGCGTCCTTGTTCCAATTGCCAAGGCGAAGGCGTAATTGTTGAACAGCGTTGTCCTCAGTGCGGGGGCGAAGGACGTATCCAGAGTGTTAAAGAACTGACGATTAAAGTTCCACCGGGAGTTACTACTGGTAATTATTTAACGATGCACGGTGAGGGTAATGCTGGTGTTCGCAAAAGTTCGCGCGGCGACCTTATTGTAATTTTCGAAGAAAAACCGCATGAATATTTCACTCGTGAAGGAGATGATATTTACCTTGATCTTCACATTATGCCATCGGAGGCAGTTTTAGGGACGGAAATTGTCGTCCCAACCCTTAGCGGTAAAGTAAGCCTGACTATTCCGCCTGGCACTCAACCGTCCAAAATACTGCGACTTAAGAATAAAGGCTTACCACATTTACAACATCCCGGCAGAGGCGATATGATGGTGAGAATTCAGGTTAAAATTCCTGAAAGAGTCAGTGGCAAAGAATTGGAATTATACCGCGAATTATTCAAATTCGAATCAAATAAAATAAAAGATGAAAAACGTTATAGCAAGATTCGCTAATTAATATTACATTAAGAGAAAATGAGATTTTTAAAGATTTTTAATTTTTAGGAAAAATGATAAATTTAACCCGCCAGGAGAAAATGGTTATTCAGTTATTAGTTGCTTGTTTCCTGGTAGGTGCAACTATCCGTATCTATAAAATGAGGTCGAACCGAATAAATAATGAAGAAAGCCGCCAACAGACTGTAGCTACTGATTCTTTTCAACTATATGCCAGTCAAATTGATTCGGAATATACCGAGTTACAGAAAAGCGGTCATTCTACATATCGATCACAAAAATCAACTGCTCTTCAACAAAAGATAAATTTAAATACCGCAACCAAACAGGAGCTCATGTTATTGCCAAAAATCGGTTCGGTAACTGCCGACCATATTTTGGAATATCGTGCTCAGGTTGGAAAATTCAACAGGATTGAAGAACTCCTAAATGTAAAAGGTATCGGAACTAAAACGTTTGAAAAAATTAAAGGAGAGGTAACCCTTGAGTGACGAAACTGCAAAATTCAACCAGGAAGAAGAGATAATCCCGGAATACAAACCGACACTAGTGAAAGTATTAAATGTTGTGGCTTTCATTCTCATCATTGTTTTGATTGCCGTAATTTATATTCCGAGTTCGATCTGGAAAGAAGAGAACCGAATTCGGGAATTAGGTCGTCAAAGAATGCAGATTCAGTATGATGTCCAGAAATATTATAACCAGATGGCTGGAACTCATCAACCAGACCCGGTTCTAGCTATGAAGGTAGTCAGCGCGGTTCGGGATAGCACCCGGGCTGACAGCAATTTTTATGGTCAAAAAGTGATCAAACTACCGGATGGCAAATTCAATTTGGAAGTACCGAAGAACTTTTACGCCTCTTTCGATACTAATTTTGCTTTTAAATATGAGTTGTCCGATACGGTCATTGATACTACTATTAAAATTACTAAGTGGAATCCGGAACTTATGACCATTGATACACTCTATGTAATCTCCTCAATGCTTGAAGAAGTAAAAACCGATCCCAATTTCAGAAGTGTAATTGATACCGAACTCACGCAACGGGTAGCTAATAATACTTATTACCGTAGATATTATCTAACTGAGGACTTAGCTATGCGCCCTCTATTGGATACTCCTTACACTATTCTTAAAACCGAAAAAGGAATTAGGGTGGAAGACCCTCTCAAAACTGTTATCCGTGAACCGCGCTACCTCTTTTTTACTTTTGTAGATTCATCACACGGGTATATTGAGAACGGTGAACCGAGTTGGAAGTAAATAGCCAAACAATTCGGAGATAAGATGCTGGCAATAAGCTTTTCGGATAATTTTATTAGATATGGCCAGCTGATTAAAACGGACAATTCTATTTCGATCGAATTGATCGGTAAAAAAAAACTGCCGTTTAAATTTGATACTACTTCCTTAAAAAATCCTGATCTGATTCCTAGCATTGAGTCCCTTTTGCTTAATATCAAGAATAGGTTACCAGTGCAGGAACGGTTTTTAGCTTTATCAGCTCCCTCGCAATTATTTGATATTACGATCAATTCAATTGATCTGGGATTGGAAAAGCAGAAAATTGCCGAGATTCTGGACTGGAACGAGAAACAACGTCTTGGGGTAGTATTTAACAAAAAATTTGTTCAGCATTATCCTCTGAAACAACGAATTTCTGAAAATAAGCGTGATTATTTAACAATTTCATATTTTAAGGAATTAGGACGGGCTATTTACCAAGCCTGTCAGCGGTTGGGATTTATCATAAAAGTCTTTGATCTGAATATTTTTAGTGCGGCTAACGCGCTTGAAAGTCTCTATAAAGAAAAAAATGGAAAAAAGTGGGGCTTATGGCTAATAGGTGAAAAATATCATATTCTCCTACTTATCAAATCGGGTGAAATCAGTCAATATTTAGAATTTGATTTAAATAACGATGGGGATTATAACATATTGGTGGATTCAAATCCCGACGAAGATGGGAAAGAGATCGTTTCTCAAATAAATAAACTCAGAAATTCAAGTAGTGAAACGATTCAAAATATTGACAATCTCTATTTTTTCACTTATGATGTCAATTCTGAATTTTATAATATGCTTTTGACTTATGATATTGATAATCTACGATGTGTTGATCCTTTTGAGAATTTCAAGCCGGTTAAAATTTACCAAGATGATGGATCGGGTCCCGGAGCTATGAGTCAGTTCTTGGATGTAATGGGATTGTTATATCGGTTTATGCTTTAGGTCGAATTATGATAAAAATTAATCTTGCCGCTACACCTGGACTACAACAAGAACCTAAAGATATTGCGATTAGTCAGAGCCTTAAAGATATTCTAATCAAAATGGCGGTCGAGCCGAAAAATCAACCGAATGACGATCAAGCAATTAGCAAATCTTCGACTAAACCGATACCTGAAAATATTGAGAAAAAGCTGGATGCTTTTGCTTCACAAGGTTCAAATTCAAGTATGCCGGGAGAAACCGACGCTAAAAAATCCATCTCTCAACCGTCACCTAAGGTTTCCGATAAGCTGAGAGAAGCCGAACAAATCGTCGAAAGAAAAGAAGAGGAATATTCCAGGCATTTATCTAAACGCCTTATTCTTAATATCGGAATCTGGATATTGGTTCTGGTTACAGTTGGAGCTTTAGGTTATTGGGGGTATACTAAGTACTTTAATCCACGAAAATCGGAAATTACCGCTAAACCAGCCGGAAAGTCGGATCTGCCGGTTGAACAGCCAATTCTTTTAACGGAACAATCCCAGCCTTCTTCTACATCCGATATGCCAGAAGTTGATCAGCCGGTTTTAACCCCGATAAATCAAATTGATGAAATATATCTGCCCCCTGTTTTAACCGGTATATCCCGTTGTCAAGTATTATTGCAGTTAATTAGTGTTTTACCAGACAATTCACGAATTCAATTTTTAAAATTAGATAAAGATGTGGTCAATTTTTTAATTTTTGTTGATACTGAGAATGAAGCTCAGCAGGTTAAAGACGAAGTGCAAAAATTACCGGGAATTGGATCAATTCAAGCATTTTATATTGAACATGTTGCGGACACTCCTTCGCCCGCTGTCCAAATGATGGCAATTCTCAATTTAAAGACTGAGAGTGCAGTTGCTAGAAATATCCGTTTTTATGATGACGTATCACTCTCGCAAGTGCTTTGGGCAATCGGTAAGCGTCAAAATTTAAAGTTGCAGCCGCTTAATATTGCCGAACCACCAGCGCCAAAGCCCCGTTTGGCGGAAATTCGTGGGAATGGCTCACTGAACAGTATTATTAATTTATTAAGTGAGTTATCGAATTTTGATTTGAATTTAAGTGTTGAAAAAATTGCAATAAACTTAAGTGCTGATTCGGCAGTAGATACCGGAATACTCGATTTCAGTATTAATTCTGTAATCTATCCACAAAAATTGTAAAGATGGTTCGGGTAATTGCCGGTTTGTATAAAAACCAATCCATAATGTCCGATAAAAAAGCGACAATTCGACCAACTCAGGATCGAGTAAAAGCGGCTTTATTTTCAATTTTAGGGGATGTATCCGGTCTAAAAGTCGCCGATTTGTTTGCTGGAACCGGTAATTTAGGAATTGAGGCGCTATCCCGCGGCGCCGAGCGATGCACTTTCGTTGATAATAATTGGCAAAGCCTAAATTTGGTTAAACACAATTTAGCAAAACTCAAATTGGAACAGCGGGCTGAAGTTATTCAGGCTGATGTCCTGAAATATTTAGCCCAAAAGCCGCTTTTTGACCTGATTTTTGCGGACCCACCATATGAATATTCGAGTTATAATGAACTATTAATGCTGTTCGGCCAATTACGACCCGATACTCAAATTGTACTCGAAACGGATCGTAGATTTGACCTGCCTTCATCTTTTAAACCGCGGGAAATAAAAATTCGCAGAAGTGGCGATACTAATTTGAATTTCATAAGGATATAAATGAAAATAGCAGTTTATCCCGGTAGTTTTGATCCTATTACCAATGGTCATCTGGATATACTCAAACGAGCGTCATCTTTATTTGACTTAGTATATATTGCCGTAGCTCGCAATCTCCAGAAGCAACCGATTTTTACCACGGAAGAAAGGCTGGCATTGATTCGAGGCTGTACGAGCGAATTCGAGAATGTCAAAATGGATAGCTTTGATGGATTAGTAGTCGAATATGCGCGTCAAGTCGGGGCAGAGGTAATCATCCGCGGCTTACGAGCATTATCTGATTTCGATTATGAATTTCAGATGGCGCTAATGAATCGTCATCTGGATGAAAATATTAACACGGTATTTCTAATGCCCCATGAAGATTATACTTATCTAAGTTCCTCTATGGTGCGAGATTTAGCCAAATTTGGTGCCGAAATAGGTAGTTTTGTGCCGGCAAATGTGAAGGCGGCTCTGTTGAAAAAATTCAGGGAGTAAAATGAAACTTATCGAAGAAATTAGGTCTCAAGCCCAAAAGTGTAAAAAAACGGTTGTTTTACCGGAAGCACATGATGAACGTATTTTAAAAGCCGCCGAAATTTTGGAAAAAGAAGGCTTAGCGCAAATAATCTTAGTCGGTGATCCAGAGATAATCGGTCAACACGCCCGTGAAATTAACGTCAATCTCGGCTCGATAGGTATATTTGACCCTGTTCAATTTGAAAAATTGGACGATTTTATTAATACTTATTATGAAAAACGCAAGCATAAAGGGATGACCCTTGAAAATGCTCGCACCGTAATGTTAAACCCGACTTTTTTTGGAGCTATGCTGGTGGAAAAAGGATTAGCGGACGGCTGTGTTTCGGGAGCCGATACAACCACTGGCGATGTTCTTAAAGCCGCATTGCATATCATCGGAACTAATCCGGATACTCCAACAGTTTCCAGTGATATTCTCATTATAACACCTGATGAAGAAAAAATCTGGAGTTTTGCCGACTGTGCTGTGCTGCCCAATCCAACTGCCGAGCAGCTGGCTGACATAGCCATTGCGACCGCGAATACTCATCGCAGAGTCGTAAAAACCGAGCCGATTGTTGCTATGCTTTCTTTTTCTACTAAAGGCAGTGCCAAACACGAGCTAGTAGATAAGGTCATTCAGGCTACCGCAATTGTGCGAGGAAAATATCCCGATTTGAGAATCGATGGTGAGTTACAAGCCGATGCGGCTATCGTACCCACAATCGGAGCTAAAAAAGCACCTGGTAGTCCTGTTGCCGGTCAGGCAAATGTACTAATCTTCCCGGATCTTAATGCTGGCAATATCGGGTATAAGTTAGTTCAACGCATCGGTAATTGCGAGGCAATCGGTCCGATAATTCAGGGATTAAAAAAACCGATGAATGATCTTTCTCGAGGATGTAGCGTTGAAGATGTCGTTAATGTGACAGCAATTATCTGTAATCTCGTTTAAATATAGGATCAGAAAAATATATGCCTACTTATGAGTATAAGTGTGAAAAATGTGGTTATGAATTTGAACAATTTCAAAAAATGAGTGCCGAACCACTAAAAGTCTGCCCTAAATGTGGACAAAAAAGTGTCACAAGGAAGATTAGTGGTGGCGCCGGATTAATATTCAAAGGCTCCGGTTTTTACGTGAATGATTATGGTGACAAAAACAAGACTAAAAGCCCATCTCCAACCACTCCAGAAGACAAACCTACTTCCACACCCAAAGCTAAAGAAAAAACAATAACGACATCATCTAATAGTTCCAACTGAATTTATATTCATAAACAGCTGAAATCAGCGCTTGATTTTAATAATTTCGGTCAGCTCTCTGAGGGCGTTTTTTCTTCTTTTTTGCGATAAAGAATTGCCAGGGGAATAATTATCAAATAGCCGATTAAAAGTATGATAGGTGCTACGGTTAGCGAACGGAAACTATATGTTTCACCGGTAGCCATACAAATATAACCGATTATTATTACTGCAATTCCAATTGCAAAGAGTAGATAATTAATCTTTGTAAAAGAGAGAGCTTTTATGAAGCTTGCCGACTTTTCTTTGGTCTTTACTTTTTTTGTTGTCTTTACTTGTGCCATAGTAATTTAAATTTATATGATTGTTTGAGATTTTGCAACTTGTAAAACTTCTCCTCAGTCGAAAATTTATCTCATTGTAAAATGTTTAAATCATTAATAGAAAATTTTTCTCAAATCTACTGTTGACAAATGAACGTTAATTGTGTAGTTTTTAATGTGGAAAAATTAGAACTACCAAAAAACTTATATCCTGCCCGCTGGTGGCACGCCCTGGAAAATAATGAGGTAGAATGTTTTCTTTGTCCACGACATTGCCGCCTGAAAAACGGCAAAAGGGGAGTATGCCGCGTCCGGACAAATATCGAAGGGCGTCTCTTTTCAGAAGTGTATGGTAAACCAATTGCCATACATGTTGATCCAATCGAAAAAAAACCGCTATATCATTTTCAACCGGGGAGTCGAATTTTTTCCATTGGCACAGCCGGATGTAATCTGCAATGCGAATTCTGTCAGAATTGGGACATTTCTACCGCGGATGGCCATCTTGGGATGGGTCGAATTGTGCAACCAGCTGAAATCGTTCAGTCTGCAATTGATAATCAATGCGGCTCGATTGCTTTTACCTATAACGAGCCGACGATTTTTGGCGAGTACGTTGTTGATATTGCCAAAATAGCTCACCAATCCAATCTCAAGACTGTTAAGGTAACTAATGGGTACATTACCCAGGAGGCAATTGCAGACATTTATCCGCTGATTGATGCCGCTAATATTGACCTGAAATCTATGAACGCCGATTTTTATCGCAAACGCTGTCATGCGGAACTCACACCGGTTTTGGAAGCAATCGTTGCCATTCAGAAGGTCGGAACTTTCATAGAGTTAACAACTCTCTTGATTCCCGGATTGAACGATAGCGAAGGCGAAATACAAAAGTTATGTGATTGGATTCTTGATAACCTGGGAAATGATACGCCGTTGCATTTTTCGGCTTTTCACCCAGCCTACAAAATGAGCAATTGGCCTCAGACAACTAAAGAAGTTCTTGACCGGGCGCGAACAATAGCACTGCGCACTGGCTTGCATTACGTCTATGAAGGTAATGTTCTTACTGATTCAGAATCGGATACCTTTTGCCCGGCTTGCGGTCGAGTTTTAATCAAACGGGGATGGCACACTCAGACAACAAAGTCTCTACAAGGTGATCGTTGTGAATGTGGACAAAAAATTCCCATAATATGGTAGAATTGGTAAATTCAAATAAGAAGGAGTGAAATCAAATGTTAACCCGTATGACAATTGAGCTGGAGAGGAGTGAACTACTGGAATTCCGTCAAGTCTTACAGCAGTTGACTACTAATCAACCTTCAGTCGAGATTAAATTAAATAGTGTTATTCGAGGGGTTTGTCGTCAAATAATCCGGGAAATTGATCGCTGGGAAGACCTAAAGCAAGAAAGGTGGTAGTCTGGACATAGAAAAATATTGATAATTAAAATGGTATTTGTAAATTAAATATTGATATTTTAAAAAGAATACAGCGATAATTATGGAAGATAAAAAAGTCGATTTTAGCATTGAGGAAAGCCGTAAAAATTTTCTTATAACTAAATTTGACGACTTATTTCAAGGTATCAATAACCTCTATGGCAAAGAGTTAATGGAAGAGTTATTTCATAGAATGGAAAAAACCATTGCTATTTTTCATCAAGACGTCGAGAATCTAATTAAAGAACTAAAATCGTCAAATTCTACGGGCAGTACTGATCAACCGATTATGGGAATATCTGATATACCTCAAACGCCAGCTGAACCTAACCCTTTTTCGGCAAATGAAGATAATGACTGGGCTAAACACCTCGGTTAAAATATTAACAATAAGTAAAGGTACAGGAGACATGAATGAAAGAACTAATTAAAACCATAGCATTGGTGCTTGTAGTTGTAGCGGTCGTTTATTTTTTCTTTGAATTTGAAAAAGTAAACAAACGCCTGGACATTTTAAATGCCCGTGATTCCACCCATAGTGTAACCATCAACGATTTTGATCATAATTTACATGATCTGAGTCTGGAATTTGTCGGGAGAGGCAAACATATTCAACAGTTTCAGCAATCGCTGAAAGATATGAATTCACGATTAGACAGCGTGGACTTGGCGCTAAGTGACAAAATCGAAGAAACTAACACCAGCATAGCTGAATTAAAAATTGATATCGATTCTCGTTTTAATGTTATGAAAACCGACCAGGATGGAATTAACGAAAGACTCAATAAATTTCAACGTGAAACTCAGCGGACCCTTACTGATCTACAATCCGCGGTTACCCGGATGAGTCGTGAATTGAGTGATCTCGACAAACGTGTAAAGACCTTGGAAACTCCACCTACCCCAGCAAAAAAATAATCTGATAGATAAATAATATATTTTTATCATCTGGGGATAATTGGATTTGTTAAGCATTAAAATCTTAGAGGAGGGAGAGGTGAAAAAATATTTATTTATTATTTTAATAGCTTTTACCACCACATTAGCATTGCCTGCTTGTTCTGGTGGAAAAGAAACTAAGAAAGTAGAAAGAAGGACTGAACAAACCAAAGTAACTGAAAAAACAGAACCAAAAAAGGTACAAAGTCCAAAAACTTCAACCGAGACTACTAACCTTGAAACGGTTAGAAAAGATACAGCTGGAATGGTTATGCAATCAGTAACCGCCGTGAAAGAGTCTCAATTGGATTCTGTTACTCCAGCCAAAAAGGATGTTCAAAATGAGCCGGATTCAACTCCTCTGACTGGTAATACTTCCGAGCTAGCTATACAACCCTCTCCCGTTATAACGGATGAAATCAAAACAGATGCTGATTTGCTACCGACTTCCAATGAGACAAATGGAGTACTCGAAAGTAAGGTTGTTACGGAAAAACCGGGTTTATGTACAAAAGAAGCCGAAACTTCGGCTAAGGTTTTAAAAATCCTTATTTTTGATGATATATTTTTTGATGCCGATGAAACAGAAACTCCTAACCTTACATTTAACTCCAATTATATAGTTACTCTTAACAAAGTAGTGAAAGCTCTGAAGAGTGATCCGGATATCAAAATTCGGTTGAAAGGCTATGCAATGGATACTGGTACGAAATCCGGTAATGCTATCATAAAATCTCAGAAAAGGGCGATTACAGTGGGGAAATTAATACTTGATTTATTTCCAGAAGAAGAGAAGGATAGCGTTGCCAACCGGATTGAAATCGTGCCTGTTGGTGCTGATGAAATGCTGATCGAGAGTGATAACCAAGTAAAAGAACTGCTGAATCACCGGGTGTCAATTGAATTATTCGTTGGTGAAGTGGTCAACCCAACTATAGCGGATTTTGTGTTTCATGGAAAAGCACCAGAACCAGAGGTAACCAGTACAGCGCCAAAACCTGTTCAAAGAGAAAAGGCAAAAACACCAAAAAGCCGCCCGAGAACTCGGGATATGCTTTATGAAACTGGTAACGATCTATTTCAACAGAAAAAATACGAAGATGCCATCAGCGTTTATACTGAATTTATCAATCTAGATCCGCAACATCCGCTGGCTGATAATGCGCAGTGGTGGATCGGTGAATGCTATTATTTTCTTGGCGATTATGTCAGCGCCTTAAATGCATATCGCAAAGTATTTGGGCTGGGTGATGGGAATAAATCTGCTTATGCTCAACTGCGTATGGGCTATTGCTATAACCGAATGAATCAGGTAGATCTGGCTGTAAGTGCCTGGGAAAAAGTTATACGAGATTATCCGAATGCAATTGAGGAAGTAACCAAAGCCAAAAAAGCAATTCAGATTTATTCCGGCGACGTTAACCAAGATTAAATAAATATTTTTTTATCAGCTATTAAAGTGAAATCAATGAATCCAAATATTACATTGATGCGGAGTTGCTTTGATATATGATTGTGGTTTTTGTGCCGAGAGGGGGAATCGAACCCCCATGGACCGAAGTCCGGTGGATTTTGAGTCCACTGCGTCTACCTATTTCACCACCTCGGCAAAAAGCGCCCTAAAATTAACTCTTTACAAGTTAAAAACAATAAAAAAGTAAATATAGGGAGTTGATTATGTCGGATTTTAGCTATAGTACTATTAGCGAAATGTTCGTGGGCATAACGGATAAATACACTGATCGGCCAATATACAAATATAAAAAGGATGGGAAATGGCTGGGACTTACTTTTTCGGAAGTGCGCAACCGTGTCGAGCAAATTTCCGGCGGACTGAAAGCCTTGGGTATGAAAGCTGGCGAACATGTCGCCATTATTGCGGCTAACAATCCATTATGGGCGATGACTGATTATGGTGTGATCTGTGCCAAAGGGGTAGTCGTGACGATTTACCCAACTCTTACGGCTAAACAAGTGTGGTGGATTGCCCGGCATTCTGATTCTCGTTTCATTTTTTGTGGTGACCGCGAACAGACCGAAAAAGTCATTCCACTTCTTAACGAACTTCCCGAAGTTTATAAAGTCATTATAATGGATGATACGAAAATTGATCACCCGAAAGCTATTATGATGAGTGAATTGATGCAAATGGGTGCCGAATATCGAGGCCAGAATCCGAGTGCTTTCCTTGAAGATATTCATAATACCAAGGAAGACGATTTGCTAACTATAATTTATACTTCTGGTACGACTGGCGAACCCAAAGGTGCTATGCTGACGCATGGCAATCTCACTTCGAATATTACCGGTGCATTACAAATCGTTGAGGCTAATGAAAATGACACTTTTTTGTCGTTTTTACCACTCAGTCATGGTTTTGAACGTATGGCGGGACATTTTTTAGCCACCGGTTCCGGGGCATGTATCAGTTATGCTGAGAGTATTGACACGGTTGCCGAGAATATGCTGGAAGTCCATCCCACATTGATGGTCGCCGTTCCGCGTTTTTACGAGAAGGTTTACGCTAGAGTTATTGACAGTATTTCAACATCTTCCAAAATTAGTCAGAAAATCTTCTGGTGGGCAATAAATGTCGGTAAAAAAGCCGTTTTTCTAAAGAGTGAGAATCGGAACACTAGCGCAATTCTCGATAACCAGCTAAAAATCGCTCAAAAACTGGTTTTTTCAAAATTATATGAGAAAATCGGCGGCAATTTGCGGTTTTTTGTTTCCGGCGGAGCACCTCTCTCTAAGGAAATTGCCCAATTTTTCCAAGCCGCTGGAATTCCGATTCTCGAAGGCTACGGTTTAACGGAAACATCACCAGTTATTTCCGTTAATCCGCTGTCAAAATGTAAGGTCGGGACAGTTGGTCCGAAACTCCCTAATATCGAGGTGAAAATCGCTTCGGATGGCGAAATCCTGACGCGCGGCCCACACGTTATGCTGGGCTATTATAAAGATGAAGCCTCTACCCGTGATGTCCTCGATGCGGACGGTTGGTTTCATACCGGCGATATTGGAATGATTGACGGGGATGGCTATATCACCATTACCGATCGTAAGAAAAACATATTAGTGACTTCCGGAGGTAAGAATGTTGCTCCCCAACCGGTGGAAAATGCGCTCGTTACCTCAAAGTGGATCGAACAAATTGTAGTCATCGGCGACCGACGGAAATTCGTATCGGCTTTAGTGGTGCCGGCTTTTGTTAATTTGGAAGACTGGGCTAAAGAGAACAATCTGCAGTTTCACAGTCGGGAGGAGTTAATTGCCCTTCCAGCTGTCAAGGAATTGTATGACCGAGTGATAGCCGAATCAATGGAAGGCTTCGCCCAATTCGAGAAAATTAAAAAATATGTTCTATTACCATCAGAATTTACTATCGAGAGCGGGGAACTGACACCGTCCCTAAAAGTAAAACGTTCGGTAGTTGAAAAACATTATGCGGATTTAATTGAATCAATGTATCAGGAGGCAGAAAGTTAAGTGAGTGTATCATATAAAGATGCGGGCGTTGACATTGCCGCCGGTGAACAAGCTGTCAAAGAAATTAAGAATCTGGTAAAACAGACTTTTACCCCCAATGTATTGACTGAAATTGGCTTATTCGGCGGCTGTTTTGCTTTTCCGGTAAAAAATTACCGTCAACCGGTTTTGGTAGCCAGCACCGACGGAGTTGGAACAAAATTAATAGTTGCCAATCTGCTCGATCGGCATAATACAGTCGGGCAATGTCTGGTAAATCATTGTGTTAATGATATTTTGACGACTGGGGCGCGCCCTTTGTTTTTTCTGGATTATATTGGAACTGGTCAGCTAAAACCAGCAATAACTACTGAAATTATTAGGGGAATATCTCTGGCATGTAAAGCCAATGGTTGCGCCTTAATTGGCGGTGAAATGGCGGAGATGCCTGATATTTATCAAACCAAAGATTATGATTTGGTGGGAACGATCATCGGAGTGGTGGAAAGGGAGCAAATGTTAATTGGTCGAGTTGGGAAAGGTGATGTTCTGCTCGGTTTACCTTCCACTGGTTTGCACACCAACGGTTATTCTTTAGCTCGCAAGGTGCTCTTGACAAAATATTCTGTCACTGATTACATTCCGGAATTAAATGCGACTATCGGCGACGCCTTGCTGGCAATTCACCGCTCCTATTTAAATGTGATTGAGCCATTACTAGCTGATCCAGATTTACATGGGTTGAGTCATATTACTGGTGGCGGAATCATTGGTAATACTTCCCGCATTGTCCCCGAAAATTTGACTTTGAAAATCAACTGGCAAGCCTGGGAATGGCCACCGCTTTTTAAATTCATTCAAAAAACTGGTGAAATTGATATAGAAGAAATGCGCCGCGTTTTCAACCTTGGAATCGGGATGATTATAATTTGCGCCGCTTCAGCCGTTGATAAATTTTCTCAGGTATTACAAAAGTCCGGAGAAAAAGCGGTTATTCTCGGTGAGGTTTGCTGAATATATTTTCATGCTAAGAAAAATTCCTAAATCGATCTCGATAGCCGTATTGGGCGCCGGTAGTTGGGGGACAACGATTGCCATCCATCTTTATAATAAAAAATTGCCGGTCAAACTCTGGGAATATTTTCCGGAAAATGTAGCGTATATGAACAAGACTCGTCGAAATCCGCTTTTGGAGGGCATTCCGATACCGCGCGCGATTCCGATTTTAAATGATCTGGCTGAGGCCGTGAAAAATGCTAATTTCCTGGTGCTGGCGGTGCCGTCGCAGTCGATGCGTTCCCTGCTGGAGAAAATAAAAGGGCAGATTGAACCTGATACAATTATCGTCAATCTTACCAAAGGCATCGAACAAAATACACTCAAGCGTATGAGCGAGTTAATTACTGAAATTTTAAATCACCCACCGGAAAAGATAGTTACTCTGCATGGTCCTAGCCATGCCGAAGAAGTTGCCCGGCAAGTTCCAACGGCGGTTGTAGCCGCCTCGATAAATGAAGAGACTGCCCAGCTAGTTCAGGAAGTATTTCATTCACCATATTTCCGCGTTTATACCAATACCGATATTATCGGAGTTGAAATCGGCGGGGCGGTCAAAAACGTCATTGCGATTGCGGCTGGTATTTGCGACGGAATGAGATTAGGTGACAACGCCAAAGCCGCTCTGATGACACGCGGAATTATGGAAATCGTCCGTCTCGGATTGCGAGTCGGGGGTCGAGAAGTAACTTTTGCCGGATTAAGTGGTATCGGCGATTTGATTGTTACTTGTAACAGTCAGCATAGCCGTAACCGCTACGTCGGTGAAGAAATTGGCAAAGGCCGCAAACTGGACGATATTCTGAATGGTATGTCGATGGTGGCTGAAGGAGTCACGACCTGTTTAACGGTTCACCAGATGGCTGAGAAGTACAAAGTCGTAATGCCGATTTCGGAGGAAATTTATAAAGTTCTTTTTAAAAATAAAGACCCGCAAACGGCTTTGTGGGATTTAATGAACCGCGATCCTAAACAGGAGCGGCACTCACTCTCTAAATATTGATTTCTTCACTAAAAAGATTACTACTTTTATCCGGCTGTTTTGTGACTGTCACAATGGCGCAGGAACTCCATACTCCTGCACCCCAACCGATTTCAGGTACGCCATTTTTATGGAATAAATATCCGGAAATTGTTTTTCATCATAGATTAGCCAAACCAGTTGCCGGAGATACTACTTTCTTTATTCGGAAAAATGTTGAGGATAATTCGGCTGAGTTTATTGAAATTGCATTCCTTCGTCTGATTAATACCGCAGAAATTGAAATATATGCTGAGAAAACGGAATTCGATGCCGGACGAATTACTCAAAGCGACGCCGAACGGGTGCGCGATATAATGCTTTACGATACGCCGCCCGGTTCGATTAATCCTGCTAAAGGTATTTATTACAACGAGATTGATATATTCGGTGCATTACCGGACAAAGACGGTAACGGTAAACTCTTTGTGTTACTCATTGACGTACGTGATAATTATGAGGCAGGAAAATCCGATACCTACGTTGCGGGCTATTTCGACCCGCTCGATCAGATAACCGGCAAAGGTAATTACGGTGAAATTATTTATATTGACACTAATCCGGCGGATGCCAAGGATCTGGGTACACTCTCAATCGTAGCACACGAACTTCAGCATTTGATTCATAATTTTTATGATTCGGATGAGGATGTTTGGGTAACAGAAGGATTCTCGGAATTGGCGCCACGCTTGCTGGGTTTACCGGCACGTAGCTTTGCCTCGTTTTTAAACGAGACCAATCGTTCGTTAATGGATTTTGATGGTTCAATAGCCGACTATGCTAAAGTCGGTTTATGGACGTATTATATATATCAGCGCTTTGGATTGGGTGTGATTAAAAAGATAGTTAGCAACAAAAATGACTCGTTTAGCGGTTTTATCGGTGGTTTGTCATCTGCCGGTTACGATGGCTCGGTCGCGGAGCTATTACGCGATTGGTTTGTTGCCAACCTTCTTAACGATCCGACGATGGGTGATGGACAATATGGTTATGGTGGGGCGGCGATTTCGCCAATATCATCGAACTATTTTCATTCTAATTTTACCGAAGGCGAGCAGATTTCGTTGGCGCTCAATCCGGCGGCGGCGGTTTATATTCAGTTTTATTCAGGCCAAAATATCGAGTTTGTGATGAATTACCAATCGTCTTACAGTTTTGGATTGGCAGTGATTAAACATTATGAGACACCGGAAATAACCTTCGTCACCTGTAATGGCACCGGAACTTATAATTTTTCCGATGAGACCTTCGGAAGTGATTATGCTAAACTGACTATTATTCCCTATTGGCCAGCTGAGATTGCCGCCACTGTTCAAGCCAATATATCTTACTCAGCAACTGGAATCGGGGGCTATGCCGAATCCGAATTGGGATACGATAATGATATGCTCGATTATTTTATTCGATTAGAGGATGCCGAAGCCGCTGAGAAGTTCGATTTAAATTTATCTGAAGCGACTCTGTCAGTGATTAAAATATTAACCTATGATTCCAGTCCGGTTACAATAAAAATATACAGCAATTTAGCAGAGGCGCCGCTATTAACTATGAGTGGCATTATTCCTGATGAACAGGCTTGGACAAAAATTATTCTCGACAATCCGACTGACTTGGCCGATTTGAGTTCATTTGCGGTATCGGTTACCAGTTCGGGTAACTCGCTCGGCTATAGTTCTGCGCAAGACGGATTCGGTCATGCTTATATCAAAACTGATGAAATATTTCACGACCTCCGCAATTATACTGTGACCGGCGGTTCGGAAGTGGTTTCTCTTACCGGCAATTGGGCTATCCGTGCCATCGTTTCGGGGAAAATCATGATTCCTCCGCGGATTATTCTTACGCCGGATAGTTTGTGGTTCTGGCATGATGAATATACTCAAACGTTTCGGATTAGCAATGGTGGTACCGAGGCGCTGGAATGGGAAATTTCCGGCGAACTGCCGAATTGGGTGAAAATTGAACCACTTTCCGGTACAGTGAATATTGGGAGTGCTGAAATTGCGGTAACCATTGACCGTAATTTATTGACCAGCGGCTTTCACGACATTAATATTCCGATTATTTCGAACGGCGGCGATGAATCGCTTTATGTTAGTGTTTTAAAGCGAAATACCTCAACAGCGCAATCCGCTCTCATTCCCACAGAAATGCTATTCAGCGATGATATTAGCCGGACAACATTACCAATTTTCAATATTGGCATAGGTTCTAGCCAATTTGCTTTCTGGTCGGAAGAAGCCTGTCTGGCTTTTTTGCCATCGAGCGGATTCATTCCGGAAGATGATACAATTGATGTGCAAGTATTTTTAGATCGATCAGCCGCGAGCGATAGCATTTTAGCCTTTTTCTTCTTCGACGGAGTAGATACTTTAGCATACGAATGTATTTACTCTGACTGGCAAGGAGAGACAGCAACCCACTTTACTATCCTGAATCCTTTCCCGAATCCATTTCTGCCCGGTGAAAATCCGTTGATTTATTTCCCTTTTCGATTGACTGTGGAAAAGCCAGTTACGGCGCTGATTTTCAATATTAACGGACAGGAAGTTTACTCCGAAAAAATCAATAATCCGAAAATCGGCTTGAATGTCTGGACTTGGGATGGTCACAATCAAAAAGGTAATCCGGTCGCCAGCGGAGTTTACTTTATTGTTTTCCGTCAGGGTGAACGACGGGCACGTCAAAAATTGGTGTTATTGAGATAATATGTGGCTACTATGCATTTCATGTAGAGTAAACTAAAATGAAATTCAGTGCGGTTTCTGGTTCATTTTCTTTGATACCTGAATTCAAATGTGAACTTTACCCAAGTAGGTTATTGTAACCGGTTTTAGTCTGCCGGTGTCTAAAGTTCGGTCGAATTTTTCATAATACGTGAATATCTTTAATCATTAAGTTCAATCATTTAGGAGCAGAAACTGATAAGTTGCCAGACAAAAGTCGAAGAATTATTTGATTGATTTTAAGGCTGTATTTTGTAAGTTCTCTAAAAATTGGGTAATTTAAACGAAATGTTATGCTGGATATAACTACTAAAGAAAACATTATATTATACCTGAGTCAGTGGATCGAAATTGTCCGAATAGAAGATCGAGATAAGTATCTGGTGATCGAAGGGCGCCAGCGGGATACTACTTCTTTGCGTAAAATCGCCCGCAATTCTCGAAATTTGATTAGTTCGATAAAAAAAATATCTACTGGTTCCATTGACCGATTTATCGTCAAACCGGGGAAAATTGAAAAACGGATTCCGACGGTTAATCTTGTCTTGTTTTTGATAACGATATTAACGACTCTTTTAGCGGGGGCGATAATGGAGGGGGCTAATCCATTCGTTCATCCACTGGATTTGCTCAAAGGTGTTCCTTTTAGTGTGACTCTGATGGTAATTCTCGGTTTTCATGAAACCGGGCATTTTCTCATGGCGCGTAAACATAATGTTGATGCGACCTTACCTTACTTTATTCCAGCGCCAACTATTATCGGGACTTTCGGCGCTTTCATTAAAATGCGCTCTCCGGTAACGCGGCGGCAGGCTTTATTGGAAATTGGAGCGGCTGGGCCGATCTGCGGTTTTTTGGTAGCGACGCCAGCTTTATTCATTGGCTTAAAGCTTTCTGAAGTCGTATCGTTAAGTGAGGCAATCGGTATTCAACTCGGTGATTCACTATTGATGAAAATTGCCTCGGCTTTGATTTTTCCAAACCTGGAAGTCGGGCAGGACATTTTGCTCCATCCGGTTGGTTTTGCGGCTTGGATCGGAATGCTGGTAACCATGTTGAATCTCTTGCCTATCGGGCAGCTGGATGGCGGACATATTGCGTATGCCCTTCTGGGCGATAAATATCCTTATGTTGCTTGGGGAGCGTTAATTGCGACTTTAGCGCTCTCATTTGTGTCACTTAATTGGTTAGTGTGGGGCTTACTAGTGTTTTTCTTGGTTAGAGTAAAACATCCGCCGATTTATGATGATAATTCTCCGGTAACATTACGTGAAAAACTGATTGGACTGGCATCTTTAGTGATTTTTATCCTGACGTTTATTCCAGTTCCATTTAAGCAATAGCATTATCGATAGTATGAAGCGTATAAAATCCAATTTTAAGCCATCCGTTAAACGACCATTGGTTTATATACCACTGATAATCTTTTTTATAGTAATTCTGTATTTAGCAATTTTAGTAACTCCATTGAGTTCAAGTAATACCAATCAGGTAATCACTATTCAACCTGGAGCAAGTGTTCAGGAAGTATCTGAGCTTTTATATGAAAAAGGTATTATCAAGTATCCTAAACGCTTTATTCTGGCGACAAAAATGATGGGAAAGGAACGGAAATTATGCGCCGGACGTTTTGATCTATATGGAGCTATCAATTATTATGAGTTGATAAAAACTCTGAGTGATCTGGAATCGGTTACGGTGCGCGTCACTATTCCTGAGGGTTTGCGTGCCCGTGAAATTGCTAGGTTGCTTGAAAATCAGATTGGAATTTCGGCCGATGATTTCATGCAAAAAGTTATGGATTCCAGATTTACTCATCAATTGGGGGTTGAAGCTAATAATCTGGAGGGGTATCTCTTTCCTGATTCCTATCATTTTATCGTAGGTGATTCGCCGGAAAATGTCATTAGTCGGATGGTAGAACGCTTCTGGGAAGTTGTCAATGATTCAGTGCAGGCTGAAATCCGTCGTACCGGTTATACTCTCCACCAGATTATTACCTTAGCCTCGATAGTGGAAGGAGAATGTCAGGTAGATTTCGAACGACCGCTAGTTGCCTCACTCTATTACAATCGCTTGCGTAGAAGGATTCGTCTCGAAGCCTGTCCGACAATTCAATACATAATTCCGGATAGTCCGCGACGAATACTGCGACAAGATTTAAAAATTGATTCACCTTATAATACTTACTTACACTACGGATTACCGCCAGGGCCGGTCTGTAATCCCGGTTTCAAATCCATAAAAGCGGCTATTTATCCCGCCAAAACCAAATATCTATATATGGTTTCAAATGGTGATAGTACCTATACCCACACTTTTACCGCGAATTATGAGGAATTTTTAGCCGCAAAAAGAAAATTGCATAAAATTCGCGCCCAGGATAAACTTGTTGCCAGTGAGGATTATATCAATTGAAATCACTTGAGGATTTGAATTCCGAGCAATGCCGTGCGGTCGAATATAATGCTGGTCCAACCTTAATTTTTGCTGGTGCCGGGAGTGGGAAAACCAAGGTTCTGGCGCATAAAGTTGCCTACCTGATAGAAAATAAAATTGTTGCTCCTCAAAATATTCTGGCGGTTACCTTTACCAACAAAGCCGCGCGCGAATTAGGTGAACGGGTAGAAAAATATATCGGCAAGAAAGCCAGGCAAGTCAATATCGGCACTTTCCATTCGATTTGTGCTCGTCTTCTCCGACGTGAAATAGAATGTCTCGGTTATTCTTCGAATTTTACAATCTACGATGCTGAGGACCAGCTCAGTCTTCTCAAGAAAATTATCAATGATCGTTCTATTATCCTCGAGTCCACCAGTCCTAAAAATGTCTTGAGTCGAATTTCCTATCTGAAAAATCATATGATTGAGCCGGAAAATTTCAGCGCTCGGCCCGGATTTATGGCTGATCGTTTTGTAGCTGTGCTATATCCCCTTTATCAGGGAGCTTTACGTAAAGCTATGGCGGTGGATTTCGACGATCTGCTAATTCTACCGCTGAAAATATTCCAGCTTAAACCCGAAGTTTTGGAAAAATACCGGGCACTTTATCAATATATTTTAGTTGATGAATATCAAGATACCAATCGTCCCCAGTTTCTCTTGATTGAAGCCCTGGGTAAAAAACATCAGCACGTCTGTGTAGTTGGCGACGATGACCAGAGTATTTATAGCTGGCGCGGAGCTGATATTCGCAACATACTCAGTTTCAACGAAATATTTCCCCAATGCCGGATTTTTAAGCTCGAGCAAAATTATCGCTCGACCAATAATATCCTGAAAGCCGCTTCAGCGGTTGTCAGCCACAATAAACAGCGCGCTACGAAAACACTCTGGTCACAGAAAAGCGATGGCGATTTATTAGTGAAGCTGGATGCCGAGACCGAATACGACGAAGCCGCCCTGATCGCCAGCTGGATTCAACGAGAAATTTTACAGAACAAACGTAATTTCAAGGACTTTGCCATCCTTTACCGAACAAATGCCCAAACCCGTGTTCTTGAGGAAATTTTACGACGCAATAACATCGTGTATGTAATTGTAGGTGGTGTCCGTTTTTATGAGCGCAAAGAAATCAAAGATGTTTTAGCGTTTTTCAACATCATATCCAATCCCCATGATAGTATAAGTTTAAAACGAATTATCAATTTACCGCCACGCGGGATAAGTAAAACGACCGTTCAACATCTTGAGGAACTGGCTTTGGCTAAAGACATTTCGCTATTCGATGCTATGTCGTACGCCGATGAACTCAATCTTGCTACGCGGGCTATCGAATCTATCAAAAAGTTTTACGATCAGATCAATGATCTCCGTTCATTACGCAATACACTTTCTTTTGAAGAATGGGCACGGGTTGTTATCGTCAGCATTGGCCTGCGTAACTATTACAAAGAAAGCGAGGGCGAAGAAGCAACTGAAAGATTAGCCAACCTTGACGAGCTACTCAACGATATTTCAGAATTTTGCCAGACTAACGAAAAGCCATCGTTAGAATCTTACCTTGAAAATGTGACTCTGGCGACTTCGATTGACGAATGGGAAGACACTAAAAATGCGGTGACGCTGATGACCCTGCACGGTGCCAAGGGCTTGGAATTTCCTGTAGTCTTTATTTGCGGATTAAATCAAGGCTTATTGCCGCTCGAACGCGACTTGACCCATGAAGCGCTCGAAGAGGAGCGTCGTCTTTTTTATGTCGGTCTGACTCGCGCCAAGGAAAAGGTTTTTTTATCATCATCCCGCCAGCGTATGCGCGCCGGTGAAGTCGCCTACTCATCGGAATCAATGTTTCTCAACGAAATCCCGCCAGAGTTGATTACAATCTGCGATTTTCGGGAAGGTATTATTTCCAGTAAGCGCCAACCGCGGACCAGCAATCGTTCCACTGCTCGGAAAATAAAAGATACCTTTGAGCGGGTTGAATCTAACCCGATCAAAATAGCGGGAATCAATTCTTCTTCAAGCGAAAAAACTTCTCCGACCAGCCGGACGATTGAACCCGGTACGCATGTTTCTCATAAAATTTTTGGCACCGGTCAGGTAGTTAATATAGACGGTGTCGGACAAAATGCCCGAGTAACCGTAAATTTTCGTTCCTGCGGACGCAAAACGATCGTAGCGCGTTTTCTCAACATCAATTGATTAATAATTACTGCTTTTTCTTCTTCTGCAATTGCCAGTAATATTTTTCGAATTCGGCGTTTAGATCGCTTACTTTCCCTTGACTTGCGATCATTTTACGTGCCAAACAATCGCAAATTTCATTATAAAGGTTATCGCTATGTCCTCGAACGTATTGCCAGGTGATTCCAGGATGATTCAACCTGTCAAGTTCGAGCCACAGCTCCTGATTTTTGACTGATTTCTTGTCAGCGGTTTTCCAATTTCTCTTTTTCCAGTTGGGAAGCCAGGTTGTAATTCCATTTCGTAGGTATTGACTGTCAGTATAAATAATGGCTTTTTCACCGGGTTGCAATTGTTTCAAGCCATTGAGCGCCGCGATGATTTCCATCCGATTATTAGTCGTATTTTCTTGATAACCAGCCAGGACTTTGAGCAATTGATTTTCATTAAAAATCAGAGTCGCCCAACCGCCGTGGCCGGGATTTCCTGAACAGGCTCCGTCGGAGTAAATGATCTTCATCTATTCGTCCATTTCTGAAATTACGTCAATCGGAGATAAAGCTTCCATCTTAACCACCTTTGCATTATCAAAATAAATCTGTAATTCTTTGCCATCTGGATATAAGTAAATCCACAGTTCGTAAATTCTTCCACCGCCGGTTTCTAAGCGGGTTTGGGAACCTGGTTGCCCAAGCGAGCTTCTTATTTGATCAGTACTCATACCGATGTCGGGTTTAGGAGCATCCGGCGGCGGGTTGAATGTTTTACCTATGGATTCCTGTGCTTTTTGTTTGGCGGCTTGCTGTTTAAGGTATTCGATACCGGCTTCTAAGTTTTTAATATGAGGAGCAGTTAAGTAATGAATATCCGGTCGCAGAGCGGTCGCTTGCTTGAGCGACTCCAGCGCCAACGCTATACTTTTCTTATCCACAGAAAGGTTGGCGTCATTGATATAACCGTCAGCGATTTGTACCAGATAGGGTTCGACGCGTTGTCGAATAGGTGGATAATATCGAATGGCAAGATCGAAATAGTCAATAGCTTTTTCCCAATAACCAGATTCAGTAAAAACTGCTCCGCGATGGAAATAAATTTCACTGTGGTAGCGGTAGATAAGCTCATTAGTGTTTGGGAGATTCAGCTTTGCGATTGTGTTTAAAAATTGTTCGGCTTCATCGATTCGATTGTTGCTAATCATCACGTTCATTGTATCAACAAACTGTTTAATCATTCTTTCGTAATTACTATTTATCCGAGCTAATAGGGTTTTGTCTTTAGTCACTTGGGCTCGCGCTAAATATTCAGTAGCTATGGAATAGTTTTGACGGGCAATAAACAATTCCGCCAGAGTTACTTCCTGATAGGGAATTCGCTTGTCGCATTCTTTAATCATCCGACGGGCTTTAAAGCGGCTTGGGTGGTGGGGATTATCGGCGATGAATTGTTCAAAGGTGGCTTTGGCGGCTATAAAATCATTAGCCTGATAGAGAGCTTGGGCTTCGTCACCAGTACTCCGACCTCCGCCGAGATTAGAATTGAATGTCAGAGAAATCCCCACAGTATTAAAATTAATCTTCTTAATCGGGCTTATGTTATGAGGGTCTTCCAAATCACCGAAATCACCGACTGTGTATCTGATTTCTACGCCGTAACCTTCTTTTAATTTATAATTGATACTGCCGAGGAATTTAAATCCCAGCGCGAAGGAGTAGGTATGTCCTTTTTGTTGTAGAAAATAGTCGTTAGAATGAGTTTTATAAGCTGAGCCGAAGGCTGGACCGTAACTGATCGTTAAGTAATTATAAAAGTTCGGTGCCCATTGATATATCACCGTTTGATTGAGGTTGAATTCATAGATTCGCGGTGACAAAAAAAGTTGGTCAACGGAGCCCGGCAGACGTTGCGGCCAGGTTTCCGGGAGTTTTTGTTCGGATAATGAGTATGTGTATTTAGCGCCTATTCCGGTCTGGAAATCGAGCAAATTTTGCGGCAAAATATACACCAGCCAGTTGAACTTCAACAAATCCAGTTCGAGGCTGTTCATCGCTCGTTCCCAAGAAGTTTTATAGCCGTTAAAGGAAATTCCGGGGGAATCAAATAGAAGTGGTTGACCGTCAAATCCAAATGTCTGTATGCCGGTTTTAAATTCGAATGGTGTCAATTTAAATGGTGTGCGATATTCGATCGGTCCGTGAATAGCATCGACAATCTTGAAATACCATTGTGCGGATAAGCTAACGGTTAATACCCCGATTATTAAGATACATTTTACGAATCGAGCCACGGATAGAAAATAACAATACCTCGGGAAAAAATGAAGAGGATTGTTTTTTCTTGAGCGAAACTTGTTACCAGCTCAAGCGTATAGTAAATTTATTATGATTATTATGCGAGAGTCGCAGGAAAATTGAAGAAAATTAGTTGGACATTTATCGTTATTTTATTGGCGGTCTTAAATCTCGCCGGGCAGAGTAAGAATCTCTACGGGAAATTTACGATTGCTCGCCTGAAATATGACGGGGGCGGCGACTGGTACAGCAATCCGAGTTCAATTCCGAATCTGTTGAAATTTCTCCGTGAAAATCTCAATATGGACGTCGCCTCCGACGAAGTGCGGGTTGGCATAATGGACAAAGACTTTTTCGCCTATCCTTATCTTTATATGAATGGTCATGGCAACGTGCGTTTCAGTGATGAGGAGGTTCTGCGCCTTCGCCAGCATTTGCAAAACGGTGGCTTTTTACATGCCGACGATAATTATGGTATGGATCAATCCTTTCGGCGTGAAATTAAACGAGTTTTTCCCGATAATGACCTGGTGGAATTGCC
>JAGNGI010000074.1 GCA_018002295.1 Fidelibacterota bacterium
ACCACAAATATAAACTTTACCCTTCCGGAACCGGGCAATGTTACTCTGAAAGTTTATAATATGTTGGGTCAGGAAGTTGCCACATTGATTAATAATGAATACCGCGGAGCTAACGCAACTCATAGTATTTTATTTGATGCTTCCCGACTCTCCAGTGGAGTCTATTTCTATACCCTTACCTATGGTAACAAAACAGTATCCAAAAAGATGGTATTAATGAAGTAGGCATTTCTATTATTCAATTAATGAATGACTTGTGCAAAACCCCGGTATATTTTGCCGGGGTTTTGCATAAAAAAACAATGGCACTCAAATTCATTAGTGACATAAAGAATATAAAAACTCCTATTTTTATGGAACTAATTATTACTACTCGCCCGTTAATTGTCGTGAATTTACCAGTCAGTTTGTTAAATTTTAATCCAGAAAATCTTCCAATTAAATGAGGTTTATGATGAAATCAAATTTTTACTTATTGATTCTGCTTATTTCGATGACGGCTAATATTTTCACCAATTGTGCTAAACAAACCGAACTGGCTCAGAAAACCGTCGCGGTAATTGACGACCATTATAAAATCAGTTTCGCCGAACTGCATAAATACGTCTATGATGAATTTTTTCATAGAAGATATCGGGATATGTCCGAAGCCTACAGGCGAGCGCTCGATGAAATGGTATTGGATCAGCTGAAGTGTATTGACTTTTTTAAAAGAGGTTTGCATAATGATCCGCAGTTAATGCAAGAACTTCAGCGCTATATTAACGAAGAATTAATCGTCAAATATTTTGAATCGGAATATCTGGGTAAATATACCAGTGAAGAGTTTGCTCGAAAAACCTATGATCAGATGGGCAAAGAGATTTACTATCAGCAGATAGTTTTAAATAAACCGGAAAAAGCCTCTGATGCTCAATTGGATACTTTGAAAAACCAGGCTTTAGAAATAAAAACTAAAGCCGAACAAGGTGTTGATTTTAATGAATTAATTAAGCAATATGCTCCAGATAACGCTTCGGATGTTTCTATCCTTACCATAGACTGGAAAAAGAGTATGGTTAGCCCTCATAATCGCGTTATTTTTAATCTTAATAAGGGTGATGTCCAAATCCTGGACGAATATAATGCTTATTACATAGTTAAAATTACCGATGTAAGACCAATAAAACTGAAGCCCTTCGATAAAGTTAAAGACGAGTTAATCACTCAACTTCAAAACGGTTACTACTATACCAGTTTGAACGAATATGATCGAGACAAAGAAGCACTAATCAATGAGGATTCTATAGTATGGAATGAAAAAGCACTTGATCAACTGGTCAAGTGGTCGAGAATTCCCAACTTCTATAAGGCTATTTATCGGGACACTTTACAAAATGCGATTTCGAGCGGTAGAAATTTAGTGATTTTAACTTATCCGGAAGGTCAGGTGGACCTCAAGGAATATCTGCGACTTTTAAACGAAATATTAACTTTGGGTGATAGTCGCGAAATAACTAAAGACCAGTTAAAGGAATTTATTGTAGAAGCTCTGCGCAGTGATAAGATTGTACAAAAAGCCAAGGATTTAGGGCTGGAAAAAGAAGTATTTCATCCCTATACCAAAAATCCCGTTCTGAAGTATAAAATTGTTGAATTGTATAATAAAACCGTAATTGAATCTCAAATCCCGGAACCGACCGAAGCCGCCCTTTGGGAATTTTATCAAGCTAATCAAGACTCCTTGTATTATCAACTGGAAAAAATCAATCTCTTTGCGATGATTTTTTCCGATAAAGCTGAAGCCGACCAAATGTGGGCGAAAATTCAAGCTGGGACACCTTTTGAAAAAGCTAGTGATCGCTGGTTTGTTAAAACTTTTATCAAAGATCGGGATGGGCAGATCAAATCTTATTTGAGTAAAGAACCGCCGTATCTGGGCGAAGCCGCCTTTAAATTAAAGGAAGGTGAAGTTGACGGTGTAATCGAATACACCGACCCCCAAAAAGGTCGCCAATACGCGGTAATTAAATGCGAAAAAAGAACGCCGGAAAGACAACTTACCTACGATGATGTTCGCAAATCCATCGCTAATGACTTTATCAATTACCATCGCAAACAGATTAGCCAGCAAGTAACGCAATATCTCTATGATAATTACGAAGTAACTATCAATGAAAAAGTATTAGCCAAAGCAATTAAATCGCTGAGTGATGAAAAGAAAAAATCCTCTAAGTCTTCTTCAAAAAAGAAAAAATGAGAAGGGTTTGCAAAACAATACAAAATAAAGCGTGAAAATATTTTTTTACAGTTACTTGACTTAATTGGGGTATGTATTTAGATTCCGAAGTGGGTTAGCCTGATTTATGAGTTATAAGAAGTTAGCGTATCTTAATTTATTTCTCGTTTCGGCTACGGTTATTTGTTTTGAGATTATTGCTACCCGAATATCATCAGTGATTTTTGTTAGTAATTATGCTTTTATAATTTTATCGCTTGCCATTTTCGGATTAGGGATGGGTGGCGTTTTTTCATACTATAGATTCAATTCCTCTAAAATTCCCCAGGTAATCCGAACGATCGCCTGCTTCATTTTTCTCACGGGAATTTCCTTACTTCTATTTATAATCAGCGTTATCGGCTTCTCCATCACTAATCCTTTTATCTATTTCCTGCTTCTTATTTTGCCTTTTTTCTTTGCCGGGGTCGTTTATGCCCTAATTTTTAAAATATTCGCCGATGAGAGTTTCAAGCTTTATGCATCCGACCTGATTGGAGCCGCTGTGGGCTCGGGTGTAGCACTCCTGATTTTTAATATTTTTAATGCGCCTAATGCGGTTTTATTTCTGTCTCTTATTATGTTTTTATCAGCCGCTATTTTTGCCCACGAATTTTTCAAAAAGAAAATGGCAATCGGTATTTATACGCTAATCTTTTTAGGGATGATAATCCTAAGCTGTTTTGGGCATAAGGAATTTTTAGGGGAAGTGCCGATCGGAAAATTCCCTGAGAAGGATTTTTATTATGTCTATCCTAATCTCACTCCATTTGATTATAAAATCATAGATAGCCGGTGGAGTTTGTATGGTCGTTCGGATCTGGTGGAGTACCGCCAGCAAGATATGGTCAAGCAGTTGTTTATTGACGGTGCGGCTGGTTCACCGATGTATCGTTTTAATGGTAATCTCCAGAATCCGGATGTTTTGCTGTTGAACCTTTTAATCAATCAGTCAACCACGATTCCCTTTCTGTTTCTCCATGGGAACGAGAGAGACAATATGCTGGTAATCGGTCCCGGCGGTGGTAAGGAAGTGTTAATTGGTTTGTTGACGGGAATCAGACAGATTACCGGAGTGGAAGTGAACCCGGACTTCGTTGATATTGTGAAAGACCAGAGTTTTTTTAACGGTGGAATTTACACTGGTTTCCCCAATGTTCGAATTTTAGTTAAGGAAGGTCGTCATTTCATCAAAAGCACCAATCAAAAATATGACCTAATCGTGATGGCTTTACCTTCAACCGAACAGCTGCAGAATATTGATCACCTTGCCGCTAGTGAGAATTATCTTCTGACGGTCGAAGCTATCCAAGATTATCTGAAGATATTAACTCCCGAGGGCAGTCTGATTTTTACCGTGCATAACCGTTGGGAATTGATCCGGCTTATCGTAAACACGCTTTATGCTATGGAAGATATTGGAATTAGCAATCAAGAGGCGTTGAATCACTTCATTATCTTGGCGGAGGATTATGCGCCAACGATAGTTATCAAAAAAAATGCCTATAGACCGGATGATATGGCTGTCATTAATAATGTAATCGAGCAATTGCCGCTGGAACTGCCGCATATCACCTATCAGCCCTATCATTGGAATCAGATCAATAATACCATTGAGAATCAATTATTGAGAAATATCAGGGATAATCGGGTTTCTCTACAACAATATATCAAGCAGGATGAATTTGATATTTCTCCGGTTTATGACGATAGTCCATATTTTTACAAAATAAGTCGGGGGATTCAGCGGGATTATTTATGGCTTTTGATTGGAGTGGCATTTTTTAGCATCATTTTGATTACTGTGCCTCTAATTAAAATAAAAAAATCCATTAGTAAAAATGGAATGCATTCTCTTATTTTCCCGTTGAAAATCTTTATTTTGATTGGTATCGGATTTATGATAATCGAGGTAACTCTTTTTCAAAAATTAATCCTATATCTGGGTTCGCCGACGATTGCATTGTCAGTACTTTTATCCTCGTTATTAATCGGTATGGGAATCGGTAGTTACTTCGGGAAAAGAATCCAACCGGAAAATCCCTCCAAACGGCTGAAAATTGTTAGTCTGGCAATCGTCATAGTAGGGGTTTTCACTATTTTATTTTGTCCTTATTTGCTGAACAAACTATTAAAATATAGCCAGGTTTTGCGTTTGATTATGGGCTTTATCTTATTACTGCCCTGTGGTTTTTTGCTCGGAATTCCATTCCCTTCGGCACTGGAATTATTAGAGCTCTCGAATCAGGAGAAATATATTCCCTGGATGTACGGAGTGAATGGTAGTATGTCGGTTCTTGGTTCCGTGCTGGCGGTAATTTTATCAATGGTTTGCGGTTACACTTTAACCTTTTATATTGGGCTGAGCTTTTACTTCATTGTTTTCCTGACTACTTTATATTTTTACAATACTCATCAAAAGGCTCGCAGAGGATGAATCAATGTTGATAGTTAAATATTTATCCAATCTAAATTATATTTTTTGCTAAGGAGTGTTTATGAAAAGTTGTTTTTTTAAATTCATTGAATCCTGGTATTTTGCAATTCCTATGATCGCTTTTTTAGGATTGTTTGCCTCTTTGAATGCCGCCGATAAAAAAGGTCTGGTTCTCAATGATCAGGACTATTTTGAAATGCCCGGACTGAATGTTCTTTTTTTCCATAATACTTTCTCCGAAGGACATCAGGGCGGTCTGGAAATTATTCAGCATGAAAATCGCGTGGCGACTAACGGTGAAATTCGACTAAACGCCACGCCCGGTCAATGGCAACCGACCGCTAAATTGGGCGAAGGCTTACAAAAGCGAGGCGTCAGTCCCCAGACTCTGGCGATTGAAAGTCGTAAGGTTGACCGGAAAAAGAATGAAATCAGCATCCCTTGCAGTTTTCCGGATGAATCTTTGAATCGGAAAGGATTCAATCCTATCATTTATCCTGATCTTCACATCCAATATACTATTAGAGTAAGGGCGAAAGGTCAGTCAATTTTCGTGACGGTTGACTTCGACGAACCGATCCCGCCAGACTGGGTGGGGAAAATTGGATTCAATCTGGAATTATTCCCGGGTAATTTGTACGGTAAACACTATTATATGGACGGGAAATCTGGTATTTTTCAACGCCAGCCGGAAGGCGAAGCGGTACTTAACGATGCCGGTGAAGCCGAAGCACCAGCTTTAGCCGAAGGTCAGGTGCTGGTCGTTGCCCCGGAAAGCGATCTATTCCGTATGAAAATCGAAAGTAAAGGCAGTAAACTCGTTCTGCTGGATGGTAGTCTGCAACATAATAACGGCTGGTTTGTGGTGCGTTCGCTGGTTCCAAGCGGCGCTACTAAAAATGCAATTGAATGGGTAATAACCCCTAATGTCATTCCCGACTATAAATATGAACCGGTTATTCATATTTCGCAGGTTGGTTATCATCCTAATCAGAAGAAGATCGCCTACATCGAATTGGATAAACGCGAAACGAATATTCAAAATGTGACATTGTATAAAATTACCGACAATGGTGAATATAAGGTGATAACCGACCGGAAACCAAAGGAATGGGGACAATATCTCCGATATAAATATGCATTACTGGATTTTTCCGATATCAAGGAATCTGGTATCTATGTGGTGAAATATGGCAATAAGGTCAGTAACTCATTTCAAATTGATCCTGATATTTACAAGCACAATGTTTGGCAACCGACGCTGGATTATTTTTTACCAGTTCAAATGTGCCATATGCGCGTGAACCAAAAATATCGCGTCTGGCATGGCGCTTGTCACATGGATGATGCCCTGATGATGCCGCTGAATATTCGTCATTTCGACGGATATAATAATGAAGGAATGACCTCGACTTTAACTCAATATAAGCCTTTAGATCATGTGCCGGGTTTGAACGTCGGCGGTTGGCATGATGCCGGTGATTATGATCTTAGAGTGGAATCCCAAGCTCAAGCGGTTCTGACCCTGGCGCTGGCTTATGAAGAATTCGGAATCGAGTGGGATAATACTTTTGTTGATCAGGAAAATCATCACGTCGAGATTCACCAGCCGGATGGTAAGCCTGATATCCTACAACAGGTAGAGCATGGTGTGCTTGCGATTCTGGCGGGCTATCGCCAGTTTGGCCGCCTTTATCGCGGGATTATCTGTCCTACTTTACGCCAGTATGTATTGCTCGGTGACGGGTCCACGATGACGGACGGCAAAGTTTTCGACGATCCGGAAGCCAAAGCCAAAGCCGCCAATATTGACGAATTGTGGTATAAAAAAGTAGCTAATCGCTACTCTAAAATTTTCGATCCGGAATTGAATGCCCACGAAATTCAAGTTTATATTCCGGATTTAGATGACCGTCTGGTTTTTACCGATGAAAAGGCGGATTTACAACTCGTGGGAGCAACCGGTTTAGCGGCTGCCGCTCGCGTTTTGAAAGGGTATAACGACGAACTGGCAGAAGAGTGCCTAACCGTTGCCGAAGCGCTGTATGAAGCCAATAAGAATCAAGGCAGCGTTAGTGAATTTATGAGAGATAACGCTCGTGTAAATGCTTTATGTGAATTAATCATAACGACCAATTCCCAGAAATACAAGGACGAATTGTGCGGTATGAAGGATGAAATTGTGAAAAACTTTCAATTAAGCGCTACGGCAATGGCGCGAGTTATGCCTTATATTGATTGTGAAGAATTTAAAACGGCACTCTATACAGCGGCGAAAGAATTAAAGCCAGAATTGGACAAAATGATGAATGAAACACCGTTTGGTTGCCCAACCCGCACCCCGGAATATTTGGGATATTCCGCCTATTTTCTGCATAAAGCCTGGCCAGATGTGTTCCCGCCGGATCATTTATACTCGGTAGTCAATTTCTTACTCGGATGCCGACCGGGTAGCACTACCAATAGCCTGGTTTCCGGAGTCGGCGCAAATTCACCGACGATTGCCTATGGAGCGAATCGCGCCGATTGGAGCTATATTCCCGGTGGTACATTTTGGGCGGCTGTTAATCTGGTTCGCCCGGATTTCCCCGAGGATAAAGATTGGCCGTATCTATGGCAGGAACGCGAATATATCATCGGCGGCGCCTGCACTTATATGTTTATTGTGATGGCGGCAAATCATCTATTGACAGGTAATTGATTAAATGTTATATTAAGAAATGTAGGATAAGAATAACGAAAAAAAATAAGGAGAACAATATGTCTAAAAAATCAAAAATTTTAGCAATTGGTAAGACTGGCATCATTGGTCTGCTATTGGTTTTTACGGCTATGAATTTAAATGCTCAGCTAGTTACCAATGGCAGTTTTGAAGCGACTGCTCTTGGAATAGTCTCCGGTACAGATGTTGATGGCTGGGTAATAGAGAAACAGGCCGGTAGTGCCGATTTCGAAATTATCGATAGCGATGTACAGCACGGGAATCAGGCTCTAAAAGTCGTTGTTACTGAAATTGGATCAAATCAGTGGGATTTACAAATAGTGGCTGATAGTATTCCGGTAGTTCCAGGCGGAAAGTATCGTTTTACCGTTTGGGCTAAGGCTCAAAAAGCCGGGGCGCAGGTCAATTTTACCGTCGGTAATTATGCCTATAATGAATATACGGCTATCCGCCCGGCAAATCTTACCACTACCTGGACAGCCTATACAAAAGATTTTACGATTACAGATAAGGAAACCGTCATAAGAGCACCGATTCACTTCAGCTATTCGGCGAATGTGGGCAACGCGATTTATATTGATAATTTTCGGATAGTAGATCTGAACGAGATCAAGAAGCCGGTAATTGTCGAAGCCGAATCCGGCGAAATAGGCAGTGATTTTGACGTACTTACCGAGGGTGATATAACCTACGTGACTATTAAAACCAATAGCACCGCTTATAATCCTGGTTCAGCCAAACGGATAAACACTTATCAGGTAACCTTTCCGGATTCCGGTACTTATAATCTTTTTGCCCGTATGCGAGTCGGTTCTAACGGGTATGATGATGACAGTTTCTTCTATGGTAAAGGATTTGGTTTAAAAGATTCTGTTACCAATGGTGATTGGGTCTTTGTAAATGGATTGGCATCTGCCGGATTTACCGATTCCAGTGATGTTGTAGATGGGCCGGGTGCCGCCGGTAATCGCGTCTGGAAATGGGTCAATTTATCCAAAAATAAGTATGGTGATACGACTATAACTTTTTATATTTCTGAAGATAGTTTAACCCAAATTTTCCAGATTGGCGCACGTGAAGACGGGCTGGATTTTGACAAATTTGCTTTTGGTCGGGCTGACTTGAATTATACCGTCTCGAATCTGAATAAGAGAGAAGTTGGTAATCCACCCATTCCGGTAGAAATATATCAAGGGCCACCTTTGGCGGATGGGAAACCCAAATTTTTAGGTTGTGTTTATAGTAGCCCCCAGACTGAAAATTTTGCATCTTACTGGAATCAGGTTACTCCGGAAAATGCCGGCAAATGGGGTAGTGTGGAGGGCACTCGTGACGTTATGAACTGGACAGCCTTAGATGAGGCTTACAATTTTGCTAAGGATAACGACTTTCCGTTTCATTTTCACGTGCTCGTTTGGGGTGCCCAGCAACCTAGCTGGATAAACGATTTAACACCTGAAGAGCAACTTGAAGAAATTAGAGAATGGTTCGAAGCCGTTGCCGAAAGATATCCCGATATTGATTTTTTGGAGGTGGTCAATGAACCATTGCC
>JAGNGI010000013.1:0-10243 GCA_018002295.1 Fidelibacterota bacterium
TTTGAGTAACGACCTGCACCTTTCCGCGCGGTTCTAATAAACCAAACAAACTTAAATCGGCGGTTGAGTCGGCAATCTTTCGTTCGATACTAGTCCCTAGGATTAAATCGAGGTTGGATTCGATACTCTGGGCGTCGCCCTGGGCTAACACCGGTGCGGTGATAATCCACTCCGCTCCGTCTTTCTCGCAAGTAATTTCTCCATAATCTCCGGAGAGAATCAATTGTTTGATGTTGTCTTTTTCGATCTGGAAGAGTTGGCTAGCTAATTTGCTTGTCTTTGCCCGCTTCTCGCCGCCTTTAATTTCAAAAAAATAAACAGCCGCAAACAAGACAACAAAAATCCCGAATAAAATCAGAGTCGATCGGCCTTTTTTCATGGTTTATTTCCTCCTGACATAAACCATAATCGCCACCCCGAAAGCAATTGCTGGCAAAATTATAACGGTCAGCCACATAACCGTTTTGGTCTGGGCGGGAGTCATATTAACCGTGCTAATTTCCGGATTTTTAGGACGAATCGCGATCAGGTCTTCGTCGGCAATAAGCCAGCTGATCATATTCATAAATAAATCGCCATTAGCTTGATTATCGAAATAGGCATTCGAAGCAAAATCAGAATCACCGACAACTACCAGCCGACCTTCACGCTGGCCGGAAGGGTTCTCAATTGTAGCCGCACAGGCGATTGAAAGTGGACCCTGCAGATCGTTCGGTCCTCTGGAAACGCGACCAGTGCGGTAAACCTCCTCGATATTGGCAACCGCAAAACTCTGCTGACCGGTTCGGATTAATTCCTCGACTATTATATTCTCTTTGTTATCAGACTCCAGCGGTCTAACTGTTCTAGCCATTGGGAAGAAGGTCATTACATTTTTCATATCCTTTACAATTGGATGATCGGTATAGTCAGTAACGAGCGGAATATCTGGCCCGGCACCGAAAAGGCGACCAAAGCCACTGGCATCAATTATTAAATTATCGCCAACATCAATTTTCCATCTTCTCATATAATCACTCAAACCGGGTGCAGGACGCGGATCCAGCATTATCAGGCTACTACCGCCGTTTTCGATGAATTTTGTCAGCAAATCAAGTTCTTTTTCGAACAGCGGCTTTTTGGGACCGGCAATTACCAAAACTGAGATATCCGCCGGAATCGAATCCTTATCAACCAACATCAGTTCCTCGACGGCATAATTTTGCTGTTCGATAGCCTGTTTGGCTCGTTCAAAGCCATCGCGTTCGGTGCTGGCGATAGTGCCCTCGCCGTGCCCGGTCAAGAAGGCAACTTTCTTCTTACCTTCGCGAGTTACCTTAATAATGGCATTAATAATTGCTTCTTCAGAAAAATTGGGAACCAGTTCCGCTTTATCTTCACAAATAATCACAAGATTACCGTAATTCTTAACATTATATTGCTTAGCAAGGGCTGGTTTTTCATCCGGATCAACGACTTCCCAACTAATGCGTTTGGAATAATGGCGATATTCATTGAGACGATCATTGATGTAAGATTTATTGGATTTCTTGGCAAAAACGACAATCTCAATGTCTTTATCCAGGTTTTTCAGAATCTTACGAGTCTGATCTGAAAGACTAAAGATCTTGGTGGCGGTGGTATCCACCCGCCATGAATGACGGGTAAAGAAAAAATCAACTAATCCCACAATAGCAATAACTAGAATAATAACCAGTACCATATTGCCACCGTAGATCAGCCTCCGATTTTTCAGCAAAGTTCGGATATCCAATTTAATCAAAGCGAACACGCTGGCACCAAAGCCGAGAATCAATAAAACAATCACCGGCCAGGACCAGATATTGACGATAGAAAAGTAAATTAACCCGCAGGCAATTAAAATTAATCCAATCGAAAGAATCCATTTATAAATTTTCATGACTTAACCCCTCCACTTGGAAGATTCAATTGACTGATACGTAAAAAACAACATTAGAAAAGTCAACGAGAGGTAATAAACCAGATGATTAGTGTCAAAGACTCCTTTGGAGAAATCATCAAAATGATTGACTATTGATAAGTATTTGAATATTTCACCAAACACTTTACCGGCAAAATCTCCGGCGAAACCGATTACCCATAAGAACATTGTAGCTCCAAAAGTACCGACTGCGGCAACTATCTGGTTCTCGGTCAGCGAGGAAATGAAATTGCCGAGAGCAACAAGAACTAAGCCCATTAGCAGAATTCCGAGGTAACTAATCAAAATCGGTACGAGGCTGGGATTGCCCCAGATTAACAGAAAAACCATAAAAAGAAAAGTAACCATCACCATTACGAAATAAAGGGTAAAAGATGCCAGAAATTTTCCGAGAATCAACTGCCAATTGGTCACAGGCGAAGTCAACAATAGTTCCATAGTTCCGCTTTTTTTCTCTTCCGAAAAACTGCGCATAGTGATCATCGGAATGACAAACAACACGATGACGCTCATATTTTGGAAAAACGGTCGAATCATAAGAAGATTAACATTAATCGGATAACCTTGTCTCTGGATCATTACCGCATAGCTGTATTCCAGGAAACTAGAAAGCAATACGTAGAAAAAAATACCATTGACTAAAAGGAACAATCCGATTACAACATAAGCAATTGGAGAGAAAAAATATCCTTTCAGGTCGCGTTTATAAATTGCCAGTAAATTACCCATTTCAATTGACCTCCTCTTCTTTGGTGGTGAGTTTCAGGAAAATATCCTCGAGGCTCAGGCTTTCCGCTTTCAGTTCGAGCAAACCCCAACCACGATTGACCACTAGAGATGCCAGCTCTTTACGAATATCAGAACCGATTGAAGTCTCCACCCTATAAGTAGCTATATTTTCCTTGCCTGTTGGTTGAACTGCCACGGCGGTTACCGATTGATGCTGACTAAGGGCTAATTCGACCTCGTTCATCGGTCCCTCGACCTGCAGAATAATAGATTCCGAGCCGCGCAATTGCTTCGTCAAGTTCTCAGGCGTATCAATCTTGACCAACTTACCTTCATTGATAATGGCGACTCGATTACAGGTCATACTGACTTCTGGCAAAATATGAGTCGAAAGGATGACAGTATGATCACTACCGAGACTCTTGATTATTTCACGTACCTCAATTATTTGACGGGGGTCGAGACCATTGGTTGGTTCATCGAAAATTAGAACCGGCGGATTATTCAGCAGAGCTTGCGCAAGACCGACTCGCTGTTTGTAACCCTTGGAGAGATTGCTAATAAGATTATCCATAACTTCTAAAACCGACAGACGTTCGGCGACGCGATCAACTTCGGCGTTGATAGTTTTGGGATTGACACCCTTGATGCGAGCGACGAAGGTCAAATATTCACGCACGCGCATATCGGAATAAAGCGGTGGGTTTTCTGGTAAATAGCCAATTCGCTTTTTAACCTCCAGACCTTGTTCAAAGACGTCGTACCCGGCCACTTTGACCGTCCCAGCTGAAGCTGGCATATAACCCGTGATAATGCGCATCGTGGTCGTTTTGCCAGCCGCATTTGGTCCGAGGAAGCCGAGGATTTCGCCTTTTTCAACGGTGAAAGAAATATTATCCACGGCTTTGACCGAACCGTAATGTTTTACCAAATTTTGTACTTCTATCACATCGTCCTCCGTAAAAATGTTTCATATTTGGTGCTTTCAACACAATGGCAGGCTTTTTCCAATACTGCCGCTATATCTTCTTCAGCCGGGGTTTGACCGGCATATTTGACAATATCGAGTTCCGAGAAAAGCTCTATCCACTCCCTGGTCAGCGCGGGCTCGATGTCCAGATATTTAAAAGCCTCAGCAATTTCCGCCGTGGTCATTTCCAGTGCTCGGATAAAAAAGCGTCGTTCTAAAAATTCCCGCAGAATCTCCGAAATGCGAAAGTAATAGGCTCGCATTTCGTCGGGCGTGGTGGGCATTTTCTCTTTCAAAGCATTCAGCTGATTCAAAGTAACTATGTGCGGTGGCTCCAGAAATTTTTCATCAATAATTAGCGGTGGATGGGCTTTCTCCCAGCGTCTATAATACCAAATTCCGCCGACAATCAGCAGGAACAGAAGTATTAACAAAATAGCTTTCCCTGAGATACTCCGACGTAAAGGGAAAGGCGGTTTAATGTCTTTCAGTTCACGCTTATCTGGCGGTAGAACTGAATAGACCTGCACGGTTTTCGGCTCAGTTTGAAAACTCAGCACGCTGGTAGTGTCGTCCGCCGGGTGAGCTTTGATTTCCAGTGCCGGAATTATGATTTGTCCAGTATCGAAAACGGCCAGAGTCAACTGCCACTCCTGCTCGTTTATTTGCCCCTTCTTGCGTGGTGGCGAAAGTTGGTTATCAATTACTTCTAACTGGCCGATCGTTTCCTCGACTAACGGCAACTCAAAAATCGTCCCGATCGGATAGCGCAGGTTGATTCGCAAATGGAGGTGATCGCCGATCGTTGCAATGGTGGTGTCAATGGTGGTTTGGATAATAATTCCGGAGTTCTGAGCTGAGGTTAATTGAAATAAAATAAAAATAAAACTAAAGAGGGCGGGAAAGTTAAATTTTGAGCGACGTAACTGCATTGAAAACCTTAAGTTCAAATCACCTGAACCTTTGCTCCCGCATCTTAAAGAACTTAACCAGAGGGTCAACGTAAGAAACAGCAGTGTCAATTTCGATTAAATCCAGCTTCATACCCCGCGCCATATTACGCAAATTTTGACGCTGTTGCTCGACTAAATCGGCATACTGTTCGAGGAATGCGCGGTCGGAGGTATCCACCCAGACTTCATCTCCGGTTTCAGCGTCTTTCAGGTTTAATAAGCCTACCGGCGGTAATATTTTATCACGAGCATCCTGGAGATGAATTGCGATAACATCGTGTTTTTTATTCAATACCCGTAATGGTTTGGCGAAATTTTCGTCATTGAAATCAGAAACCAGAAAGACGATCGCGCGCCGTTTTAAGCCTTTCAGTAGAAACTCCAGTCCCGATTTAATATTAGTACGCGGCGATTGTGGCTGAAAGTAGAGTATTTCCCGAATCACGCGTAAAGTATGTGACCGGCCTTTATGAGGTGGAATAAATTTTTCAACCTGATCGGTGAAGATCAGTAGGCCGACTTTATCGTTATTTTTTATGGCGGAGAAAGCCAGTAGCGCACAAATTTCAGCCGCTATTTCATTCTTGAATTTACCCTGCGAACCGAAAGCATTTGAGCGCGAGGCATCTACCGCCAGCATAACGTTCAGTTCACGCTCCTCTTCTTGAATTTTCACATAGGGATGAGCATAACGGGCAGTCACATTCCAATCAATGGAACGAAAATCATCGCCATACTGATATTCACGTACTTCCGAGAATTCCATACCGCGTCCTTTAAAAACCGAATGATACTCACCACTAAAGACATCATTGACGAGATGCCGGGTGCGTATTTCAATCTGACGAACCTGTTTGAGAATTTCCTTAGACAGCATAACGAGATAATATTTTGTGGAAAAAATTACGGTACCGCGACCGTTTCGATGATGCGCCTGATAATTTCTTCGACTGTCACTTCTTCGGCTTCCGCCTCGAAAGTCAGGATGATGCGGTGGCGCATAACATCCCAGATAATCGTACGAATGTCTTCCGGTGTCACATAACCGCGGCCTGCGATAAAAGCCTGCGCTTTACCAGCCATCGCTAAAAAAATTGAAGCGCGCGGCGAGGCACCATACTGGATCAAATCGGCGATGTCGGCCAGGTTGACAGCCTTTGGGTCGCGGGTGGCAAAAACCAGATCGACGATATATTTATGAATTTTTTCATCAATGTAAATATCATCAACTGTTTGGCGAGCACGTCGAATATCCTCCGCGGTTATAACCGGATTGACCGCTGGAATAGCGGCGTTGCGCGCCATACGTTTGACAATGTCGAGTTCTTCATCTTTCTGCGGATAATCAACAATCACCTTGAGCATAAAACGGTCAACCTGAGCCTCGGGCAGAGGATAAGTCCCTTCTTGTTCAATCGGATTTTGCGTCGCCAAAACCATAAACGGGTCGTCCAACGGATGACTGGTTTCGCCGATCGTTACCTGACGTTCTTGCATAGCTTCCAGCAAAGCAGACTGCACCTTCGCTGGCGAGCGGTTGATTTCATCAGCCAATATAATATTGCTAAAAATCGGACCGCGTTTAGTCTCAAAAGTTCCGGTTTTTTGATTATAAATCATCGTTCCGACCAAATCAGCCGGCAAAAGGTCCGGTGTGAACTGGATGCGGCGAAAATTGACCTGGATAATTTTAGCCAATGTGCTAACAGCTAATGACTTGGCAAGGCCAGGCACGCCTTCTAATAGAATGTGGCCATTGCAGAGCAAACCAATCAGCATACGTTCGATCATTTGTTCCTGCCCGACGATTACCTTAGCCATTTCACTCTTTATTTTAGAAACAAAAGCACTTTCGCGCTGAATGCGTTCATTCATTTCAGCTAAATTGAAGGTCATAGCTTTACTCCGCAGTCTGTTTTTCTTGGGTTATTTTTTGTAATTCGGGAATTTCATCGAGGGTTTTGCCGAGGTTTTTCAGTTCCCATTCAGCTGAGGGCGCCAGAATATTGGTGGGATACTTTTTTAGGAAGGATTTATAATATTCTTCGGCTTTCTTCAAGTCCTTAATTTCATTGGCGTAAACATATCCAATCATAAAATGAGCATTAGCCGCTCGTCCGGAATCACCGTACTTACGGATGATCTCTTTATAAATTTTAATCGCTTGGTCGGCATCATTCAGATTATTTTTATATACATCAGCCATTGCGAACATAGCCGGCACCGCCAGACTGTCATCGGGGAAATATTTGATGATTCTTTGGTACTGTTTGATACATCCCTGATAATCTGACTGGTTAAAGAGAGCCACAGCATTATCCCAATATCCGAAAGCAGTGTTGTCCGGTTTACTACAGGTAATAAGAAGCACAGCCATTCCTGTTGTCAATAACGAAAACAATATTCGGCGCATAATCCAAAGCCTCCTAAATAAATCAGTTAATATCTAATATTGATGCACAAGCATTTTCGCACGATAATTCGGCTTTAACGGAATGGCAATTCGAAATGTTCCTCTATCGTTTAGCCTTTGACGAAATGGATTTTGCCATCACGAATTTCTATATTGACCGTATCGCCGGGCTGGATTTTTTCTTCCAGAATTTCAAGGGCGAGCGGATCAAGAATCTGTTTCTGGATAATGCGTTTAATAGGCCGTGCCCCGAAAGCCGGATCCCAGCCGGCTTTGGCAATTAAATCACAAGCCTCGTCTGATAATTTGACCTGAATTCCACGCGTTTTGACACGCTCTATCAAGCGATTGAACTGCAATCTTACCACTTCGCGAATTTCTTTAGGTAAAAGCGGTTTAAAGACGATGATTTCATCAATCCGGTTTAAAAATTCTGGCTTAAGAATTTGTCGCAGTTGTGACATAACAGTTTCCTGGATATTGGCATAAATGACATCAATGTTGTTCTCATCAACGTCACCAGCCTGTCTCATAATCAGGTCGGAGCCAAGGTTGGAGGTCATAATGATTATGCTATTTTTGAAATTGGCGACGTTCCCTTTATTATCAGTTAGACGACCATCTTCCAAAACTTGTAGCAAAATATTGAAAACGTCACTATGCGCCTTTTCGATTTCATCGAGGAGGATAACTGAATAGGGTTTACGGCGTACGGCTTCCGTAAGTTGGCCACCTTCTTCATAACCAACATAGCCGGGCGGAGCGCCGATGAGACGCGAGACGGAGTGTTTTTCCATATATTCTGACATATCAATGCGGATCAAGGCGTTTTCATCATTGAAAAGAAATTCGGCTAGCGCTTTAGCCAGCTCGGTTTTGCCAACGCCGGTTGAGCCCGTAAAGATGAAAGAAGCCAGTGGGCGGTTCTCATCCTGTAAACCGGCGCGAGCCCGCCGGACGGCATTACTGACAGCTTTAATCGCTTCATCTTGTCCGATTACTCGTTCATGCAGTTTTTCTTCCATTTTTAAAAGTTTTTCACGTTCACCCTCAACTAAACGAGAGACCGGGATATGAGTCCATTTGGAGACAATTTCGGCGATATCTTCTTCGGTAACCTCTTCTCGCAAAAGCGCCCGTTTACCGGAAACATTTTTCAAGGCTTCTTTTTCGGCTTCTAATTGTTTGTTTAGCTCGACTAGCTCGTAATGTTTAAGCTGGGCGGCTCTTTCCCAGTTGCCTTCCCGTTCCGCTTTCTCGGCTTCGAGTTTTTTCGCTTCAATTTGCTTCTTTAACTCGCTGATGGCAGTAATATGCTTTTTTTCATTTTGCCAGCGAGCGCGTAGAACGGCGGCTTCGTCTTTCAACTGCGCCAATTCCTGCTGAATTTTTTCGTACCTCTGCCGGGATTCCTCAATATCTTTTTCTTTGGCGAGCGCCCGACTTTCGATTTCCAACTGGCTAATCTTGCGTTCGACTTCATCCAGTTCAGCCGGCAGGGAATCTATTTCAAGACGTAGACGGCTAGCGGCTTCATCAATCAAGTCAATGGCTTTATCCGGTAGAAAACGATCGGTAATATAACGGGCTGATAATTCTACCGCCGCCACAAGAGCCGCATCGGTAATCCTAATACCGTGGTGATTCTCGTATCTTTCCTTAAGACCACGCAGAATCGAAATAGAATCCTCAATGGAAGGTTCATCAATTAAAACCGGCTGAAATCGGCGTTCAAGAGCCTTATCTTTTTCGATATATTTACGGTATTCACTGAAAGTGGTAGCCGCAATACAACGCAGATCACCACGCGCCAGAGCTGGTTTCAATAGGTTGGAGGCATCAACAGCCCCTTCAGCCGCGCCGGCTCCCACGATCGTATGAATTTCATCAATAAATAGAATGATCTTTCCCTGAGCTTCGGAAATTTCACGCAGGACTGCTTTTAAGCGATCCTCAAATTCACCGCGGAATTTGGCTCCGGCAATCAAAGCTCCCATATCCAGCGCTAAAATACGTTTATCTCGGAAACTCTCCGGCACATCTTGAGAAACAATGCGCAAGGCTAATCCTTCAGCGATAGCCGTTTTGCCGACGCCGGGTTCGCCTATAAGCACCGGATTATTTTTCGTGCGACGCGCTAAAACCTGCAAAACTCGTCGGATTTCTTCCTCACGTCCGATTACCGGATCGAGTTTCCCACGCCGGGCTAATTCGTTGAGATCCCGGCAGTATTTTTTCAATGCCTGATACTTATCCTCAGGAAATTGATCGGTGATAGTTTGATTACCACGGATTTCCTTTAAAGCTGACAGAATGGTTTCGTTCGAAATACCATTTTTTTTCAATAAATTTTTTAACTCACCTTTAGCAACTTCTATTATGCCTAATAAAAGATGTTCGGCGCTAAGATATTCATCCTGGAGTTGTTTAGCCTGGTCTTCAGCTACCTGCAACATTTTATTGGAGGCATTGCTTAAATAAGATTGGCTTCCACCACTGACTTTAGGAAAAGTTTCCAGAAGATTTTCAACACTACGAGTGAAAGGTTCAACGTTCCCGATCAATTTGTTTAGAACTAATTGACCAGTGTTGTCTGGAGTAGTCAGAATTGCATACAGGAAATGCTCCGGTTCAATTGCTTGATTGGAAAGTCGCTGAGCAGTATTGATGGCATTTTGGACGATTTCTTGAGCTTTGATGGTAAATTTTTCACTTGAATACATTTTACATCCTCCTTAGAATGCATAGGGAATTCCTAATTGGAATCTCCCCGGTTGTTTTTTCTCATTCTCTTTAGGGATCTTGATTGCATAATCAATCCTTATTGGCCCCAAAGGAGTAGCAAGAGTTAGGCCAAATCCATAATTCCAACGGTATGTCTTAAAAAATTCAGAAAAGTCAGGTTCGCCTGCTAAGTTGCCACCATCAACAAAAACTTCTCCGCCAAAAAACCAAAACAGCGGAAAGCGGACTTCAACGCTGGTTAAGCCCTTAAAATTATAGCCATCAGGATCAATATGGTCAGGTTCAAATTTATTATCTGGCCAGGCGCGTAAACTGGTAGAGCCGCCAAGGTAAAATTTTTCGTACTCAGGAGTAGGCTGTCCGGTTCTCAAAGGCGCCATAATACCGACTTTTACCCGATATGCCAGAACGACCGGTCCCAAGATATTGAAATATTGACTGAAAGATGGCTCCAATTTATAGTAATCGGCGGGCTTGCCACCAACCAGAGC
>JAGNGI010000013.1:10343-41664 GCA_018002295.1 Fidelibacterota bacterium
TTCTCAAAGGCGCCATAATACCGACTTTTACCCGATATGCCAGAACGACCGGTCCCAAGATATTGAAATATTGACTGAAAGATGGCTCCAATTTATAGTAATCGGCGGGCTTGCCACCAACCAGAGCTATTTTGCCGCTTAAGGCTAAGTAGGTTCCGTTTTTCGGGAAGAGAAAATTATCACGGTCATCGCGACGAGAGTCTAAAGTAAAAGCCACTTCCTCACTTTTAGTGTAACCACTTTTGGAGTTGGATTCAATTACTTGCGGCGCCACTCCGGTTTTGAGATAAAGACGGCGTTCCGGTTGATAGATTAAGGCAATTTCGCCACCGTAATTGGTTTGATAATAGTTCTTCTTCGTATCGAAGATTTGGGTTTCGGCGCGTAAAGTAAAAGAGTTAGAGGAGCGGAATCCTAATAGCCACGGTTCAATCCAGGTAACTTCTCCTGAAAGGCGAGGCTGAGAAAGTCCCGATTCGGTATCTATATTAAGCGCTCCCTCGGCCTTCAGACTGAGGCGGCTACCACGTCCGCCGATATTCCGATTCAACCATTGTCCGGTAGCTTCCAGAGAAGTATAAGGTTCGCGACCTTCTCTCAGACCACGATCCTGGCCGAGACCAAAATCCAAACCAAGATAGCGCATATCCAACTCCCGGACATCAACTACAAGATTAACTTTGTTGCGGACTGTATCAATATCAGATAGGCGAATATTAACACTCGCAAAAAGTCCGGTCTCATAAATATGCCTTTTTGACAGTTCTATTTTCTTCAAGGAGTAAAGATCACCAGGTTGTAAGGCTATTTCTCGGCGGATTGGTTTTTCTTTGACTAATTTATTATTGGTAATAGTCACCTGGTTGATATACATAGGTTCGGACTCATGAATGATCAGATGCAGGCGGATATCATTATTTACTTCTAACGAATCTGTAATAGTCGTCAATGGCCGGCCGATATTGGCATATTCGTTCAGGATGTTTTTTATGCCATTGCGGATCTGAATTGGATTATAGGGTGCGTTGATTTTATGATCGAGGAGGCTGAGAATTTTTTTCTCGCTAAGGGATTCTGCTCCGCTAATGATAACATCTTTTAGGATATACATCTGACCTTCATTGATCTTAAAAAAAACGTCAACGAGATTATTGGAGTGGGTTGAAAATGAATCTTTAACCGTGCAGTGAAGATAACCTTGTTTAATATAAAATGATTCGAGGTTAAGGCGGTCAAGTTCCAGCAGTCGCCGAGTAAAGGTTTGCTTGCGCCAGATAGTTTTTTCTTTGAGATTAATTTGTTTTTTTAGTTTGCGAGTTGAAAATTGTTTATTGCCCGTTATTATAATCTTGTTGACAAAATATTCGGTTGCTTTAAATTCATTTTTAGAGAAAAGCGACTCACTCCATATTAAAATCAAAATGGTTAAAATTAAACTGTATAACCGAAAATTTCTGTTTATGATTTTCAATAGCGATACTTATAACGGTAATTTATACTATATCCATCCTGATCATAAGTCCCAGCAATCGAGATGTTCCGGTTAATTCGATACTCCAGTCCGAATTGTTGATAGGGTTCAATTAGAGAAAAAGAGCGTTCATATTTTATATACAAATTGGGAGCGATTTTACGTCCCAACATTACGCTCCATTGGTCAGGTTGCTGACTCGAAAAGAGATTGCCATTGGTACGCAATTCAAAATCATCCAGTCCACTAATCCGGCTGATATTACGTTCCAATTGACGCTCGAACCACATACTGGCGACATTTGCGGCGCTAGCCGAAAGTTGATCCTGTCCATTAGTTACTGAACCAATACTTTGAGCCCGAGATAAAAAGAGCAGAATATCGCTTTGGGAATAATTAGTTGATTGAAATTCGATGTTAGGATTATCTAAATAGCCGGTTAAATATACTGTTACCACTTCACTCTCGATAGAAGAGGATGTGGTTGTGTCTGACATACCATAGGAAGCTAGGTCAACTTGGGCTTCAATGTCCAGAGTTGGATTAAATTCAACCGGATCGAGATTGATCGAGCCTCTTACTATTTCAAATTCCCAGCCATAAGCGAAAAATTGTCCGTCGAGAATATCGAGCGTCCCTGAAAAACGGAACGGTTCATTTCCATTCCGTGTAATCCAGATGTCGCCCTCGAGCTCTCCTTCCAATTGTGAGTTTTTAATTTCAAGACTGCCGGGAATGATCAAATGAAAATTCATAATTGAATATATTTTTGAGGGTTGTTTGGGCACAACCGCTTTTTTCGTACCAGTAAATTCGTTGCGGATAACGAAATCTTCAACTTCAATTTCTCCCGCGTAAATAACCGTGTCCTGACCGGTCAAAGTAATATTTCCGCTAACCAAGCCTTCCTGCTCCGCCAGTAAAGTACGGATGTATAGTTCATCGCCTTTTAGATTAATATTGTACTTGGGCGCAGAAAACCGGGTAAAGTCAATTGTACCATTAATTGCGACATTGGGTTGGTCAATATCACTTTTAGGTGGAAATAGCACATCCCAGGTTACAGATTTTAGGCGGCTTCCAAAACCACCTACGCCGCCCGATGAAGGAGTTTTTTTCATATGACCAGTCAGAGAAACAATTTCAAGAATATTATCTTTTATCACCGCACTGCCGTTAATTCCAGTAATAGGATTTTCGAGCAGGTCGAGATAAATAGTGGTGCCCTTAACGGAAATATTTCCGGATAGGATGGGATTTTCCAGTGTCCCCGAAATGCCCAGCGCGAGACTTATATCACCCTGGACTTCTTGCAGAAAATCAAGATAGGCAGTTAGAAATGATGGTGATGAACTGTTCGTGGAGAAATTAAAACTCAGCGGCGCTTCCTTTAAAACCTCAAAACGGGCAGGCACAATACTAATTGCTAGCGCTAAATACCCTCTACCCCGAGTATAACCATATTGATCTGCCAGCATAGCTTCGGTGATTGAAAGACGCTCATTCTGGTAAACACCTTTAATAGTGAGCTTCTCCCCGGCCAGTTTGTCAAAAACCGGATCGTCAATAATCAAATCGCAGTTCATTTTAGGGTTACTAAGATAATGAAAGATATTTATCTGCCCATCTACTATTCCACCTATATTTTGGTTCGATGGTAGATAGTCATCTATGCTTCCTAAATTAAAACGATTGAAATTTAAGGTCAAACCGATTGAATCCTGGGCACTCAAAAAAGACTTTGTATTTTTAGAATTTAGATTACATGTCAAAAAGCCGTGGCCGGTAAGTAAGCCATTTTCGCTATCTTTAACAGCAAGATCTTCGATTACAATTCGATGATTATCCAGCTGACCTTGAAGTTGTATATTTTCAAAATCTTGACTAATTAACTTAGCGTCATCTAAATTAATTTTATAGATATAATTTACCCCTTCCAGGTTCTTTTTATAAGCCACCATGCCTTCGAGCTTACCACCGACGCCCTGTGAACCTTTTAAATAGGTATTGATCGGATCAATGGAGAGATTAGCAAATTCCAGTTGGCCGAACTGTAATTCGCCTCGTACCACCTGCCCAGTAAGTGTCAAAATCCCTTCATTCAAACGCAATCTGACCGCATCCACGTTGATCGTATCCTGTTTTAACGAAAACGAAATCGGATCAATATTTTGGAGAACATTGCCACTACGCAAGATAGTAATACTATTTAAATTGAAATCCGTGAATTGGACGATATAGCCTTTAGCTTCTACATCCAGATTTTCACCGATGGCTTTTAAAGTCTGAACTATAGTGGTATCACCATTTAAATGAATGATTAACGAAGTTAAAGGTATTTTCTCCGGGATTAAATTGGTCTGACAGTTGGTTGCTTCAACAAAAATATCACCAAATTTCCTGGTACGAACATCTACAATGCCAAACCGGGCTATGCTTTCTTCAAATTTCAAGTTCGGGAGCCCAAACTGCTGACCGTGAATCCAACCTCGTAAGTCCGGTGCAGTCAAAATTCCAGTAGCTTCGACAAAACCATCGAGAACTCCGCTCAATGTATCCATTTTTAGCATAGGAGCTAACATTTCAGCATTTAAATCTGAAAAATGGGCACGAGCATCAATACTATTACCATTCAAATCAGCTTCGCCTTCGACTATCAATTTAGTTTCACCAAGCACACAGTATAAGGAATCTAAAACGGTCAATAATCCATCTTTATAGACTAACTCTCCCCGAATCAGATTGAAATCCAAGGGTGCGATTTTACTTTCTTGTAAATCTATTTTTACTTTGACCTGGTCTATATTCGGAATAGAACCAAAAGTCTGTACGTGTAAATTGCCTTGCAAATCAGTATTTATCGCCGATAGCCCCCACGAGCTGGCGTCTATTCCGCTAAAACGCAATTCGGCGGTTAAGCTTGAATCGAGATTACCAACAACGGTGCCGTGAACCTGCTCCATCCCTTTGGTAAAAGTCATTTCCGCCAGATTGACCTGTTTGCCATCAATCAAACCAGTAATTCGGCCGTTCGTCAATAATTGATTATGCCAAGTTCCAGAAAATCCCAAATCCAGTTTGATTGTTTTATCACTGGTTTTAATCTCTCCGCTCAGGTCGAAAATATCATCTTGGCGGAATACCTGACTGAGAGCCGGTAATCGTTCAGCCGGATTAATGTCAGTAACATTGATTCTTAACTGGCTGGCGTAAGGTTTATGCAACGATATTCGACCGTCCAATTCCGCAGTCGTTCCGCGATTGCTGATTTGACCATTTTTAATTTCCAGAGAATTGTTGACAAACGCAATTGCGGTCTGCTTAATCCTAAAATACTCGTTTATTTCTGTCACATAAAAATCAGTCGAATTGAGCTGGAGATTAATAGTATCAGCATTCAGGGACAGCGAGCCGTTAAGGGAATCAATGGATACTAATAATTGCCCGGGATGGTGACTGTCGTCAATCAAACATTTACTCATCAGGATATTTGCCAGCTTAAAATTACCGGTTGACGCTAGGGTATCCTTTTTCTCAGGGAGACTGGCTATTAAAGAATCAATACTCGCTGGATAAGCCAACTTGATAGTATCGAGACTCAGTTTATTCAATATATGATTATGACCGATTAACGATTTTAAATTATATGACAAATTGACACCCGACATCGTAACCAGCTCGGTTTGATTTTGATTGGTCAGTTTTAATCGGTCAAATTTTAGATGATAGAAAATATTGCCGCTGATTCCTTCGGGCTCAATTTTCAAATTAAAATTCTGCATCAATTGCCGATTGGTGAAATTAACTAACATTGTTTTCCAAGAATCGGTTTTTAGAATTAAAAATCCGGTCAGGCTGATCAATAAAACCAGCGTCACTATTACTATTATTGATATTTTGATTATTTTCTTCAAAAAAACCTCAACACCTGGCAAATTTATCCACGCGTTCTTAATTCTCCAACATCGTCAGAACCGTACACAAGACTATTTAATCAGTCACATTGCCGGTTGTTCCATTAAAAGAATAGGATTTACCGGCAATTGACAGTAATTGGAAAAATTAGCTGAATAAAGTTGCCTAACCGAAAATTATGTCAAATCCTGGGCTTTTTCCTGACTTTGCTCCTGATACATCTCATCAATCAGATCAGCATACCTTTCAGCAATGGCCTTTTTCTTGACTTTCAAGGAAGGAGTTAATTCACCGGATTCGATCGTGAAATCCTCAGGAATAATGCGAAACTTTTTCACTTTTTCAAAGCGGGAAAAGTGAGCTGTTTGTCTTTCTATTTCGTTAGCAATCAGGGTGATCAATTCCGGCCGACGAACAAAATCAGCATAATTGTCAATTGAAAGATGTTGATTTTCGGCCCATTTTCGAACGGCTTCTTGATCGAGGGTCACCAAAGCGACAATATAACTGCGCCGATCGCCAAACAAAACCGCTTCGGAAATGTAGGGACTTAATTTAATCGCATCCTCAATTGGCTGAGGCGCAACGTTCTTCCCACCGGCAGTGATCAAGATATTCTTTTTACGATCGGTGATGAATAAAAATCCATCCTCATCGAAATAACCTACATCGCCGGTGTGTAAAAAGCCTTCTTCGTCTAAAACTTCCCGAGTAGCCGCTTCGTCTTTGTAATAGCCCTTCATTACTTGTGGTCCGCGAACGAGAATTTCACTATCTTCCGCAATTTTAAATTCGGTTTCCGGGATTGCGACTCCGACCGAACCCAGACGGACTTTATCCGGACCGTTGAGAGTTATCACCGGGCTGGTTTCGGTTAAACCGTAACCTTCCAGAACCGGTAAACCGGCTGAGAATAAAAACTCGGCGATTTCCTTAGAAAGCGGTGCGCCACCGGAGACAAACCGCTGGATTTTGCCACCGGTTGTTTTCTGCAGTTTGTTAAAAACCAGTTTATCGGCGATTTTGATTTTCCTTTTTTGCCAGAAAGTCAACGGTGTTTTGTCGATATAGGAATGCATTCGGTTTTTACCAGCTTTCAGTGCCCAAAAAAAGACCTTTTTCTTTATGGCTGAGCCGGATTCTATTTGTGACATCACCGTCGCGTAAATCTTTTCAAACAAACGGGGAACACTGACCAAGATTGTCGGCTGAACTTCAGCCATATTTTGAACTACGGTATCAATATTCTCGGCAAAGCCGATTGTGTTGCCCATAAGCATAGGCGTGTAGTATCCTCCCATCCTTTCCAATACGTGGCTAAGCGGCAAAAATGACAGGAAGCAGTCTTCCGGCACCATTTTCATTATACCAACACTATTGTCAACATCCTTGACAAAATTTTTATTGGTCAAAAGTGCGCCTTTAGGTGCGCCGGTAGTGCCGGATGTGTAATTTATACAGGCGATATCATCGGGTTCAACCGCATTGAGAAGAGCGCTAAAAGCCTCGGGATTCTTGGCATCCAACTTACGTCCTGTTTCTACTATTTCCGCAAAAGCCACTGCTTGCGTCAATTCAGGATCGGGATCATAAATCACAATACGATCAAATTGATAACCAGTGACCATAGCTTTTTTCAGTAAAGTTCCATTAGCCACGAACAAAACTCGCGGCTCGGAATGTTTGAATAGCGGTGCTATCTGATTACTTATCAAGGTTGGGTAGATTGGTACGGAAATAGCTCCCATGGATTGATTAGCCATATCGGACATAACCCATTCTTCGCGGTTCTCGGACAATATCGCCACGCGATCGCCCTTGCGAATACCCCACGAATCGAGAGCTAACGCCACCGCTTTGACAATTTCTCCTAAATCCCGATATAAAACCGGTCGGTAATGACCATCAACTTTGGATAAAAGCGCCGGCTTATCCGCATACTTCTTTACATTCTCAAAAAACCTGTGCGAAATTACTAAAGGATTCATATTTACCTCCAAAATGTAATTTGAATTTAAAGAATTAATTCAATAAATTCAGCCAGTTTTTATTATCGCGATTTTTAGAGGAGAGATGGCCGAGCGGCTGAAGGCAGCTGCCTGCTAAGCAGTTGTACTGCCAAAAGCGGTACCCAGGGTTCGAATCCCTGTCTCTCCGCAAGATTTTAGATGAAATTGACAGGATTTATCCTCGTTTATTTAGTAAAAAAGAGCGCAGAGTTTGGCAATATTTTTTGTTCTAAGAAAAGCGAGTAGGTCATTTCATAATTAAAAATTTTATTTATTCCCCTGTTTCTTATTTCCATTTTATAAAACGATCATGATCAAATCATATATTGTATGGGTATAAGCCGTGATGCCGTATCCGCGAAATATGTAAAGTAAAGATAGAAACAGTCCGGCGCCAAAACGCAAAATGAAAGTCTTGAGATAAAAAACCTCACCAAAAGGACCAATATAATGAAATATGGCAAAAATAAATGCCGCTCCGATCATTGCCAGCGAAATAGCCAGCGCTTCCGGTAGTTTCAGTATATCTTTTAAGAAAAACAGAAATCCGGTGATTAAAATTACCCGGAAAATGAATTCCTCATAGACTCCGGCGCCCAGCGCCAACACAATCATTTCGCGGGTCGTTTGACCATTTCCGGACAACATCAGGACGTTACCAAGCTGAGTCACCACAAAATACATAACTAGCGCATATAAAATGCTCTCCAGCGTCATCAGGATAAAAAATCGAGGTTCGAAATTCGGCTTTTTCTTGCCTCTAAAATTGAAGTGATAGGCGATCATTAAAGCCAGTAAAACTACTAATCCAACCACATAAAAGCCATAGACGTTAAAAATCGCGAAAAATTGCCGAAATAATACATCCGCTCCATTTCGCAACCCGATAATATCCGAGTGATTGAAAGTAAATATTAAAATTTCATAGGCGAATAATAATGGCGGAGCGAAAATAATGCTGTAAAAGGGATTTTTAGCGTAGTTCCAGTAAGTTTTTAGAATTGACATCTTAATTTAATACAGGAAATTTTGACCAGAAAAACGACCGAAATCCATTTGGGTTGATTAGTGTTCCATTTTCAGGACGGCGAGAAAGGCTTCTTGTGGCACCTCGACTCGACCGATTTGCTTCATGCGTTTCTTGCCCTCTTTTTGCTTCTCGAGGAGTTTGCGTTTACGAGTAATATCGCCGCCGTAACATTTAGCCGTTACATTTTTCCGCAGGGGACCTTTCGATTCGCGGGCAATGACTTTAGAGCCGATAGTGGCTTGAACTACTAGTTCGAACATCTGGCGCGGGATTAATTCCTTAAGTTTGGCGCAGAGATTACGACCATGAGCATAGGCTTTGTCGCGATGAACTATGAACGATAGCGCATCAACCGGCTCGCCAGAAATTAAAATGTCAACTTTCACTAGGTCACCGGCTCGGTATCCAATTGGCTCGTAATCGAAGGAAGCATAACCGCGCGATACTGACTTGAGTTTATCGTAAAAATCGAAAACGATTTCAGCTAAGGGCAATTCATACTGAATTTGCACTTTCGTAATGTCGAGGTATTTAGTTGTTTTGTAAATACCACGTTTATCCTGACAAAGTTTCAGGACGTTCCCCAAGTAGGTTGTTGGTACGATAATTTCAGCCCGTACGTATGGCTCGCGTATTTCGGCAATCTCGCCCATTGCCGGCATTTTGGTTGGATTATCTATTTCGATAAGTTCGCCGGTTTTCAGTAAAGCCTGATACTCGACATTCGGCATAGTGGTTATCAAATTCAGATTGAATTCGCGTTCCAGACGCTCCTGAACGATTTCCATATGTAATAGTCCTAAGTAGCCACAGCGGAAGCCAAAACCGAGTGCCGTTGAAGTTTCCGGTTCGTAAATCAAGCTGGAGTCATTTAGTTTCATCTTCTCCAGCGATGAACGCAAATCTTCAAAATCTTCAGCCGCTACCGGATACAAGCCGCTAAAAACTACTGGCTTAATGACCCGATAGCCGGGCAGAGGTTCACTCGCCGGATTGTTTTTCAGGGTAATGGTGTCGCCGACCTTAATATTCGAAATATCTTTGACTCCAGCTACCAAATAAGCGACGTCGCCGGAACTTAATTTTTCAGTTTTTTGCCTCTGCATTTTGAATATGCCGACTTCGGAAACCTCGTGGGTGGAGTTGTTTGCATAGAACCGAATCCAATCACCTGGACGCACCTCACCTTCGAAAATCCGGACATAAGGGATGGCGCCGCGAAATGAATCAAAAACTGAATCGAAAATCAAGGCTCTTAACGGCTTATCCGGTTCGTATTTAGGTGGTGGAATGCGCTTAATGATTGCTTCGAAAATCTCTTCAATGCCAACACCGCTCTTAGCGCTGGTCAGGATTATCTCGCTTTCATCACAACCGATCAAATCAATGATTTGACGTTTGGCTTCCGGAATCATTGCTCCCGGCAAATCTATTTTATTTATTACCGGAATAATAGCCAGGTCATTTTCGATGGCGAGATAAGCATTGCTGACCGTTTGAGCTTCAACTCCCTGGGAGGCATCTACTAAAAGCAAAGCGCCTTCACAAGCCGCCAGACTCCGTGATACTTCATAGGAAAAATCCACGTGTCCCGGAGTATCAATCAAATTCAAAATATAGTTATTACCATCGGGGGCGTGATAATTCATCTGGATCGGATGACTCTTGATGGTAATACCGCGTTCGCGTTCCAAGTCCATATTATCCAGGACTTGATCCTTCATTTCACGTCGGCTGATAGTACCGGTAAATTCGAGCATCCGATCGGCCAGGGTTGATTTCCCATGGTCAATGTGAGCGATAATACAAAAGTTACGAATATTCAATTCCACGTCGGAGAATTTACGGCAGATACAGCCTGATTAACAAAAATTCCAATATAATTTTTAATGTATTTTAAAAAATTCGGATTTCGGTAATAATAAAAATCCTAAATTTCCGAGGTTTAGAATAAGGAGAATTTAAATGTCGCATGTGGTAGTTCCGGAAGCCGAAGCACTTCTGGACAAGGAAATCAAAGTTCTCGATCACGGATTTATTCGCCTAGTGGACTATATGGGAGGCGACAGTCGGATTGTGCAAAGCGCTCGGGTTTCATATGGCAAGGGAACCAAATCGGTGCGAGAAGACGAGGCGCTCATTGATTACTTAATGCGTCACCAGCATACTTCGCCTTTCGAGCAGGTGGTTTTAACATTTCACTGCAAAATGCCAATTTTCATTGCTCGACAATGGATTCGCCATCGCGCGGCACGCGTCAATGAGATTTCTGGACGTTATAGCGTTATGGAGGACGAATTTTATCTCCCTGAGGAAACCGCTATTCAATATCAAAATAAAGACAATCGCCAAGGACGCGATCCGCAGGAAGTACCTGCTCATCTAAGGCAGAAAGTTCTGGACATTCTAACCAAAGGCCAGCAAGTGGCTTATGACGACTATCAAAAAATGTTAGCTGACGATATTGCGCGAGAATTGGCGCGCATAAATCTGCCGCTTTCGTTATATACTCAATGGTACTGGCAGATTGACCTCCATAATCTTTTCCACTTTCTAGAATTGCGGATGGATGAACACGCCCAGTGGGAAATACGACAATACGCTAATGTAATAGCCGATATTACGCGGGCAGTTGCACCGCTGGCATTCAGGGCTTTCGAAACGCATGTTGTCAATGCCGTTCGATTCTCCGGCTCGGAAATTCAGGCTTTAGCCAATAATTTGCGCGGTCAGGAACACGACTTGAAAGGTAGTCGTAAAATCGAATACGAAGCCAAACTGCGTAAAATTATTGGTAACCCGGGCGGGGAATAATAATATCAATTATTTACGAAATCAAATCGTTTCTAATAATAAAAATAATGGATTAGCAAGTACTGATGCAGGTTAAAATAATTGGAATACATTTGCAAAATAATCGAGTGATACTAAATTAACCGGTTAATTTGATTATTTTTATTTAGAAAAGGCTGTGCTGTTATGAGTAAATTTCAATCGAAAATTTTCGATAATAAAATCGTTATAGGCGTTCGAGACTGGGTTGCAGAAGACGTTGAGGAACTCCTGCAGAGTGAAATTTTCAAAGAATTATTGAATCGGTTCCTCGACCGCCTGGAAAAGAAGCAGTCGCCCCTGCTGGATATTTTCGGACATTATCCAATAGATGACAATGATCGTAGAATTCTTTATGAAACATTATGTTATCTTACCAAATTGGAGAGTAAACTGGTTCCGAATATTGTTTCTGATAGCCAACGATTATTCGCCGACCGGCATTTGCTGAATGAATTCGTCGAACAATTGTACAATTACTGGCGCAGTTTCGACCGTTTTATCCTTTGTGATTCAACCGGCGATAATTTCGACAAACGACCATATCGCACTTTTAATTTGACTGTCGAACGATTGACCCATTTGGTTCGCCAGGCTTATCGCGATATTCAGGAAAATATTACCGCCCAACATCCGCGAGTTTACCGACAGGTGCACGCCGGGGCAGAAGTAGCCACAATCGCGGTCGAGTCTCATAGTTCGCGTTTTAAAGCCGAGTATAGCCAGTTAGGCTCTATCTCGGTAATCCGGCAAGTCTTGATTTATCCACCGCTGATTCTGGAACCACCAATGAACAAGCGCAAAGGTGAATTTATTGAAGTTACCGAAAACCCGATCAAGTCGGTACAATTCAATACTCAGGAATGGCTCTGCTATCCGGCTAAAGTTGGCTCGCTGATTGTTTATGTCTATTTTCACGAGTCGTTTTACGAGTTGGGATTCGCCCTTTGTAATCTATTTGAGTTGGCGAGTGATCGGGATCTTCGTCGGAAACCGGATGGTATTTTTTTGTATGGAGTGCCGGAAGAAAACCTGCGCCATTTAGCCGACTTTCCGACAGTTTTTTACGAAGATAAAACCAACGATTTGTTCGTCGGCGCTGTACCGCGCGGGAATGAATTTGGTTATTTTGGCTATCTTAAAAAAATGATCTTGACTCTACATAACTTGAGGGTGATGCAAAAGGGGCATTTGCCTTTCCATGGAGCTTTCGTGCAAATTTTGCTGAAAAATGGAACTCAGGCTAATGTACTGATGGTCGGCGATACCGGTGCTGGTAAATCCGAAACATTAGAGGCTTTACGCTGTCTCGGTGATGAATATATCAAAGACTTGACCATCATTGCCGATGATATGGGCTCGCTGGTTATTCAAGATCAAGTTGTAAAAGCTTATGGCACGGAAATCGGGGCTTTTCTACGACTGGATGATTTGCAACCCGGCTATGCTTTTGGACAGCTGGACCGGGCTATCATTATGAATGCCAGCAAAACCAACGCCCGCATTGTTCTGCCTATCACTTCTTTTGAAAATATCACCAAGGGAGTAGCGGTTGATTATATTTTCTATGCTAATAATTATGAAAATGTTGATGCCGACCATCCCGTAATTGAAAAATTTACCACTCCCGATGAGGCTTTATACGTTTTCCGGGAAGGTACGGTTATGAGTAAAGGGACAACTACTACCACCGGATTGGTCCATAGCTATTTCGCCAATATTTTTGGACCGGCTCAGCGTAAAGCCATTCATGATAAAATTGCGCGGCGTTACTTTGTTCATTTTTTTGAACATAAGGTTTTCGTTGGGCAATTGCGAACGCGGCTTGGGGTTGCGGGATTTGAGATTGAGGGTCCGAAAATTGCCGCTGAGGAGTTGCTAAAAATTTTGTTAACCCCATCCAATTAATAGTTTTAAAATTTTAAGCCAAATACTTAATAGATTGAAGTTAGATTGAAAATTAAAATAGAATCAAAAAAACTTCTTGACTACCAAAGAGAATTTGTTTAAAATTGCCACGTATTTTTAGAGAATTATAGATAGTATGCGAATGCAAATGAACATAAACTGGTGGTGGCAAATGATGGATAAGCGTCATTTCCTCAGGTTTAAATATGAGTAAATAAGAAATAAAAATATATAAAAATTATGAAACCCGCCTGAGAAATGACCGGCGGGTTTTTCTTTTTATAAGGAAAAAGCAAAACGAGAGAAATATGAATTATGAGGATTTTGAAAAATTAGCCAGGCCGGGTTTGATTATTCCCGTTTATAGGAAATTCAACGCCGATTTTATTACGCCGGTGATTGCTTACCTGAAATTACGCGAAGCTGGGAAACATTCCTTTTTACTGGAAAGTGTCATTAAAGGCGAACAGTTGGGGCGTTATTCATTCCTGAGTCAGGAGCCTTATTTAATTTTGAAATGCCGCGATGACAAGACGATTTCAATCGCCGACCATAGAAGTAAAATTCACCGAGAAAATTTCTTCACTATTCTGCAACAGCAGTTAAAAGATTATGAACTTCTGAAGATTGAAAACTTGCCGCGTTTTACCTGTGGAGCGGTCGGATATATCGGTTACGAAATGGCAGGTCAGATCGAAAAATTGCCGAAGCCCAAGCGCGATGTAATCGGAAGCGACGACGCTCTGCTGGGCTTTTACAATCAGCTGGTGGCTTTCGATCATTTGAAAAATGAAGTCATTCTGATCGCTAATGTTTTTATTGACAATGACAGTGATGTTCGACAGTTGTATCTCGAAGCCCAAAACCGTCTGGATTGTCTGCAAGCAAGATTAAATCGCAGCTATGAAGGTGAACTGAGATTTACGGCTGATCTGGCGAGCGAGGAAGCCAATTTTACCAAAAAGGATTTTATGACTGCCGTTGAGCAGGCTAAGGAATATATTCTGGCAGGCGATATTTTTCAAGCCGTGATTTCTCAGCGTTTTTCGATGGCTTATTCCGGCGATGTTTTTCAAGTCTATCGGGCATTGCGCAACATTAATCCATCGCCATATATGTTTTTTCTGGACTTTTTGGATTATCAGGTAATCGGTTCCTCACCGGAACCTTTGATCCGGGCTCAGGATAATGAGCTGGAAATCATTCCAATCGCCGGAACTCGTCAGCGAGGGGCAACTTCCGCTGAAGATGATCGCCTGGAGGCTGAACTACTGAATGATCCCAAAGAGCTGGCTGAACATGTTATGCTGGTGGATTTAGCCCGTAATGACCTCGGCCGGGTAGCGACATTCGGCACTGTTAAAGTCAATGATTTTAAAACTATTCAAAAATATTCGCACGTTATGCACATCATTTCTCAAGTGCACGGTCATTTGCGCGATGGTTTGACTGTGGTAGATGCCTTTAAGTCGGCTTTTCCAGCCGGAACGGTTTCCGGCGCGCCTAAAATTCGGGCAATGGAGATTATTAATGAACTTGAACCGGAAAAGCGCGGGATTTACTCCGGCGCTATCGGTTATTTCAATTATGGTGGCAATCTAGATTTGTGTATCGGCATCCGTACCATCGTCGCCGGTCGGGAACGATTATACTACCAGAGTGGAGCAGGAATCGTCGCTGATAGCCAGCCCGAGAATGAATACCAAGAAACTCTCAATAAATGCCAGGCTCTCCGACAGGCAATAGAACAAGCTAGTGGGGGAATCAATGATTTTATTCATAGATAACTATGATTCTTTCACTTATAACCTTGTGGATTACATTGGTCAACTGCGCAACGATGTGCTAGTCGTGAGAAATGACCAAATAAATGTTGCGGAGATTGAAAACTTAAAACCGGATGGGATTGTCATTTCTCCGGGACCCGGTCGGCCGGAACAAGCCGGATTTTCCTGTCAGATAATTCAAACTCATTGCCATAAAATTCCTATTCTGGGAGTATGCCTCGGATTACAGGCGATCGCTCAGATATTCGGGGCTAATATCGTTCGGGCACCCTTTCCAGTGCATGGCAAGACTTCGATTATCGAACATAACGGTCAGGGAATTTTTCAAGGAATGACTTCGCCCATGACGGCCGGTCGCTATCACTCACTGATAATTGAGCGTGAATCTTTGCCGGAATGCTTTACGATCACAGCCGAAAGCAGTGATCATTTCATAATGGCAATTGCTCACCGCAAATTTCCCCTTTTCGGCGTCCAGTTTCATCCCGAATCGGTATTGACCCCGGATGGAATGCAAATACTGCGCAACTGGATAAAAATTGCGGACGAATTTAAAAATAAGATAGAAGAGGTGTAATGTGATTAAAGAATATCTCGAGAAAATAAGTCAATGTGAAGACCTTACTCGCCAGGAAGCCGCTACGGCTTTGCAAATGTTGATTGATGATCAGTTGACTGCCACCGAAATCGGTGCTCTATTATTTGGATTGCGCACGAAAGGCGAATCGGTAGAGGAAATTCTGGGATTCGTTGACACGATGCAAGCCAATATGGTGGCGGTCGCAATTGATGATCCAGATGCCATTGATGTTTGTGGCACAGGAGGTGATCAGAGTCATTCATTTAATGTTTCAACGACCGCGGCTTTTGTGGTGGCGGCTGGTGGAGTTACCGTTGCCAAGCATGGTAATCGCTCGGTCTCCAGCAAAGCCGGCTCCGCGGATGTTCTGGAAAAGTTGGGCGCCCGGATTGATCTTTCTCCGGAAAATACTCGCAGATGTCTAAATGAAATCGGGATCAGTTTTTTATTTGCGCCGATGTATCATCCGGCAATGAAAGCCGTAGCTCCGCACCGTCGAAACTTAGGAATTCGCACGATTTTCAATATGCTTGGACCATTGATAAACCCAGCCAATTTGAAGCGGCAATTGATTGGGACATACAATCTGGAAACCGCCGCCAAAACAGCGGCTGTTTTGAGACAACGATGTTATAAAAAAGCATGTGTGGTGCATAGCGAGGAAGGCTTTGACGAAGCATCGCCATTCGCCGGTAATCGGGTATTTGAAGTTGACATTGCTCGACCGGATATTTACGAATATTTTTACCGAGCGGAAAAATGTTCCCAAAACCTGAACAGTTATCAGCTGGTGCAAGGCGGGGATGCCGAGAAAAACGCGCGGATAACTTTGGAAATATTAAATGGAAGGCGAGGCTATCCGCGTGAAATGACGGCTTTGAATGCGGCTTTTGGTCTTTATGTCGCCGGTAAAGTCGACAATATTCCTGATGGAATATTCCTTGCCGAAGAACTTATCGACAGCGGCAAAGCCTTGCAGAAACTGAATCAGTTTATCGAAATGAGTAGCAAACTCGCTAATTAAACGAAGAGATATGAATTGGCTTGATACTATCGTCGCTCATAAAAAGCAGGAATTAATAGACATTAAGAAGTGCATCCCTCTGGAATTCTATCAATCTCGAATCGGGGAAAATCATCCAAAGCATAGCCTGCTGAAAACTATGAAACAGCAAGGGGGTTTTCATTTCATCGGCGAAGTTAAAAGGGCTTCGCCGTCTCGAGGAATTATCAATTCTGATTTCGATCCGCTCCAGCAGGCGAAATGCTATACGAAAGGTGGAGCAAGTGCTATTTCCATTCTGACAGACTCGCAATTCTTTATGGGTAATTTGGCTGATTTGCGAGTTATTCGAGAACAGATTGACTTGCCGCTTCTGCGTAAGGATTTTATCGTTGACCCTTATCAGATTTATGAATCTCGTTATTATCAAGCCAATATTGTCTTGCTGATTGCTCGGATTCTATCGTCAAAGCAAATTACCCAATTTTGCGAGTTAGCGACGAAACTGGCTCTGGAAGTTTTATTGGAATTGGCGACGGAAAACGATGTAGTTAAAATTCCGTCTAATCATTCCAATTTAATTCTGGCGATCAACAACCGTGATCTGGCAAATTTTGAAGTGGATTTGAATAATTCCTTCCGTCTGAAGCCCCTATTACCTGATGATATACCGGTCATCAGTGCCAGCGGAATAAGTAACACCGACGAGTGTGTACGACTTTTTAAAAACGGCTTTGCCGGTGCATTAATTGGCGAATCATTAATGCGTGATCCCGAACCGGATAGTTTATTGAAGAAGTTCAGGAGTGCAATCGCTAATGCCGGTTAAATTGAAAATCTGCGGGATTACCTCGCTGGAGGATGCTTTACTTGCCGCTCAACTTGGCGCCGATTGGCTGGGATTTAATTTTTATCCCGCAAGTCCGCGCTACATTGCACCGGAACTCGCCGCCGAAATTATTAAGGTGCTTCCGAGGACGGTTGAGAGTATCGGTGTATTGGTAAAACCTTTTCTGGAAGAAGCTCGCAAAATTATCACAATCACAGGGGTTCAGCGCTTGCAGATTTACGAGCCGCAGGATTTCAATGACTATTCCCAATTAGGAGTGCCGGTGATAGCTTGTTACCGTTGTAAAAATGGTAAAATAACCGAATTAAATTATGCGTCGGCTGATATGGTTTTGCTGGATAATTATGCGGAAAGTATTTTTGGGGGAACCGGCCAAGCCTTTAATTGGCGTTGGATTCCGACCGAACTGGAACGAAAGAAATTGGTGCTGGCAGGCGGGATAGATACCACTAACATCTTGGAAGCTTTAGAAATGATTGGTCCAGCCGTAATTGACGTAGCCAGCGGAAGTGAATCAAAGCCCGGTCACAAAGATCCGGAAAAGATCAAGACATTAGTTAGTCAAATTAGAATATTTAATCAGAGAAAGGACAATTAATTCAATGGAAAAAGGATATTTTGGTGAATATGGCGGACAGTATGTTCCGGAAATCCTGCGTCCGGCATTGGTCGAATTGGAAGAAATATATTTAGCGCTTAAAGATGATCCCGATTTTCAAAAACGGTTAAACATTGAGTTGCACGATTACGCCGGTCGTCCAACGCCTTTATATTTTGCCGAAAACCTGACCCGCCATTATGGTAAGGCTAAAATTTATTTGAAACGTGAGGATTTGAATCATACCGGCGCTCATAAAATCAACAATGCCATTGGACAGATTCTTCTGGCGCAAGCAATGCATAAGAAGCGCATCATCGCCGAGACTGGCGCCGGTCAGCATGGCGTTGCCGTTGCGACCGTGGCGGCGCGAGCCGGTCTGGAATGTTGCATTTACATGGGAGCGGAAGATATTCAACGCCAATATCCCAATGTGCGACGTATGCAACTTCTGGGGGCCGAAGTCCGTCCGGTTCATAGCGGGACAGCTACTTTGAAAGATGCTACGAACGAAGCCTTGCGGGATTGGCTGGCTAATGTAAAAACTACTCATTATATAATCGGTTCGATAGTCGGACCACATCCGTTTCCCACGATTGTGCGTGACTTTCAGAAAATTATTGGCGAGGAAACACGCGAACAAATTGTCGAGAAAACCGGTCGTTTGCCGGACTACATTCTGGCTTGTGTTGGCGGCGGGAGTAACGCCATGGGTATTTTTTATCCGTTTATTTCTGATACCGCTGTCAATTTAATCGGAGTAGAAGCCGCTGGAGAAGGACTTGCCAGTGGCAAACATTCGGCGACGCTGAGTTGTGGCTCACTCGGTATTTTTCATGGAATGAAATCCTTCGTACTTCAAAATAATGACGGCCAGATTCAATTGCCCTATTCGCTCTCAGCCGGATTGGACTATCCGGGCGTCGGTCCAGAGCATTGTCATCTTAAGGATAGTGGGCGAGTCAAGTATTATGCTGTAACTGATACTGAAGCTTTAGCCGCGGTAGAGCTTTTATGCCGACTGGAAGGCATCATACCGGCGCTTGAATCCGCGCATGCTCTCGCTTATCTTGAATATCTTTTGCCACAGACTCATAATCGGGAATCCGTAGTGGTGAACCTGAGCGGTCGAGGCGATAAAGATCTGGAAACATATCTCAAATATTTGGAAAGGCGGTAAGGAAATCCAATGAGCACCAGATTAAATCAAATTCTAAAAAGTAAAAAAGAAATACAGGAAAAATGTCTCTCGATTTTTCTCACAGCCGGTTTTCCGGAGAAAAATTGTACTCCTGAGATAATTTTAACCCTAGCCGCAAGCGGGGTGGACTTTATCGAGTTGGGAATTCCGTTTTCCGATCCGATTGCCGACGGTCCGGTTATTCAGAAAGCTTCTGATAAAGCCCTGGCAAACGGAGTTGACTTGAAGCAAGTTCTCGATATAGTGGCCACGGTCAGAAAATTTTCAGATATTCCAATTATTTTAATGGGTTATCTAAACCCCATTTATCAAATGGGCTTAGCAAAATTTATTAAAAGTGCCCACAATGTAGGAGTTGATGGGCTAATTCTACCGGATTGGCCTATGGAAGAAAGTCAGCGGTACCGGGATGAATTGAGCAAAGCCGACCTGGATTTGATTCATTTAATAGCTCCGAATACTCCCACCGAGCGCATTCGGCAAATTGACGAAATCAGTACCGCTTTTATTTACTGTGTGGCTTACACCGGCGTTACCGGCCAGGATAACCGACCAACTCCCGAGACAATCGCATTTTTCAATCATTTAAAACAGACTCTCCGGCATCCTTGGCTGATCGGTTTTGGCGTTAAAAGTCATGAGGATTTCCAAACTTACACTCACTATGCCGACGGGGTGATTATCGGCTCAGCCTTCATTAATTTGCTGGAAAATACACCCGAAAATAATCGCCTTGCCGCTTGTCGCACGTTTGTCCAAAATATAATAAACTCACCATCATGATGTACTTGATGACCTTAGCAGAAAATTATGCTGTATATTTATACATAAATTATACAAAATAATAAGAAAATATTCATAAATATTTAAAGTAGTCCGCCAATAATCTGGGTAAAATTTATTATATTATTACGCTTTTTTGGCTGAAAGGATTATATGAAAATTATAAAAAGCTACGCCGAGATTAACCAGAAGATAAAAAACCGTCAGGCAGTTGTGATGACGGCGGAGGAGATAAAGAGCTTTATTCGGGAACAGGGTATTAAAAGTGCCTTGGAGAAAGTTGATGTCGTCACGACTGGTACTTTTGGAGCAATGTGTTCTTCCGGAGCATTTTTGAATTTTGGTCATACCGACCCGCCCTTAAAAATGGAAAAAGTGAAAATTAACGACGTTCCAGCATACGGTGGTTTAGCGGCGGTGGATGCTTATATCGGTGCTACCGAGCGTTCCCAAAAATCGAATGGTCATTACGGCGGAGGCCATGTCATAGAGGATATGGTAGCCGGCAAAAATCTCGTCTTAGAAGCCGAAGGCAAACCTACTGATTGTTATCCGCTTGATTCCATTGTAACTGAATTTACGCTCAAAGACCTTAATCAGGCTGTTCTGCTAAATCCACGTAATGCTTATCAACGTTATAATGCCGCGGCTAATTCGACTGATCGTATTATTTACACCTATATGGGAAGATTACTGCCACGGCTCGGTAATGTCACCTACTCCGGCGCGGGTGAACTGTCGCCGCTCAATAATGACCCGAATTTTTTGGCGATCGGTCTGGGAACACGTATTTTCCTAGGCGGCGGAGTAGGATATGTAATTGATTCGGGCAGTCAGCACAGTCCGGAAACAGGTTTCGCCAATTTAATGGTTAAGGGCGATTTGAAACTTATGCGTCCTGAATATCTACGCGGAGCTTATGTCTATGGCTATGGCTGTACCCTGTTCGTTGGGATTGGCGTGCCGATTCCACTTCTGAATGAAGAAATCGCTCGTTCGGTTGCCATAACCGATGATGAACTCAGGGTAAATATTGTGGATTACGGAATTCCACGATTGAAACGTCCAATCCTAAGAACCGGAGTTACATACCGGGAGCTCAAATCCGGTCAAGTAGAAATTGAGGGCAAGCCGGTTCCTACGGGTTCGCTTTCCAGTCTGTTTATGGCTCGCAAAATTGCTAATGAATTGAAAAATTGGATTCTGAACGGCAATTTTCTCCTGACCGAAGCGATCGAGCCAATTCCCAAGATCGGAAAAGCCAAACAATTAGCCGTCAAGCCACCCAAAAAACCACAGGCAATATCAACAACCAACCAGAAACATTCCAACGGAATTCAAATTGACCATTCTCGTTGCATCCTTTGTGAACTGTGTATCGCCCAGTGTCCGGAGAAGGCTATTTATCTAAATGAAAACAATCAAATAACTATTGACCAAGCTAAATGCAATCTGTGTCGTATCTGCACTAAAGTTTGTTCAGTTGGCTGTCTGGAATAAAGTAAGGCAAGAGATGAACCAAACGGTAACTTTCCGATATAAAAATACAATTGCCCGCATTACGGGCGAGCCTGAATTGGTTAAAATTGGTGAGGAAGAAATTATCCGTTGTTATACAGACATAGAAAACTATATCTCCAACGATCCAATTTTTAAAGCGACGTTGAAGCCCTATAAAGTTCCGAACGACGCCAGTAAAATTATACGGGAAATGGCGACTGCCGGAGCTATTTGCGGAGTCGGTCCGATGGCGGCAGTAGCCGGGGCAATTGCTAAATATGCAGTTCTGGCGATGCAAAAAGCCGGTGCCACCTTTGCTATCGTTGATAACGGCGGTGATATCGCAATTCTAAATGACCGGCCAGTAGTGGTTGGGATCTACAGTGGACCGGCTGTAATTCACGATATAGGCTTGCGAATTCCGGTGCATTCTACGCTAACCAGCGTCTGTACTTCATCCGGGGTGATCGGACATGCACTAAGCTTCGGGAAGTCGCACGCCAGCGTCATTCTCGCTGACGATCCGGTGTTAGCGGACGCCGCCGCGACTGCTTTAGGAAATCGCATCCGTGAAAAAGATAAATTTGAAATTGAAAATGCGATGAATGAGGTACTGAAATTCGGTGTAGCTGGATGTATCGTAATTATTGAAGATTATGTTGGATTTGCGGGAGAAATCCCAGAAATTTGCCGCGTTGAAATGAGTGAAAGTATGATTGCCAAATGAAGGAATTTGAATCAGTATGAAAGTATTGAAATTCGGTGGTGCTAGTTTGAAAGATAAAAACGCCTATGCGGAAACAATCCGTATTTTGGCCGAGGATAAAGAACCGAAGGTAGTCGTTCTATCGGCAATTTATGGCATGACCGATTGGTTGGAAACTACAATCCGGGAGGCTCGCGCCAACGAGCAATCCATTGAAAATACCACAACTAAGATCAGAGCCTGGCATGCTAAAATTTTAACCGACTTAGTTACCGATCCGACTATGATATCGGACTGTATGAATGAATTAGAAGAGCGGATTCAGAAACTCGAACGCCTGCTTTATGGTCTGGCTTATACCGAAGAAATGACCCCTCAGCTTTACGCTCTGATTATGAGCTTTGGTGAACGGCTATCGGTAATTTTGTCGGCGACGATTTTTAAGGCTCATGGCATTCCGGCTCAGTATTTAGAGTCTGATAAAATTGGAATTGTCACCGACGATTCCTTTACCAGTGCTACCGCATTGTTGCCAATAGTTCGTAAAAATTTGCCATCGCATGTCTATCCATTGCTTGAAAAAGGCATTACGCCGCTAATTACCGGATTCTTTGGGGTTAATAAAAACGGCAAAGTTACCCTCTTTGGCCGAAATAGTTCCGACTATAGCGCGGCGGTCATTGCCCAAGGTTTGAAAGCCGACCGTTTAGAAATCTGGAAAGATGTGGATGGATTTATGACCGCCGATCCAAAGATTGTGCCGACGGCGACCTTAATTGATAAATTATCCTACTACGAAGCGGCTGAGCTTTCCTACTTCGGTGCTAAAATATTACATCCGCGCACAGTCGAGCCGTTGATTCACGACTCGATTCCATTAGTGATTCGTAATATTTATCATCCGGAGATTGAAGGCACCGAAATTTGTGCTAAAGAAATTCTCAATACGGCAATTATTAAAAGTGTTACTTATAATAAAAACATTTCGGTTTTACGGATAAAAGGCGCTGGTGTTGGTTATAAACCGGGCGTTATTTCCGAAATCGGCAGTCGCTTAGCCGCCTGTGGAGTTAATATTTACTCGATTATTACCTCGCAAACCTGTATTAATTTGTTGATTGACCGCAAAGATTCTAAAGTCGGCTATAAAGCTCTCCAAGTTTTGAAAGACGGATTGATTGATTCGATCGAGCATTGCGATGATGAAGTCGTCGTAGCGGCAGTTGGCGCGGGATTGAAACAGACACCCGGTTTAGCCGCGAAAATTTTCAGTGCTATTGCTGGCCAAAATATTAACATCGAAATGATTTCATTGGGCGCTTCGGATGTAGCGACCTATTTTATCGTCAAAGAGCCTTGTTTAGTGCCGGCGGTCAATGCTTTGCATACAGCTTTTTTTACCAATTCTATTAATTAAAGGAAAAAAATTGAAATCGAACAGTCAGTTAAAGTCCAAAATCCCAGTTGGTATTCTGGGTGCCACCGGTAGCGTCGGACAAAAATTCATCGAACTATTGACAGAACACCCCTGGTTTGAAATTGCCGCTTTAGCGGCTTCAGATCGCTCGGCTGGCAAAACTTATCGCGATGCCGCGCATTGGTTTATGACTAAGCCTTTACCAGACAACGTTGCGAAGATGATAGTAAAAAATTGTGAGCCAAATCTACCCTGCCGCATTGTTTTTTCCGGGCTGGATGCTTCCGTGGCAGGAGAAATTGAAACTGATTTTGCTAAGGCCGGGTATATTGTAATTTCTAATTCACGCAATCATCGCTATGACCCCGATGTGCCGATTCTGGTACCGGAAGTCAATTCCGATCATCTGGCAATTATCGCTACCCAGAAATATGGACGAGGTGCGATTATCACCAATCCGAATTGCGCCGCGACCGGTCTGGTTGTAGCTCTAAAACCTTTACTCGATCAATTTGGACTTTCGGCCGTTAATGTTGTTACTATGCAAGCGATTTCCGGTGCTGGTTATCCGGGGGTAGCCAGTCTGGATATTGTGGATAATGTTATCCCATTTATCAGCGGCGAAGAAGCGAAATTAGAAAGGGAACCCCAAAAGATTCTCGGGAAATACCTTGATGGGCATATCGAACCAGCCCAATTTATCATTAGCGCGGCTTGCAATCGTGTTGCCGTCGTTGATGGCCATACGGAGTGCATCTCGGTTAAATTGGAACGAAAACCGATCGCTGAGGAGATCATCGCCGCTTGGCGTGAATTTCAGGGTGAACCGCAACGTTTGAAACTGCCAAGCGCGCCAGAAAAGCCACTGCACTATTTTGAGGAAAATAACTATCCACAACCGAAATTGCATCGCCATCTGGGCAATGGTATGACTGTCAGCCTCGGTCGTTTACGAGAGTGTCCGATCCTCGATTATAAATTTGTGATGCTATCGCACAATACGATTCGCGGCGCGGCTGGCGGAGCCATTCTCAATGCCGAACTTTTTATTGCCAAAGGCGGGTTGGAAAAACTTAGGTAGGGTTTCCTGAAAAAGTCACAATTACGGTAAAACTGGTATAATTTCTTGATTAGTTGCTATCAATTTCCCATTGGCCATAATTTTTACCCATTTTTTTACTATATCTATTAGAGACAATAAAAACTGCCTTGCCGGTTTGGCAGTAAGGCGCAAAGCAGTTGCCATATTCATCGAGAGTAGCGCCATAGCTATCTAGTTTTCACTGGTTGCTTTAGTCCTGGCTCATTACTCCTCCTAATCCATAGCAATCAGGCCCATATTTTCGTTATAGGCATCCCACTTCAATCGATCTAAAAATACATACCCTGCAACTACACTTACTGATATTTTAGCACCAAATTCAACCTCCGCATTGGCTTTCCCCCCTTCTCTTGCGAGTCTTTGACTGTCTCCAACTCTGCTTATGCTCGGCTTCTATTTGCTCGTATTCTCTCACTTTCTGAATGAATATCTCATTGATGGCCTCAATCGTCCAGGCTGGCGCAAGCGCCTCCGAATAGTCACAAATAAGGAAGGATCAAAGCAGGGCTTGAATTGATAACTCGAATAGCCTAAAAAGTATTGCAAATAAGGATTCTCCTGAATCTCCTGGATCGTCTCCTCATCACTTAATTGCTTGAAGTGCTTAATAATCAATGCACCTATGGCTACTCGTGGCTTTATGGACATACGCCCAAAATCTCGACACAGTTGCTTAGTGTATTTCCCATAGAGTTCCTGCCACGGAACCATCTCAGCTAAACATATCCAGCGATTGTTAGGATCAAGGTGACCAGAAAAAGGCAAGGTGAATTTTACAATCTTAGTTTGATTGGGGTCTTCATAATTTAGCATTTAGGGCTCCAAATTGATTTGTTAAATGCATAGGTTTTGTCAAATATCACCCTAAATATATACATTTATATCAAATATAGAAAGCGATAAATATCTGTTATTACAATATATTAGATACTTTTTCAGGAAGCCCTATTAACTATATCTTTTGGTCTTAAGATATTATTTTATAACTCGTTATTTATTTAATTTGTTAAATATCGGAAATTGTTAAACCTTTTTTCAGAGAAAGGCAACAATACCGAGTTCAAGTTTTACTTTTGATATTTTTCGGTTAACATCACTGATTCCAGTTGTATAATTACAACCCAAGTCTAAAAATACTTTCTGGTTAAGTTTCAGCAAATATCCTGCTTCTATAAGCAAATCATTGCGCGCTGGAATATTATTCCATCTTTTATATACGAATGACGAACCTATATAGAAACTTCGAAGAAAATACTTCGCTCCCAAACCAAGCCCTAAATCGCTATCCGGGTTACTACCCCAGTCTTTCGGATAGATATAAACAGAGGTAAGTCCTATAATTTGCAGAGAAAAATTATTCAGGATAAAGTAGTTACATTCCGGTTGGATTCCGAAAATAGAGATTTGCGCTTCCTTGTTCCAATAATTGCGTTCGTAGGAAACCGAACCTCCGAGACTAGTATCTCCCGCCTTAAATTGTGCTAAAAGAGAGGCAAAACAGAATAATAAGCATCCAAGAATTTTCCGGGTCATTATGATTTTTCCTTATTAAATAATGCCGACAGATTAAATTTTTTTATACCAATACCCCAGGATCCATCTAACCGCATAAAGGAGAACCAGACGATTAGCAAGTCATCAACTGCCACACCGCTACTACGGTAGATACGATCACAGGGACCTAAAAAAGTATTTTTATGATCAAGGATTGGTTCCTGCCGAAATGTCCATTGCTCGAGATTCGAACTAACGGCAATATATAAGTCGGTATGAGGGTAATTTGCGGACACAAGCAAATAATAGAAATTTCCATCAGAAAATATATCAATATGCCAGGGGGCAAAGCCCTGGGGAAGCACATATTCAATAGTATAGACTTCATCAGGATTCCACGCTATTCCATCTTCACTACGTAGATATTGGATTGGTTGATTAGCAATTGAGGAATTAACAAAAAACAATAAAAATTCCGATTCGATTTGAATTCCGGCAGGGGAAAGAATAAAGGGGTCAGGATTTTTCAGATCATAATGGATTACTGCTGTACGTTGCCATAATATTCCATTTTCTGAAGTCAGAATGACAACATTCTGTGAATCCGGTATCATCGTTTCTAAATAATACAGATGAAATGTTTGATTCGAATAATTGTACAATAAATCGGGATCGTCGTTATGACCGTAGGGAGGTGCCGATACAATAGGATTTATGCCATGTACTTCTTCATAGAAATCCACACCATTATCGCTGACCAAAATAGAAGGATTTTCAAATTTATCTTCACCAAATGGGAAAGGAGTAAAACTCATATAGAAATAATGACCCTTATATCCCTCATTAAAATAAACAATGTCAGGATGCACTGAGCAATTAAAACCTTCGTATGTCGGAATATGTAAAATTTTCTGTTGTGGAATTGAATTTAAGGACGAAATAACATCATTATTATCACAAGAGATGAAAAAGATAGCACAAACTATAACCATAGATAAGTAGGCAAGGTTAAGGGCTTTGCAAAAATACCGATACAAAATAGTGATTGATTTACTCCTTATAATAATAGCATATGTAATAATGTTAACCAGCTTTTCCCCTCTTAATACAGACCTCACCTTTAAGAAACAAGTTTCTATAGTAAGAAACTTTTTCTGATGGTTTCTTAATCAAGGAACCGAAAGATTCCTCTAAAGATAAATATTTTATATGATTTTGTTTAATTCTATTCATTTAGAAATATATTAATCATTTATTACCCGATTGTCAAGAATTAATGATACCGCTTTATGTTATGATAGATCCCAAAGACTGCTATCTTTAGATCTTCTGTACTTTTAGTACTTCCCTTTTTAAGGGGCAGTCTTTCCGGATATATTAACTAATTAAGACTAAGTAAGATAATTAAAATCCTATATCAAATATTTATAATCGATCTAAACTAAATCTTGCCCGTAAATCTCTTAAAACCATACCAACCCGATAACATTCCTTACATAGAAATAAATGTATGGTAGATTTTTGTCCGCCTCAAAGAAACATTCCAGTTTATTTTTTGATATGTAACCGGTCATATTATTATTAATGATTGAGAAATTCAAACAAGAAAAAAGCGCTCCAACCAATAGAATTAAAATTCTATAATCATCACAAAAAATGAAGTCAAAATCAAATAATAATTGCAACTTGCTGTTTTCTGGAAAGTATTGGCGGGACTCGAACCAACAACTCCCAGCGTGACGACCAGTGACTTAACTAATTTAATTAGTCTCCCTTTCAAATAGCGATGGTAAATCTGAGTGATTTCCCACGTCAACATAATCATACTTAATTTTTTAGAAGCATAACAAAAATTGTGGCAAAAGATAGAAAATGGCTTACCCTTAGGGGTTTTTTAAAACTTAAAATTAAGGAAAGGCGATCCATGAAAGAGATCAATTTCGAGATTGATTTAGCGAAGGATTATCACAATTTCAATCAGTTTGAGGTGGAATTGAATAAGGGCGGTATATGAGTAGGTAGTCCAATTGTTAGACATGTGGCATAAAGAGTTAGGGATACGTTTAAGGTGACATTATGCTCAATATCGTCATAAGGGACATGACCATCGCCAGGTGCGTTGTTATTTTAGGACGATCTGGATTAAGATAGGGCGCTATGTTCACAAAGGTTGGCCGGATGTATATCCATTATTGCTTATTTTGCCAGATTTCGGAATTAGTGGAGAAGTAATGGACTTGATTTTGGAGTTAGTCACAGATGCACCTTATCAAAGGAATAATCGCTATATTAAGAAAGCCACCGGAGAAGAGATTAGTTCACAGACAATCTGACTTAAAGTCCAGAGCTTAGGTAAGGAGAAGCATTATTACCAGGAGCAAGTCCGGAGGAAGATATTTGAGGAGAGTGGTGATGATTATTGTGCTGAAGATGTGTTTCCGGGAGCCACAAAGTGACTGGATTTATATTATCTGCAGGAAGCCTGTGGTTTTTTTAAATGAGTAGGAATTTAATCCTTTGAGACAAGCAGTTTATTATAAAATCTTAGAGAATAATCAAAGATCCATTGATTATCCATTAGGAGAACACCATGGTACTGGCGGAAGTTAAAAAAATATTGGCATTCTGTTTGGGCAACGCTTTAAGAGACAGGGCATGTCCCTGAAAACTGTTAGGCATGTCGTGGACTCACAAAGTCACTAACAATCTATTCGCCTTAAGAGCAAAAAATTAAACCAGATATAGCGATAAGAATCACAAGTTTTAATTACTTATAATGAGCGCCACACTATTAGTAATGCTTCTTTTAGTCGGCCGAGCTTGATTAATACACTGGAATTGTTTATGTTTGCCAAAGAAGATACACTTTTATATTAGTTTAATTGTAATAGATATGAGAATCATTTCAAAAAACGGAACTGTTAATTTATTATATCAGACCTTATTACTCACGTCTGGTAGTATTCTTTGTGCTCTAGCGGTGAAAGCTTTAATCCTACCGCATGGTCTGCTTGCCCGTGGAATGACGGGTTTTGCTTTAATCATTTACTATATATGGCCGGTGATTCCGCTGGGATTGCTTTATTGTCTTATTAATATCCCGGTTTTTTTGCTCGGTTGGCGTTTTGTGGGTCGCCGTTTTATCAAATACTCTCTGTTGGGAATGGTGATTTATTCTGCGACTCTTTCGTTAATTAATTTCGAGCTTAATCTATCTGATCCGCTTTTAGCCGTTATTATTGCCGGTGCTTTATCCGGTGCGGGGACTGCGCTAATTTTACGTTCTTATGGTTCTAGTGGGGGTTCAGACATCCTTTGCGTAATATTGAACAAATTATTTTCAATAACCCTGGGCACCGGTGCCATTCTTATTAATGCGGTGGTGTTGATTTTGTCAGCATTTATTTTTCCAATAGAGAAAGTTTTTTACACTCTTGTTTTCATTTTCGTTAGTGGTCTGTTTACGAATAAAATTTTTCACGGCTTGGCAAACCGTAGAACCGCCATAATTATCTCCGATCAATGGGAAATTATCGTCGAAAAATTAAACGCACATCGAATTGGAGTGACTTTGATTAAAGGACAGGGTGGATATCGCGGGGCTGGGTGTACATTGTTATATTCGGTGATTCCGGCGCGTTCAGTTTCATTATTAAAACGTCTGGTAACGGAAGTAGATGCCCAGGCATTTATTGCCATTATGGAAGCCGATGATGTCACCGGAGTGGAAATCGGCAATCAACCGCATTGGTAATAAAGCAAAAAATAGAGAAAGGTGCAATATGACGAAGGAAAGGGAGATTTATATTACTTCTCAAGATTTAAAATGTCTAAAAAAGGAACTTTCTATGGCTGGGGTTTCATATTCCCATGGACGGGATGATTTGCAACTATTGGCGAAGGAGCTTGACAGAGCCAAGATTATTGAAGCTAGCGAAATCCCAGACAAAATCGTCACTATGAATACGCGTCTAATTTTCCGTGATCTGGATGATGACAGCACAATGGAAGTTACCATCGTCTTTCCCATTGACGCTAACATTAATAAAGGCAAAATTTCGGTTTTTTCGCCGATCGGGACGGCACTTTTAGGTTATTCTGAGGGAGATACTATTGAGTGGAAGGTTCCAGCTGGAATTACCCGAATTCGAATCGAAAAAGTTTTATACCAGCCGGAAGCATCGGGTGAGTTCAATCTATAACAAAAGGCGAATTTAACTTGATGAGTGCCTGGAACGTAGGGAGCTACAGCTACGACTTTTCAAAACTGCTGATAAGAAGATAGTAAAAATTGAGAATGCCTATTATTCCTTTATAATCCCATTCACAGGATAAATATTTTTACAAAATTGAACTCACTATTGATAAACAGACTGAATTAGAAAAGATCGAAAAATGATTCAATTAGACCCAATAAAACATTTTGATCGTCATTTAAATACGACGGAACTTGCTTTGATGAATAGTTTGGATTCGCCGCTGAAAATCCAGACTTTTCTCGATGAAACGCCCTACAGCACCGAGCCTATTTACCGATCACCGCTAAGTGTTCTACGTGATCATCGGGCACATTGCTTTGACGGAGCTTTGTTTGCGGCGGCGGCTTTGCGGCGACTCGGGTATCCACCATTGATTGTAGAAATGTTACCCAACGAGCGCGACGACGATCATTTGCTGGCGGTTTATAAACGCAGTAATCACTGGGGTGCAGTAGCTAAATCCAACTTCGTCGGTCTGCGCTACCGTGAGCCGATTTTCCGCACTCTGCGGGAGCTAATACTTTCATATTTCGAGGATTATTTCAACATCGTCGGCGAGAAAACCTTGCGCGGCTACACCTTGCCGCTGAATCTTACTATTTGCGACCGCTGGAATTGGATGATAGACGATGAACATCTGGATGAAATCGCTAACCATCTCGATCGTCAGCGTCGCGTAAATTTACTCACACCTGAGATGGAACAAAATCTCGCACCAGTTGATCAGCGCATGTTAAAAGCCGGTCTGCTGGGCTCGAATCCGGGAGGACTGTATAAACCGGATAAATAAATTATTGACCCTAATGATAGAAATTTCTATCGTTCCTAATTTTGGGATTAATCCGAACTACTATAAGAATAGCTGAATGGCATAAC
>JAGNGI010000075.1:0-3266 GCA_018002295.1 Fidelibacterota bacterium
TTGGCGGAGAGGGAGGGATTTCTCCAGCGGAGTTCCTACGGAAGAACCCCCGTCCCGAGATGTCGGTAAACGGTTCTCAAGAATGCCGCATTCAACCACGTTCATTTGCGGAGAGGGAGGGATTTCTCCAGCGGAGTTCCTACGGAAGAACCCCCGTCCCGAGATGTCGGTAAACGGTTCTCAAGAATGCCGCATTCAACCACGTTCATTTGCGGAGAGGGAGGGATTTGAACCCCCGTCCCGATAAGTCGAGAAACGGTTTTCAAGACCGCCGCATTCAACCACTCTGCCACCTCTCCAAATAGCGGCGTTAATTTAATATTTTTAGCGAAGTTTCCTCAAAATATTTTCAGATAGGTACCACTTATTTTACCAACAAACCAAACAATAATTTAAAAGATACTTTATTTTGGGATTATTTAATATTCCAGGACTTGTAGGGATTTTTTATCAAATTGGAATTGAAGTAACGCGGATCACCGGTCACCTCAGCTCCCACCCAGTCCGGCTTAATAAAGGATTGGTTTTCGTCGGCGAGTTCAATCTCAGCGATTACTAATCCAGCATTATCTCCCAGAAATTCATCCACTTCCCAGATAAATCCGCTATGTTTAACTCGATACCGGATTTTGTCTAAAATGGGCTTTTCGCAGATATTTTCGAGAATTTGTTCAGCATCTTGCCTAGGAATTTCGTATTCAAACTCTGGTCGCACGGCTCCGACGTTTATGCCCTTAATTGTCAAAAATGCCTGTTGACCGACTGTTCGAACCCGTACCACTCGCTCTTTGGCTGTGCTGAGATAACCCTGACGATAACGGACACCGCTGCCAGAAGTACGATAATCATTGGCAATTACCAGAAATTTCCTTTCTATTTCAATTCCCATATTAGTGCCTGTTCATTTTTTTCAAAGCCTTGATGTAATTGGTATTGGGCAGGTTATCCAGTTCGAGTAATTTTATTACTTTTTGCACATTTTGCGGTTTTTCGCTTTCAACGGCAATGGTCTTAACTGATTGATTGCCAACCTGCAATTCGGATAATTCGACTTCAGCCCCTTCGAGAGTGTAACACCTTCGCTTCTTTTTAACATCTACCAAACTTAGTTTCGGATTGGATGCGACGATTTCATTTAAAAATTGATGATGAGTATAATGATCGCGCATCGCCAGCGGCTTACGAACATGTAAAGTGCGCAGTATGAGACGTACGATTTCAAAACTAAGTGGAAATGAAGCCTTTAGAACTGGTTTCCATAATTCCAATCCATCGGGATTAGTTTGTTCGATAATTTTAATATCCATCAACGAATTGCGGATTTTGCAATTTTCATTGGAATTTTTTGATAAAATGTAAATTTCTTCACTCTCCTTGATAGTATCGTATGGGAGTGAACTCAAAAATTTTTCCGCTTTGGGGAATTCCGATCCGAAAGTGCGCCATTCCCATCTTGGAATTACTCTGTTATTAATTTGGTTAGCGATATTTTTCTGAATTGAATCTTTCATAGGTATTCTTGGTTATTGGCTTACAATTTGTTTGATTAATGTAATTAAATAGATGAGAATTAAAAAGAGATAGACTTGGATTTATTATTCCTGATTTTATGATTTTGCCGGTCACTTGAAGGCGATCGGCATATAAATTGGCTTTTTTCGATTTTGAAGTTTTTACTCTTCCAGGTAGTGACTTTATCACCGACTTATACTTCCTATTTTTCAGCCAAATTCATAAACAATCAAATTTAGATATTAAGGATTTTACCTGCCAAGAAATAGTTCTGATAAACATATTTTAGAGGTAAATCTAAGTTTTTTCAGAGAGATCTTTTGAAAGATATTTGCGATTTTAGTTTGATGGGGACTATTTGGAACCCTGGCAACCGTTTTTGACGAATTCATCGAAACTGATTCCAGTTTTATAACATTCCTGATGGACAAATTTCAATAGATTAAGGAAAAGGTCTTTTTCGATGTAGCCGGGAATTACTTCGATTACTTCCATTTCTGGGGTAATAAAAGCAATTGATGGAAAACCGGTCACTTGAAATGCTCTGGTCAATTGACGGGGGGTATAAGTTTTACCTTGGAAAACCAACTTTTCCTTGTCATTTTCGGCGTTGATCCGAATTGGAACAAAATTATCAAATAAATATTTATTTACGGTCGGCACCGAGAAAGTCTTTTGATCCATAACTTTGCACCAGCCACACCAGTCAGTGTAGAAGTCGAGTACGATGTGCTTATTCTCTTTTTTAGCCAGAGCAATACCCTCGTTAAAACTATACCATTCTTTCCCTGCCGAAAATAGGCTGGAAGCTAAAAGTAGAATCAAAATTACCGACATCCATTTATTTTTCATTTTATCTCCATTTTTTGTTATTTTGATAATCAATTGCGGAATTGGTTGCATAGATTTTATAAAATCAAATTAATAAAAAATATAGGAAAAGTATTTGTCCAAGAAAATTGGTACAACTCGCGCTTTAAGCGTTTTTAGGTCTCAATATTAAATAATGCTGTCGCCCGTTCGAATATGCCGAGCGTATAGGCGATCGTCAATCCATAATTCGTAACCGGAACCCCCGCTTGTTTACAATACCAGATGCGTGACAGGACTTCCCTCCTATTCAGCATACAACTACCACATTGAATCACTAGCTTATATTTACTCAAATTCTCTGGGAAATCGTGTCCCTGGTAGTGAGTAAAGTTCAATTTTCCACCGACATACTGATTTAACCAGCGGGGAATTTTTACGCGACCAATATCGTCAGTTATGGGATGATGCGTACAGGCTTCAGCAATTAAAATTTCATCGCCGGGTTTGAGTTTGTCAATCGTTCGAGTTCCAGCAATATATTCTGCCAAATCGCCTTTGTAACGGGCGAATAAAATTGAAAAAGATGTTAATGGTATATCTGCTGGTGTTTCGGCGGCAACCCTCAGAAAAGCTTGCGAATCGGTTACCACAATCGCCGGTGGTTGCTTTAAATTATTTAATACTGAGGTTAATTCATTTTCTTTGATGACAATGCAACCGGCATTATTATCCAAAAGGTCACGAATCGTCTGAACCTGTGGTAAGATTAAACGCCCTTTGGGTGCTTCCTGATCAATCGGCACAACTAACACAGCCATTTCACCAGGCTTAACCAAATCCCCAATAATCCCGATGGAATTAAAGTAATCAGCCGGAGTAGTATCAATCAAAATTTTATGCAAATCCAGCACGCCGAAACCATCAGTTGCGATGGTATTGAT
>JAGNGI010000075.1:3366-8823 GCA_018002295.1 Fidelibacterota bacterium
TCCGTCAGGATTTGGGTTAGTGCTGTAAAAATCTCGTTCATTTTGTCAGGATTAATTTGGTCGTTTTGTTTATAGAAAATTCCATATCGCGAAGTCAATTGGCGGCGCTGAGGAGCAAATTCAAGGTTCCGGTCACCGGCTACATACGACCAGCGCTTGCCATAAATTTTACAAAAGTTGACTTGCAAACCATATTCTTCTTCCAGTTTTCCGGCAATTGCGTTTAGTTTATCCGGTAGGTTAGTCTGGCTCGCGGCTGATTGTAAAATTTCTTTAGATATAGACATCACGTTCGCCGCTGGCAACTTGCTGATAGAGTCTCTCGAAAGTTTCCAGCATTCGCCCTTTCTGGAAAAACGGCATCGCTTTAATTTCCTCGATTTCTTTTTGAATCAATCGTTCGCCAACCGCTTTAGTTTCAGGCGAGGCGTAATCGTCAAGGTATTCACGGAAAGTCAAGACGGCATTCGCCTTACAGAATTTTCCCTCGACACAACCTTTTAACAAATTCATAATTTTGCCACCGGTGCGGCCACAACGATAGCCAGCGGTACAGAAAGAAGTGATCAGACCTCGTTCCGCCAATTCACGGACGACTTCATCGAGACTGCGTGTATCGCCGAGAGTAAATTGTTGTTCATCAATCTGTTGGTCAGCCTTTTCTTTTTTTGCCAGGGCTTGCAAAGCGGAAGTATAGCCACCGACGCCGATTCGCGTGGAAGCATCTGTCTGGGTACAACCGACCCCGATAACTTGGCGACGCATTTCAGCACTTTCGCGCGCGGTGACAATTAATCCGGTATAAGGCACGGATAAGCGTAAAACAGTAACCAGTTTCTTAAAATCGGCGTCATTAACCCGCCATTGTGAATTACGACTGAACCAGGAACCGCTGGCAGGCGTCAAGCGCGGAAATGAAATCGTATGCGGTCCGATGCCGAAATGCCGCTCGAGATCAATTGTATGATACAGCAAGCCCATAACTTCGAAGCGCCAATCATACAGTCCGAAAAGCGCCCCGATGGCTACGTCGTCTATTCCAGCCTCCATTGCGCGATGTAAAGAATACAAACGCCAGCGATAGTTACCTTTGATAGTATTAAGCGGATGCAGATTCGCATAAGTCGGTTTGTGGTAGGTTTCCTGAAAAACCTGGAATGTACCGATTCCTACTTCCCAGAGCTTCTTCAGATCGGCGATACTCATCGGAGCGGCATTGACGTTGACGCGCCGGATCGCACTAAAGCCGGTTTTAACCGGAACTTTGACGTCGTAAATCGTGCGAATGGTTTCGGCAATGTAGTCCACAGCCGAGCGCGGGTGCTCGCCGAAGACTACGATCATACGCTTATGACCTTCGTTAATCACGGCTTCGGTTTCCTTGCGAATTTCTTCCATGGTTAAAATTCGACGTTTCTCCTCTTTATTTTCGTAGCGGAAACCGCAATAAGCGCAATTATTAACGCAAAGATTACTGCAGTACAGCGGAGCGAAGAATACGATACGATTATCGTAAACTTTCCGCTTAACTGCCAGACCGGCTAAGTACATTTCTTCCCAGAGATCGTCGTCAGTAACATTCAGCAATGTTGCCGTCTCTTCCGGTTCGAGCCGTTCAATCTCTAAAGATTTCGCTAAAATCTCACGAACGCGAGATTTATCCGGATTGGCGGCGGATTTAAGTTGAGATGTAATGACGGTTTCATCAATAAAATCCTTGCCTTCTATGAGATACTTTTCGATCTCATCGGGCTTAATCACTTTTTTCGTCCATTCACTTACTTTGACATTTTGCATTTATACTCCATTGAAAAAATCATTTATTTAGATAAAATATTTTGGGATTCGTGACGCCGAATAAGATTCGGTGAAATCCCCTTGCTAAGACTGCGGTGAAATCCCGCCTCACGGATAATTTCCAATACGGCTGGTATCGAATGTTCAGAAGCATCGCTATCGGCATTTTTGCCGGGATAAATGTTGTAGAGCAGTTTGACTCTCTCCGGAGTTATTGACGGCATAATGACATTCATTCCAATTTTTAGAGCCGCAAGACGAGCGCCTTTTTCGGCACATTCCATAGCACTCGTCGAAGGCATATTGGCATAGGGGTTCAGAATGCGCACCAGCGCCAGCGTTCGCAGAGTCAATTGGATTGAACCATTCGGCTTATCTTTCAAAGGTGTCTGAGGATGAGCCAGAAACGGACCAATCCCGATCATATCAAGATCAAGTTCAGTCAATCCGATAATGGCATCAGCCAGCGTTGCCAAAGTTTCACCGGGCAATCCCACCATAATTCCACTACCGACTTCGTAATCCAGTTCTCGTAAAACTTTCAGGCAATTCAGGCGGTCTTCCCATCGTTTGCCTGGTCGTAAAGAGCCATAATTTACCCGATTCAAGGTCTCGATGCGCAACAAATACCGGGTCGCGCCCGCCTTTCGCCATAATTGTAAAACTTCCGGAGTCTGTTCGCCGAGTGAAAGGGTAATCGCCAGATCATATTTATCAATAATTTTGCGGATTAAATCGGCAATCCATTCCGCTGAATAGTAGGGGTCTTCCCCACCCTGCAGGACGATCGTCGGAATTTTTTCACTAACGGCAGTTTCCACTGCGGCTATAATTTCCTCACGCGATAACCGATAGCGCTGGACGGCGCGATTGGAACGGCGCAATCCGCAGTAATAGCAATTCTGCCGACAGTAATTGGTGAACTCGATAATACCACGTAGGTAAATTTCATCGCCGAAAACCGCCCGCCGAATGCGATCGGCTTCATTGAATAACCAATTGTCATCCTTCCCTTGTAAAAATTCTATGATTTCGGTTTTTTGCATAGTTATTTAGTAACCATTGACAATTAGAAATGGCCAAATAAAAATTTTAGATTTCACACTTTTGATATCTTTATCCACAATAATAGTTTCATAATCTTACTTTTTACATCATCACTCAAATAACCTTTAGTTCACAATTTTAACAAAAATAATGTTAATCCTATAAAAAATTATTTAGAATAATTCAGATTAATCTAATGGTAAAAATAAACCAGCTTTTAATTCACAAGAGAAAATACTACCTATCTTAATGTCACTTGATACTATTTAAGTACCATAAGTTTGCGAGTTTGGATATTTTTTCCCGCTTTCATTTGATAAAGATAAATGCCACTGGTTAAATCAGTTGCATCGAAATTTACTGCATAATTGCCAGGTGTTTTATATTCATTAACCAAAGTAGCCACTTCATTGCCAAGGACATCATAAACTTTCAATACGACATATTGCGAGGTTGATAATGAATAACGGATTGTTGTTACTGGATTAAAAGGATTCGGTTGGTTCTGATAAAGAAGGATTTGCTCTGGTATTATATCATCTCCACCCACAATCGCTGTATTAGTTGAAACACCATAAGCTTTAACGCAGAGATCATATTTATAATCGGTATTATCTCCTATTGCGAGCCAGGTATTATTATTCCCTGTACTACTAATCCAGCATTTACCTGTTTCGATAACTGGGTCAGCATAATCGGTAATAAACGTCTCAGCCGGAAGAGAATATTGGGTCTCAGGAGTATTGTATTTTACTTTTATGTAAATATCATCACCACTGTTTACTTCTATCGAATCGGGCAAATCAAAGGTATAGTAACCGGCGTAATCACAGATTTTATCTCCGGTTGAACCCAAAAGAGTCGAAAGAGATCTCCCATCAAAATTATCATAAATATAAAAATTCACTGTCGAATTGGAAGAATGCACCCAAGTTCCTACTTTGGTAATTTTTTGGTCAGTAGATATAACAAATTTTACCAGACCATAATCTTCATAATCAGGTTGATCAAGGGAGTTATCAACCCAACCAAACGATGTAACACATCCTAATTGGTCGTAGTAATGAACATTAGCGTTTGGATTGTAATCCATATAATTCGGCCAGAAAGCTGGGTTCGTATTTACTTTGGTATCGTTATAGGAAATGTAGAAAAAGCCATTTTCCCCGAAACCGGAACCCCAGCTATTTCTTATAATCCAGGCTCCTGCGCCACCAGCAGTCTCCTTACTGTCATCCCATCCTACCAGCAGGACTGCATGGTTGATACTACTATCCACATAACTATAATAGGTATGATTTTGTGAATTATAATAAGTATTATCCCAGAACATATCAGTATATACGGCGCCATAAGTATATACAATCTGTTTAAGGATATTTATGTCATCCGGTAAAAATCGAGCGTCGGGAACATAGGCTTGAGAACTTAAACCCGAAACATAAATACTATCTTTTACATTGTAAGGGTCATCAACTTCGGCAATTGGGCCATTTCCGCGACTGAAATAGGCAGTTGCCATTTTGGCATTACCGCCTTCGCAGGAACCTAAAAGAAAGCCATGGCCATTTCTAAGGTTTTGTTCAGAAAGGTCATAATCCCCCAATTCTAAAGCTTTCCATCTTGATTCGATCGAACCGTAAGTCGCAAATGTCCAGCAACAACCGCAATCTTTCTGATCCTTTACCGAGGTTAGCTTGCCTTCCTCTCGCAAATCGTACCTTTCCGGTAACGAAACTTGCTTCTGAAGATGTATCGGAATTTCTGTTTCAAAAGTCAATGGATGCGGAATATAGCCAAGGGCGTATCCTTCGGGCGTAAATTTCTTTACCTCACCCTTTTTTACCATTTCTATATAATTGATAAACTCCGAGTCAAGCGGAGTCATTTGAGGATTTCGCTCCTGCGCAAAAATCACGGAAAATATCACGCATAAAATCATAGGAACGTAAACCTTTTTCATGCAAGCTCCTTATCGGTTAATGTTTGACCACAACAATTAGCTCAAATTTTTTAACCGGCGGCATATCCTTCTCAAATGGTCGGCGATAAACTAACTGTAAAAAGGTCTCGCCCTCTTTTATCGCCATAAAACGCATTATTGTTTTCCCACCTGAACCTACAATACCCGACGGTACTTTATCAGCCTGGTATTCGATGCCAATGTTTTTTAATACACTGGTATCGTTGGAAGCTACTTCCCAGCGATAACCGGTAGTCGGATTGGCTTGCAAGATAATTTCCAGGCTATCACCTGCCTTCATTTCCAATGTACTGCCAGCATCATTTTCACTTACCTTTATTGTCACCGGCTTACATTGGAATGAAAAAGCGAGCAGTGATAAAGTCAAAATAAATTTTATAGTAGTTTTAAACATTAACCTCGACCTTAATCTTACCTAATCTCCCGCCATCGCCCATCAGTTTTCGGAACGATTGGAGAGTGTTCTCTAATATAATCAATCATCGCTTGCCGCAGAAGAATGCCGGTGTAATTGGTGCGATCTGGCGTGATGGTCGTCAATAGGTCATAACCAGAATTACCTTCCGCCAAATAATCCGTAACAGCCAGAGTATATTCGCGTTCATACTCGATAGGTTTTCCGCCAATGT
>JAGNGI010000014.1 GCA_018002295.1 Fidelibacterota bacterium
CAAATGATGCCCATGCTTTGAAAGAATTGGGTTATGACCTTACTTTGATTAGGGAGAAGTTTGTTGGTGTTAGAGGAAAAGGACAAGCAAGGATTGATTTGTATAATGATGATATGAAAAACAGTTTAAAAGAAATGTTTAGAATTCTAAAGCCTCAGAAATACGCAGTTATAGTAATTGGGAATGCAACATATATGGGACAGGAAATTAAAACTGTTGAATTTACAGTAAATTATGCAGAAAAAATTGGGTTCAAATTAGTTAAGAATTTAGATCAAATAATCTTTGGGTTTTATAATATAATGCAAAAATTTTTAAGGAGGTTATGCCATGACTTTAGTGCAGCAACAGATTTTTCCTAATGAAGAAGTTAAAACTATAAAGCATAAAAATAGAAAAAATCACAACCAGTATTTTACTCCAGAAATTGTAGTTGAAAAAGCATTAGCATTTGTTCAGGTAACCAATGTTATTAACATGATTGACCCAGCAGTGGGAGATGGAGTATTTCTTAAGACAGCGTCTAAGAAGTGGAACAATGCTAAATTATTCGGGATAGATATTGATAGTTCAGTAATTCAAAATCTTGAAAGGACAAAACTTCCAAATTCTTTCTACTTTACTGCCAATAGTTTATTGGAGGAAACATGGGAAGTCTCTGATATAAAGAAGATTGTTTCAAATGGTGGTTTTGATCTTGTGGTGGGTAATCCTCCATTTAGTAGCTGGTTCCAGAGAATAAAGGAGTCAAGCGTTCTAAAAAATTATAGGTTGGCACATAGAAATGGCAAATTAATGATAGGTCAAGCAGTAGAAGTTCTTTTTCTCGAATTATTTATTAGATTAGCTAAAAACAAAGGACATGTCATAATTGTTCTGCCAGACGGAATATTATCCAATCCACAATATAGATACGTTAGAGAATTTATACTCAAAGAGACGCTGGTTAAAAATATCATAAGTCTTCCAAGAAATATTTTTAGAGATACCTCAGCTAAGACAAGTATTTTGATTTTAGAGAAAAATAGAAAGAACTGCCTAAACCATTTAGCACATCTTTATGATTTTCAAAAAACAGGAATTATTAATAATGTAATAGAAGTTAAGTCAGATGATTTGGTTAATAGGATGGATTATTACTATTACAATAATTTGAAATGCAGCAATTTGAATGAGTTGAGGAATATTGGAGTCAAATTCATAGCTCTTAAGAACTTTATAGTTTATTGCAAGACTGGAAAAACTCTTTATGGAAGAGAAAAGAAATTTTCTGATAAAGGCTTAAGATTTCTTCATGCCACAAATATCACCGAAATTGGGATTAGCTATAAAAGGGATGAAAAGTTTATTAACCCTTCAAGTAAGATGAATTTCCCAAATGCTTATGCAAAGGTTGGGGATATTTTATTTGTGAGAGTTGGTGTTGGTTGTGCTGGCAGAGTGGCAATCGTTGATGCCAAAGAAGATGAAGGAATAGCAACCGATTACATTCACATTTTTAGGGTTAAAGAAATCAATCCTTATTTTCTTGTTGTCTATCTCAAAACAAAATTTGGCAAAGATTTCATAAATATCTTAAAGCATGGAGTTGGAACAGTGAGCATAAACAAGACAGATCTTTTGTCTTTACCGGTTCCCATTCTCTCCGAAGGTTTCCAGCAGAAAATTGAGCAAAAATACAGGATTATTCTATCTCAATATAGAAGAGACGGCGAGTGTAGGAAACTTAAAGAGCGGCTGACTATTCTTGTCCATGAATTGGAAAAGGAGTTAACATTATATAAAAGTGAGGAGCACTATGTGGAAATGTGAATTGTGTAAAAAAGAATTTGATGACGAGACTATTGCTATCGAAGTAAGATTTGGTTATGTTGACAGCGAAGAATTAGCAAAGGATGGAGAACAGTACACGGCTTTTAACACAGAAAACGCATGGGCTCCATTATGTGATGCTTGCGCCATTGCATATATAAAAGGAGAAAAAATCAATGAACCAAAAATCTAAGGCAATTCTAAAATCATTTACCCAGGAGTGCAAAAATTACCTTGATTCTTTGCAAATTCCTGTAATAGTTGGTAAACACAAACTTGAACTTTCTTCCAGAACTCTATCTGATGTTATTGAAAAACATACAATTGACTATATGATAGATTATTTTGGTAAAGACAAAGTTCAATTCAAAAATTGGCGTGGCTATGATGTCATTATAGTTCTTCTTGAAGAAACAATTTATGTAAATATAAAAACGCAAGAGTATAATAAAATTCTTGATGCGACCTGGCTTTTCAGTGCATCCGTGGTCGAGTATCTACAGAGAGAAGGTATTCTCGAGCATCTCTATTGCACAAAGTTTGAATACAGTAAAGAAAGCCGAGACTATCTTGAGATTGTAACCGGGAAGGTAGCTGGCCCATTATCAAATGTAGATTTAATTTACTATACCAAAGGGAGTAAAGAACCTTGCAGATTACGAACAGAATTTAACGGAACTCATTGTCACTTATTAAATGAATATTATGAATAAGATGATATATACAGTGAGTTCTAATCAGGTTGGAATCATATTGAGCCTTTTATGATTGAAGCCTTAAATCAAATAGGACTAACTGCAAACAGACCCGAAACAAAAGAGGGAAAGAAAAAAGCTGTCGGCTATCCGGATATATTCCTAAAAGATCGAAACGGAAGGCCAAATTACTTAGAGTGCAAAACTTATAACGAAAGAAATTATCAGATGACTCAAAGATCATTTTATTTCTCACCGGCAGAAAGATCAACCGATTTTAAGGTTATCTATAATGCACGGCATTTAGTCGTCAGTTTTAAAATTGAAAGAGCCGAACGTGAAGGCAAAAGGGCATTCCTTCCTGTACATTGGAAAATTTTTAGTATTGATAATTTAATAGGGCAAATTAAACACGAGTTTAATTCATCTAATAAGCAAATGTATAAAGACGAAAATTTGCTGGCTGAAGGTGGATTAGAATAACGATTGATAAAAGTTACTTAACGTAGAACTTTATAGTTATGACTCATAAATTTTTCTTCTGCTAATTATATTTTTGTTATATATTATTTTTGTGATTGGTAATTTTATATAAAATTGTAACTACAAGAACTTTAAATGGTATTTTTGATTCAGTAATTCAGTAAAAGTAAAATTATTCATTAGTAAAGGAATTTAAAATGAGGGTAATAATTCACAATAATTATGAGAAACTGAGTGATTGGGTAGCCCGATATGTTGCGGCTAAAATTATTCATGCCAATCAGACTAGCGCTAAACCTTTTGTTCTCGGTTTACCAACTGGTTCCTCACCAATCGGTACTTACCAGGCGCTGGTAAGATTGTATAAAGAAGGTAAAGTATCATTTAAAAATGTCATTACTTTTAATATGGATGAGTATGTAGGACTTTCGGAAGATGACCCGGAAAGTTATCATTATTTTATGCGGCATTATTTATTTGATCACATTGATATTCCGCCTGAAAATATTAATATACTGGATGGGAATGCCAAAGATCTTGAAAAAGAATGTGAAGAATACGAAGCCAAAATCAAAAGAGTCGGCGGCATTGATTTTTTTCTGGGAGGAATCGGGGTGAATGGACATATTGCTTTCAACGAACCGGGTTCTTCAATTTCTTCACGGACTCGAATAAAGACGCTGTCCTATGATACGATTGTTGCTAATTCGCGCTTTTTCGGTGGTGACCTTAGCCGAGTACCTAAGACGGCTTTAACCGTGGGTGTCGGAACGGTGCTGGACGCCCGAGAAGTAATGGTGATAGCCTCTGGATACACCAAAGCGCGAGCCTTGCAGAAAGTCATCGAAGAAGGTGTCAACCATATGTGGACGGTTTCGATGTTGCAGTTGCATCCGCACGGCACCATTGTTTGTGATGATGAAGCCACGCTCGAATTGAAAGTCGGCACTGTGGAATATTTCAAAGATATCGAGGATGAAGCTATCAATAACCTGCCGGTTTAGTAGGAAAGTTAGGCAATGGAAAATCGCCAATTAACTCAAGCAGAAATTAACCTTCTCGAAAAACAAGGCTGTCGGGCGGAAAACTGGGAAATAATCACAGTTAAGCCCGATTTTAATCCTGCCAATATCCATAATGTTACATTCGCCGGAGCAGTAGAAATAGGTAATTGCTGTGGTGTTCAGGAAGTCAAACCGGGCTGTCTGAAAAATTGTGGCATTTATGATAGCTATATCCGCAATTGTACGATTGCCGATAATGTCTATATCGCTAACGTAAAAAATTTAATCAGTTATACAATCGAGAAGGATGTCATAATTGAAAACGTTGGTGATCTGATTGTCACTGGCGAAACGACTTTCGGCAACGGTACCGAGCTGGAAATTCTCAATGAGGGTGGCGGGCGCATTTTACCCATTTATGATCGTTTGACTGCCCAAATAGCCTATATGATCGTCATTTACAAGCACGATCCGGCTTTGCAGAAGGCACTGAAAAAGTTGGTAAGCGATTATGTCGCTAAACGCAAAGCGAACCGTGGTGTAATTTCTCAAGGAGTCAGAATTTACAACAGTAATATCATCCGCAACGTGCAAATAGGGGAAAAAGCTACCGTTTCAGGAGCATTACTACTCGAAGACGGAACCATTGCCGGTTCTGAGGTGGATCCGGTTTACATTGGAGAAGGTGTAATCGCTAAACATTTTATAATACAAAGCGGCGTGCGAGTGGACAGTTCTGCAGTGCTTGACAAATGTTTTGTTGGTCAGGGAACGCGTCTTGGTAAGCAATTTTCAGCTGAGAATTCGGCTTTTTTTGCTAATTGCGAATGTTTTCACGGCGAAGCCGTCAGCGTTTTTGCCGGGCCCTATACTGTTACTCATCATAAATCTAATTTTTTAATTGCTGGGATGTTCAGTTTTTTCAATGCAGGAAGCGGTACAAACCAGAGTAATCATATGTATAAGCTAGGGCCATTACATCAGGGGGTTCTCGATCGCGGCTCAAAAACTGGATCGTACAGTTATTTAGTCTGGCCAGCTCGTATTGGGATATTTTCAGTCGTTATTGGGAAACACTTTGCACATTTAGATACCTCCGAACTTCCTTTTTCATACCTTATAGAAAGTGAAGACAAAAGTATTCTAAAACCGGCGATGAATTTATTCACTTCCGGCACGCGACGTGATATTATAAAATGGCCGGCTCGCGATCGGCGGAAAGATACCGACCGGTTGGATCTAATCAATTTTGATTTTTTTAGCCCATATATTGTTGAAAAGGCTCTTCGCGCTATTGAAATACTCCATCGTCTTGATGAATCTTCACAGCCGGATCAAGAATTCGTTAAATATCAAGGTGCGTATATTCGAAAGTCAGTCTTAAAAGGGGCTATCCAAAATTATGAGTTGATTCCGAAAATCTTCTATGGCAATTTGATTATGCAGAAAATTGGTTCGATCGATAATTTAACCTGGGATAAAGTGAAAAATATTTTTACTGGTGAAGCGGATAAATCGGCAGAAAATTGGGAAGATCTTAGCGGTATGTTTGCTACCAGCACGGAAATAAGTAAGATCAATTTCGCACTGCGGGAGAATCGCCTTAATTCAATTGTTGATTTGGAATGTGCTTTAAGAGATGTTCATCAAAATTATGAAGAAAATACCTGGCAATTCTGTCTCAATTTGCTTTTTAAACGTTTTGCGACTAACGCCTTGACTTCCGAACAGGTTTGCCAATTGCTAGATGAATGGCAGGCAAGTGTCGTTCGCTTTAATAATCTGGTTCTCAAAGATGCTGAAAAGGAATTTGCTCAATGCAGTCGAGTCGGGTATGGAATTGATGGTGATGCGATTATCCGTGATCAGGACTTTGAAGCCGTGCGAGGGACTTTTGCAGAAAATAAATTCGTGGTAGAACTTAAAAAGGAATCTGAAGAAGCCGTAAAAAAAGCCGAGCGTATTTGCGCGGCTCTCCGAAAATAAAAAAGCCTCAAAAACATTAAACTCACTAATAACATACCCACGAATTAATTCATGGGCTTATTAATTTATTCTTCGATCATATACGGATAGTGAAAATCTTTTGGCGGAACGAAAAGTTCCTTCGTCGCGCGTGGTGAAACCCAACGCAAAAGGTTAATCATACTACCGGCTTTATCATTCGTACCGGAAGCACGTCCGCCACCGAATGGTTGTTGACCGACGACTGCACCGGTTGGTTTATCATTGATATAAAAATTACCGGCGGCGTGGAGTAGAAATTTGTCCGCGAGCTGGATAGCCTGCCGATCACGAGCGAAAATAGCGCCGGTCAGGGCGTACGGCGAAGTCATATTACAGAGATTGAGAGTTTCTTCGTATTTATTATCGTCATAGACAAAAACGGTCATAACCGGGCCGAATATTTCTTCTTCAAGAGTTTTGAAATGCGGATCGGTCGTTATTATAATAGTTGGCTCGACGAAATAGCCATTAGTAGCGTTGCCTTTTCCGCCAGCGATAATTTCCGCATCGCGGGAATTTTTAGCGTAATTGATATACGATAAAATATTATCGAAAGCGGTTTTGTCAATTACAGCATTGATAAAATTGCGGAAATCGCGCACGTCGCCGATTTTAATCGTGCTAAGAGAAGCGAGTATTTTTTCTTTTAATGATGGCCAGAGTGATTGCGGGATGTAAGCGCGGGAAACCGCCGAACATTTTTGACCTTGGTATTCGAAAGCGCCGCGAATAAGTGCAGTATTTAACTCATCCAGATCGGCACTGACGTGAGCAAAGATGAAATCCTTACCGCCGGTTTCCCCGACGATGCGTGGATAACCACGGTAATTGGCAATATTTTCACCAATAGTTTTCCACATACTTTGAAAAACGGCCGTCGAGCCGGTGAAATGCACACCTGCCAGTAGCGAATTGGAAAGAACATTCGGTCCTACATTGCGACCGGTTCCAGGGATAAAGTTAATTACACCGTCCGGCAGTCCGGCTTCTTGTAATAATTTCATAAAATAATAAGCGGAGAGCACTGCGGTGCTGGCTGGTTTCCAGAGAACGGTATTGCCCATTATAGCTGGAGCAGTCGGCAAATTACCGGCGATGGAAGTAAAATTGAACGGCGTTACGGCAAAAACAAAACCTTCCAGGGGACGCTGTTCCAATCGGTTCCATTGACCAGGTGATGATAACGGCTGTTGCTCATAAATTTGTTCCATAAATTTGACATTAAAATTGAGGAAATCGATTAACTCGCATGCCGAATCAATTTCAGCCTGGTAAACATTTTTACTTTGATTGAGCATTGTCGCCGCATTGAGCGTTATTCGCCAAGGACCGGATAGCAATGCCGCGGCTTTTTTGAAAATTGCGGCGCGTTCGTGCCAGGGCATAACTGACCAAAATTCCCAGGCTTTTTGAGAAGCCTCGACTGCCAGGCTAACTTCTTTGGCAGTTGCCTGATGATAGACAGCCAGAATATGTTGATGATTGTGAGGCATAATGCATTTCGCGGTTTGTCCGGTGCGGATTTCCTTGCCGCCGATAATTAACGGGATTTCAATCTGTTCGCCGGCTATTTTATTTAAAGCAATTTTTAAAGCCTGGCGCTCCGAACTGCCGTGCAAATAGGAAAATTGCAGTTCATTAACGGGTTGGGGTAAAGTAAACTTGGCGTTACTCATTGATAGCTCTCCTCTCTGGCGTTGAACTTGGGATACAATGTTAAAATGCTTAACACTGACTTAAATTAATAAACTATTTTCTGAATTGGTAGGATTAAACGTTGTTAAGTAGTAAAAATTTATATTTTAGTGGAATTTTGGAAATATGAAGTTGTTTATGACGACGAATACAGTATTAATCGCCATTGTTTGGCTTTATAATACATATTTTTCATAGTGATTTTTGCGAAAATTATGAGGTTGAATATTTAAAGTTGAATTAAGATTTAAGCTGTACCGATTGATTTTCGAAAGTGGAAATTGTCAGCAATTTAAATATTATGAAAAATGTTCTAAATAGTCCATAAACTGCCGATATTTTTTAATTTTGGCATACTCACACGGATGTTTGATTTTATGGACGGAGTTTTCATTAGCTAATTTGGAGAACTTTGGCGCCGCGAACATGACGCTGTTTTAAATCCAGCAGGGCTTGATTGGCCTTTTCAAACGGATAAATTTCGACTTCCGGTTTGATCGGAATTTCCGCGGCTAATTCTAAAAATTCGGCTACATCCCGCCGAGTGACATTGGCAACGGATTTAATTTCCTTCTCCAGCCAGAGATGTTCGGGATAATCAATCGTTGTCAGAATGGATTTATCGCTATTTTCTTTACGGATAGCGTTGATAACCAGACGACCGCCCGGTATGAGATTTTTCAAGGCGGCGACGATGGGCGTCCAGACCGGCGTCGTATCGATAATCGCATCCAGCAATTCTGGTGCAGGTTCATTCGTGTCGCCTGCCCAGACGGCGCCGAGTTCACGCGCGAATGCCTGTTCATTCTCACTGCGGGCGAAGACATATACCGACGTTTGCGGAAAACGATGACGCACCATTTTCAGGACTAAGTGGGCCGAGGCGCCGAATCCGGTTAAGCCTAATTTCTGTCCATTGTATAAATTAGTCAGACGCAAAGAACGATAGCCAATCGCGCCGGCACAGAGAAGTGGGGCGGCTTCGGCGTCGGTGAAAATTTCAGGAATTGGATAAGCGAAATTTTCGTCAACCGTCATATATTCCGCGTAACCGCCGTTGGCGTCCCGTCCGGTAGCGCGAAACTGCGGGCAGAGGTTTTCCTGATCTGAGAGGCAGTAAGAGCATTTTCCGCAGGCGGAAAAAATCCAGGCGATGCCGACGCGAGTTCCGATAGCAAAGCGGCGGGCGTCGGGACCATTTTCTATTATTTGACCGATTACCTGATGTCCCGGTATCATCGGAAATGACGATGGCGGTGTGCGTCCTTCGATCTCATCCAGTTCAGTATGACAAACGCCGCAGACAATGACTTTAATCAGGATTTCATTGGAAGTCGGACGCGGTTGTTCAACATCAGCGATAGTAAGAGGCGTCTCAGTCTTTTTTAAATCTTTAATTTCCGAGATAAAATAAGCTTTCAATTGACACCTTCTATTTCAATACGAATTTTGTCGGATCTAGGGACATGGTATCCACTTTTGGTGATAATGTTCAGATAATGATCAGTGATGATAGGTGAGAAGATGCCGATGGTTTCAGGATTAATATTTGGCGGATTATATTCATTTAGTATTCCGATTGGTGTTTTCATATACTTATAGCGAAACTTACGCTGGTAGTTGAAATAAATGCAATATTTAAATGCTTTATTAAGCATTTCGCGTAGGTTGCGATAATCCTCTATAGTTCGAAGGACTCACTATACCATATCATAGGATTCATCCTCTATCAAGCGATGGGCGGCTTCGACATCACTGTTGGTCACAGGTAAGGTTGCCGACAACGGGTTGCCAGAATACGTTGTTCCTCCTGAACATTGATCTTAAAGGAGCTCCGATGTGGACGCCGACTGTGATCTACCAGACCCGATGTCCCATCGCTTTGATAACGCTTTAGCCATTTGCGAACTGTTTTTCTGGTGATACCAAATTATTATCCAGCGCGTAATGAACTAACTTAAAGCGAATATCATAGCAATTTTTCATTTCCTTGTAGGCTTCATAATAGTTAATTTCAATCATCAGGGCTTTCTCCTTGTTTTAACCAGGTATTTTACAACTGCTAAAATACCAGATATTATTATAAGTCCTTCAAAAAACTGTTCTGCGTTAATCCTATTTATTTCTAAAAGGTGGATACCATGTCTTGATACTTTACATAACAATTTTTCCAAAAAGTTCTTGATTTTTGCTATAATTTCATTTACAATTTAATATAGTTGGTTTTTGGAAACTTATAGTGAAGTGTTTGTTCTCAAATCTGAAAGGAGTTAAGGAAATGTCATCCCTGAATTTATTTCGAGATTGTTTTGAGAAACTGTGAAGCAAAAGAATCGAGATTAACTGTCAGAGGACGCCATTGAATAAACAAAATGTGGAAGCTTAGATCTATGACTCTGTCTTTTTTCCACATATAATAGTTAAGAGCCAAAGGAGGTTATCATGCGTAAAAAAATTATTGCACTGGTAGTCGGGCTTTGTGGTCTGGGATTTGCTGAAGAAATACCCGATGAGGTGGTGAGAGCCTGGATGGATGAAAATCGTGGTTTTGAGCAAAACCTCGGTCAGGTTGGTGATTTTGAAGGGAGTCCGGTAAACAATATCCTGTTTACGGCAAGAGATAATGGACTGGGCATCTTCATTACGGATCAGGGCGTAGGTTATGTTATTTACAAATCCGAAAAAATCCCTGAAGATGAAATCTCAGAATTGCCCCATTCCAAATCCCAAAGCGCCCGGCTTCACTCTGCCCGGATTGACCTTGAACTGGTAAATTCAAGGATTGAGACCGCAAATGTCGTGTACGAGGATGAGCTGCCAGGATACACGAATTATTATCTTCCCCAATGTCCTCAGGGTGCTTTGTTTGTTAAGACCTACCAAAAGGTAAGAATAAAAGAGGTTTATCCTGGGATTGACTGGGTCTGGAGATATGAAGAAGGGAGACTTCATCATGAGTTTGAGGCTTCCGAGGATGCGGATATAAGCAAAATAAAATTCCGGGTGAAGTACGCGGATTTGGAGGTAAAAGATAATAAAAAGCTTATCCTTTCAACACCCATTGGAAAGATCGAGGATGGAAATGTAATTGGTTATGAAGGGAAGAATACGGTTGAAGTTCTCTACGAAATAGCAGCAGATGGACTAATTGGTTTTGATGTAAAGTCTTGGTCAAGGAAAGAGCGACTTATAATAGACCCACCCTTATCCCTTTTATGGGGCACCTACTATGGTGGAAATTATGGTGACGTTAGCAATTCCATTACGACCGATGGTTCAGGGAATATCTTTGTAACCGGTAGGACTGGTTCAACAGATTTCCCGACCCAGAATCCTGGTGGTAGTACCTACTATCAGGGGACATATGCAGGAGGAAGTTGTGATGCCTTTATCTTGAAGTTTACCAATACCGGGGTTAGAGAATGGGCGACCTATTACGGCGGAAATGATTGGGACGAAGGCTTTTCCATTACGACCGATGGTTCAGCGAATATCTTGGTAACCGGTGTGACTTGGTCAACCGATTTCCCTACCCAGAATCCTGGTGGTAATGCCTATTATCAGGGGTCAAATGCCGGACATTTGGAAGCCTTTATCTTGAAGTTTACCAATACTGGTGTCAGAACGTGGGCGACCTATTACGGCGGCAATAGTACGGACTATGGCTATTCCATTACGACCGATGGTTCAGCGAATATCTTGGTAACCGGTGTGACTTGGTCAACCGATTTCCCTACCCAGAATCCTGGTGGTGGTGCCTACTATCAAGAGACAAATGAAGGAGGATATGATGCCTTTATCTTGAAGTTTACCAATACTGGTATAAGAGAGTGGGCGACCTACTATGGCGGAAATGGTAGTGACTTTGGCTATTCCATTACGACCGATGGTTCAGGAAATACCTTTGTAACCGGTTATACTGAGTCAACCGATTTCCCGACTCAGGACCCTGGTGGTGGTGCCTATTATCAGGGGACACATGCCGGAAGTTATGATGCCTTTATCTTGAAGTTTACCAATACCGGTGTTAGACAATGGGCAACCTATTATGGCGGAACTGGTTATGACTGGGGCAATTCCATTACGACCGATGGTTCCGGGAATATCTTGGTAACCGGTTATACTTATTCAACCGATTTTCCGACCCAGGACGCTGGTGGTGGTGCCTATTATCAGGGGACATTAGCAGGAGGTGGGGACGATGCCTTTATCTTGAAGTTTACCAATACCGGTGTTAGAGAATGGGCAACCTATTATGGCGGAAGTGAGGATGCTGACAATGGATATTCCATTACGACCGATGGTTCAGGGAATATCTTTGTAACTGGTGATACTTGGTCAAACGATTTCCCAACCCAGAATCCGGGTGGTGCTGCCTATTATCAGGGGACATTAGCAGGAGGTTTTGATGCTTTTATCTTGAAGTTTACCAATACCGGTGTTAGACAATGGGCAACCTATTATGGCGGAACTGATGCTGACTATGGATATTCCATTACGACCGATGGTTCAGGTAATATCTTTGTAACCGGTTATACTGAGTCAACCAATTTCCCAACCCAAAATCCTGGTGGTGGTGCCTATTATCAGGGGACACATGCCGGAGGTAATAATGATGCCTTTATCCTGAAGTTTGAAGCATTTGGGGTGGGTATTGAAGAAGAAACTGAATTTCCAAAAGAATTTGCTCTTTATCAGAACTATCCCAATCCATTTAATCCAGTAACGAATATTCATTATGGGATTCCAAATAAGAGCCATGTTAATATTAAGATATATGATCTACTTGGGAGGGAAGTCAGGACGCTTGTTGATAAAGAACAAGAAGCCAGTTACTATAATATTATTTGGGATTCAAAAGACAATTTTGGCAATAATGTTTCAAGCGGGATGTATTTATATAAAATTGTTGCATATTCAGATGGTAGAGGAGTCTTCGTAAAAACGAGAAAATTGCTTCTTTTACGATGAGTATTGAATAAAAAATGCTAACTATAGTCTGGAAGTAACGAGGCGGACTGTTCGATGAACTTAGATATAACCCGTTGTGTGAAATAAAAACCTAAAAAATAAGATGTGCATTAGCTTAAAAATCCTTAAATTATTGTATTGTATTTCAATAATAAACAAAGAGATAAACTAATGCACAATCTTAAATTAACCTTCGATCGCATCAAACCAATTGTCAAGGAATCACTTGCTAATTTCATCGATTCTAATGAAAATATCAATAAAATTGGTGCGAAACCTAAATTCAGTGATGTTGACCTTATCGCATTATCGCTGGTCGCGGAAAGCCTTTCCATCAATAGTGAGAATCTCCTGTTTGCTAAACTGCGATCTGAATATCAAGAGGACTTTCCATTGCTGATCGACCGTTCCCAATTTAATCGGCGCCGGAAACATCTCGCTAAATTCATTAATATTGTTCGAGAAACCCTAGTTCAAAAACTATTACCGGCTGAAGACACCTTTATCCTCGATTCAATGCCAGTTGAAATCTGCAAATTCACTCGTGCAAAGCGGATTAAAATCTGCAAAGAATCTATTGAAACAGCACCAGAATACGGCTATTGCGCGGCTCAAAATACCCATTATTTCGGGTATAAATTCCATGGGGTTTGTAGTCTTAATGGGGTCATAACCAGTTTTGATCTCTCCAAAGCCAACCATGCCGATATTCAATATCTCAGAGATGTTGAACCTTATTATGCTAATTGTCTGATGTTAGGGGATAAAGCCTATCTCGATTCTGAATATCAACTGGAATTATTCGAGACGACCTGCCTGCCATCAGGCGGGGAGGTATTCAATTAAATACGCCTATGCGCTCCAATCAGAAGAATTATCGAAGACAACCGGCATTGTTTCGAAAAGTTCGTAAACGGATTGAAACCTTGTTTTCTCAGTTGGTAGATCAATTCGTGATTCGTGTAAATTATGCCAAAACCTTTGTCGGCTTGGCTACCAGGATTTTGTCGAAAGTGACCGCCTTCACTTTGCTACAGTTCCTGAATTCTATCAATAATAAACCCCTAAATCATATTAAATATGCCCTCGCTTAATTCCACACAACCGGTTATTTATACATTGTCAATATAGAGACCCAAAAAATAAAGTTCATAGATGGAGAATCAGCTGTTAATCCCGTATGGAATCCTTTATTACCATACTAATTAACTCGCTAGAGAAAGGAGGTTAGTAAAATGTTTGATACATCTTAAAATAAGAGAAAAATCATAAGGTGTTTTCATAACAAAACATAACAATTCTTTTATTTGAAAATACCTTAGAAAAAAAATGAAGAAAAGAGCTAATAGTTACATAGCATGACATCGTTTACATTCACCCCATGGGGTGAATCGGTTTTTTATGTAAAGTATTAAGACATGGTATCCACCTTTTAGAAATAAATAGGATTAACGCAGAGCAGTTTTTTGAATCAATTAATAAAATAACGAATTCACTACCTAAAATCGTTTAGTTTTTTATTAAACATAGAATTATATAATAAGCGGACCTCAATGTCAATTTTTCTTTTTGCGTGATAAATATGCTTTGGTTAAATTTGCATTCGTTTTTTGACGATAATGAATTGGAATAATTATTATCAACTTTTGGACCATTATTTTAAGTTGATATATCCGGGCGATTAGCTCAGGTGGCTAGAGTACCTGCTTGACATGCAGGGGGTCACTGGTTCAAGTCCAGTATCGCCCACCAAAGTGAGTTTTTTTACAATCGAATTCAGGTTAGATGGTTAATGGTATCTATCCTGATAAAAACCGGGGACACTGGTTCTTTATTAGGAACCCCGATGGGTCGGAAAAGTCCAGTATCGCCCTAGTACAATTGAAAAATTAAATATAGTCATTATGACTCTGAAGCGCGAAAAGGAAGCAAATTTTGGAATCAAATCGAAAGATTACGATACATTTACCCGACAATTCAACTATGGAAGTGTCGGCGGGTGTATCAGCCGGGCAAATCGCTAAAGAAATCAGTCCCGGTCTTTTTCAGAACGCTCTCGCCGCTAAAGTCAATGACCACTTGGTTGATCTTTCGACTATTATTTCGGAAGATGCTCGACTTGAGATTCTGACCTATAATTCTCCCGAATCACAAGAAATATTACTGCACAGTACCTCGCACGTTATGGCGCAGGCGGTTAAGCAATTATATCCACAGGCAAAAGTTACCATTGGCCCGGCGATCGAGAATCGTTTTTACTATGATTTTGATATCGAGCCGCCTTTAACGGATGGCGATTTGCCAGCAATCGAAGCCCGGATGAATGAAATCATTGCGGCAGATTTGCCAATTATAAGACGTGAGGTTTCCCGCGAGGAAGCGATTGAATTATTTTCCAAGATGGGTGAGACTTATAAAGTTGAGATCATTCGTGAGATTGAACCGGATGTGCCATTGTCAATTTATACACAAGGCGATTTTACCGATCTTTGCCGTGGTCCTCACATTCCTTCGACCGGTAAAATCAAAGCTTTTAAATTATTGAATGTTGCTGGCGCATATTGGCGCGGTGATTCGCGCAATAAAATGCTAACGCGTATTTATGGTACTTCTTTTGCCACTCAAAAGGAACTTAAGAAGTACTTGAATTTTATCGAGGAAGCCAAGCGGCGCGATCATCGCAAACTCGGCAAGAGTCTCGAACTTTTCGAAATCAACGAACAGGTTGGCCCCGGACTGGTGCTTTGGTATCCGCGTGGTGCGTTGCTTTTGCAAAATATCAAAGATTACTGGATTAAAGAACATTTAAAACGCGGCTACGATCTAGTACAAACGCCCCATATCGGGAAAGCCCAGCTTTGGGAAACGAGTGGGCACCTCGACTTCTATCGTGAATCTATGTTCGATGGGATGACAGTCGAAGGCGAGACTTACTATATCAAGCCAATGAATTGTCCGTTCCATATGCAGATTTATAAATCGAAAACGCGTAGTTATCGCGACCTGCCGATTCGTTATGCCGAACTGGGGACGGTTTATCGCTATGAATTATCTGGCGTGTTACACGGATTAATGCGCGTACGGGGCTTTACTCAAGATGATGCCCATATTATTTGCACGCCGGAGCAACTCAATGACGAAATCCAGAGTTTGGTGCTCTTCTCATTTGAATTCGTTCGCTCGTTTGGCTTTAAAGAAATGGATGTATATGTCGCTACCCGCCCGAAAGAAAAATATGTCGGTTCGCCTGAAAATTGGGCGGAAGCCACCGAGGCTTTGAAAGCGGCACTAAGTAAATTCGATATTGAATATCACATAGACGAAGGTGGCGGCGCTTTTTACGGTCCCAAAATTGACATTAAAATCCGTGACGCTTTGAATCGTTCCTGGCAATGTACGACTATTCAATTCGATTTTAACGAGCCGGAACGTTTCAATATGGATTATATCGCCAGTGACGGTAATAAACGTCGGCCTTATATGATTCACCGTGCGATTATGGGTTCGCTGGAAAGATTTGCTGGCGTTTTGATTGAACATACCGTCGGAGATTTTCCGCTATGGATCGCGCCGGTTCAGGCAGTTGTCATTCCGGTGACAAATAATCAGGATCAAATCGCAACAGAATTTTATAAATTATTAATTGACAATGGAATTCGAGCTGAAATCAATTTGCAAAATGATACCATTGGTGCTAAAATACGTGATGCTGAGCTGATGAAAATACCATTTATGTTTATAATTGGAGAAAGAGAAGCCACTGGACGACAGATTTCGATTAGACGTCGAAAAATCGGCGATACCGGCGTAATGAGCTGGGAAGAAGCCATTGATTTAATTGTTAAAGAAATCCAATTAAAGAAGGAGAACAAGTCATAGAGAAAGAAGTACGGGTAAACGAACAAATTCGAAGCCAAACTGTCCGTCTAATAGACTTTGATGGGAAACAGATTGGCATTGTCAGTAATAAAGAAGCTCTACGAATATCCGAAGATCGTGGGCTTGATTTGGTGGAAGTATCACCGAACACTAATCCACCCGTCTGTAAGATAATGGATTTTGGTAAATATCGTTATCAACAACAAATGAAAGAGCGTGAGAGTAAGAAAAAACAGCATGTTGTTAAGATTAAGGAAGTTCGTTTCCGACCGCATATCGGGGAACATGATTTTGAAATGAAAATCAACGCCGCCCGACGATTCCTCGGCGAAGGTTACAAAGTCAAGATCACTCTAATGTTCCGCGGTCGCGAGATGGCTCATCAGGAAACCGGAAAAGAACTGGTGCAAAAAATTATCGAGAAACTAGCTGACGTCGGAACACCTGAAAAAAATCCTGTCCAAGAAGGGCGAACCATCGTTACTTACTTCACGGCTAAATAGGAGAAAAAAATATGCCTAAAATGAAAACCAGAAGATCAGCGGCTAAACGTTTTACCTTGACCGGAAGTGGAAAAGTTAAACGTAACAAAGCCTATCATTCTCATATTTTGACTAAAAAATCCAGCAAACGCAAACGCAATTTAAGACAATCTGAAATTCTTAAAAGCGCTGACGTTAAACGCGTTAAAAAGATGCTTGGAGTATAGGAGTAAAATTATGCCAAGAGCAAATAGTTCCGTTCCCCATCATAGAAAACATCGTAAAATTGTCGGGATGGCTAAAGGCTACCGTGGCGCACGCAGTAAAAATTACGTTAGTGCCAAAGATGCCGTCGAAAAAGCCTTACAATATGCCTATCGCGATCGTCGCAATAAAAAACGCGATTTTCGCTCCCTCTGGATTGCGCGTATTAATGCCGCCGCTAATCAACATGACATTTCCTATAATAAATTTATCGCCGGTCTGAAGAAGGCTGGGATTACTCTCGACCGTAAAGCTTTGGCCGAAATTGCCATGCACGACGCCGATGGATTTGCGATGTTGGTAGCGCTGGTAAAAGGCTGAGAGTATGGACATCCTGAATCGGGCTGATGAGGTTCGGGGGCAACTGCAAAAAGATCTTCAGCAGGTCAGCGCCGATCCTCAAGCGGTTGAAAATCTCAGAATTAAATATTTAGGTAAAAAAGGTCTGATAACGGCGCTTTTTACCGATTTCAATTCGATTACCGCCGAGCAAAAACGCCAGGTTGGTAAAATCCTCAATATTTTGAAGAAAGAGGCTGAAGCTCAGATTCAGGCTTTAAATGAACGACTGAAGGAGCAGGTCGCTCAGGACGAATATTTCGATTATAGTTTACCGGGTCTAGCGCCTGCCGTTGGCCATTTACACCCGATTACCCAAACACTCAACCAGGTCATTTCTATTTTTCGAGAAGTCGGTTTTAGTGTCGAATTTGGGCCGGAAGTCGAAACCGATTATTATAATTTCCAAGCTTTAAACTTTGCGGAAAATCATCCAGCGCGCGATATGCAAGACACCTTCTTTATTGACGAGAAAAGACTGCTGAGAACCCATACTTCACCGGTTCAAATTCGCGTAATGTTAAAGCAAAAACCACCGATCCGGATTTTAGCCCCGGGAAGAGTATATCGGAATGAAGCCATCAATCCGCGCAGTCATTGTGTTTTTCACCAAGTTGAAGGACTATACGTTGATGAAAATGTAACCTTTAGCGAATTGAAAACAACACTCGAAATGTTTGCAAAACGCTTTTTCGGTAGCGAGGTAAAAACTCGTTTCCGTCCCAGTTTTTTCCCATTCACTGAACCAAGTGCCGAAATGGATGTGTCCTGTTTCATTTGTTCCGGTAAAGGTTGCCGACTCTGTAAAAATACTGGCTGGTTGGAAATTCTCGGTTGCGGTATGGTAGATCCAAACGTTTTTGTCAATGTCGGCATTGATCCGGAGAAATATACCGGTTATGCTTTCGGTATGGGAATCGACCGAACGGCCTTGTTAAAATACGGCATAAATGACATTCGCCTTTATTTTGAAGGTGACATGCGCTTTCTGGAACAGTTTTAACCTTATGATAGTCAATACAAACTGGCTAAAAAAATACACCGATTTTCCCTTCAGCCCGGCAGAATTAGCGGAACGTCTAACTGCCATCGGCTTGGAAGCTAATTTAATCGAGGATAAAAGCACCGGTTTAGAAAATATCATCGTCGCTGAAATATTAGCCGTTCGACCGCATCCTAACGCCGATCGCCTGACAATTTGCACCGTTTCAACTGGAGCAAAACAATTCGAAGTAGTCTGCGGCGCGCCTAACGTCAAACAAGGGCAAAAAGTCCCGCTGGCATTGGTGGAAACCACATTACCGAATGGTATGACGCTTAAACCAACTAAAATCAGAGGTGTAGTCTCCGAAGGTATGCTTTGTGCGGAAGATGAACTGGGGCTTTCCAACGATCATAGTGGGATTATGATCCTGGAACAAGATGCGGCGGTTGGTAGTCGCCTTTCTGATTATTTGGCGACTGATGGAAAGAGTCTGGAAATTGACCTGACTCCCAATCGCCCTGATTGCGCATCGCATATAGGGGTCGCTCGTGAAATCGCATTGATGACCGGCAATGAATTACGCAAGCCAGCCATAAATCTCAAAGAAATCCAGCAACCAACTAGCGATTCCATCGAAATCGAAATCGCCGATCCAATTGGTTGCCCGCGCTATGCCGCCCGCCTAATTCGTGGTGTAAAAATCGGTCCCTCACCGGACTGGTTGGTTAAAAGTTTAGAAAGTATTGGACAGCGTTCCATTAATAATGTGGTAGATGCCGCCAATTATGTCTTAATGGAAACCGGACACCCGCTCCATACTTTCGATTATGCCCATCTCAAAGGGCCGAAAATCGTTGTGCGTCGGGCTAAACCGGGTGAAAAAGTCGTTACGCTTGATGGAGTTGAACGCGAACTTTCGGGCGATGTTCTCTTAATTTGCGATAGCGAAAAGCCGGTGGCAATTGCCGGGATTATGGGTTTGGCGAATAGCGAGATCAATGATGATACTTGCGATGTCTTGCTGGAAAGTGCTTATTTCAATCCGGGCGTGATTCGAAAAGGAGCGCGTTTTCTGGGTATGCAAACCGAAGCGTCTTATCGCTTTGAACGCGGCACCGATTATGAAGGTCTCCTCTATGCGCTGAACCGACTGGCGGCGCTAATTGTAGAAGTAGCGGGCGGTCAGATTTGCCGAGGTATCGTGGATAATTATCCCAATCCGATTAAAGCTCGCAGAGTTGTTTTGCGTTATGAACGTACTAATCGTTTGATAGGGATGAATTTTGAACCGGATTGGATCAAAAAAGTACTAACTGGATTAGGTTGCGAAATTATTAATAGCGATGAGAGTGAAATCACGGTTACTGTCCCGACCTGGCGGCCTGATCTCGAGCGAGAAGTTGACCTGATCGAGGAAATTGTCCGCATTTATGGAATGAGCAAAGTACTGTCGGCTAAATATATCCAGATTGTTCCGATGGAAACTATCAACGAGCGTTACGATTTGATTGAAAAGTTGCGGTCTTTCGTAGCCGGTTGTGGCTATTCCGAATTGTATTGCAATTCTTTGGTTAGTGCCAGAGCGGCTGAATTTGGAGCTGAATCTGGTGATAAGCTAAAACTGCGTAATCCACTCGGTCAGGATATGGCTTATCTACGAACCTCATTATTACCTGGTATGATTGCGGCGGTTAAACATAATTTCAATCACTATCGCACCGATCTAAGACTTTTCGAACTGGGTTTTGTGCAAGCTTTCGCACCGCAAGCCGAGACTCTGGCTGAGGAATCACTTCATCTGGGAGTAATTTTAACGGGATATTTAGATGAGCCGAATTGGGCATATCCACGCCGCGCCAGTAATATTTTCTTTTTAAGAGGACTGGTAGAAGCCATTGCCAAACAATTTGGTCTTCAGCCTATCAATTTTCAAAAAGCCGCAAATCCTTATTTCAAGCATTTAATTCAAATCCTGGCTGGTGAGGCTAAATTGGGTTATTTGGGGGAATTAGCCCCCGGTTACCTTGATAAGGAATGGGACATTCAGTTACCGGTAAACAGTATGGAATTAAATGTGGAAGTCATCCTGAAAAGTTTGAATTTGACTAAAACGTATCACGAACCGCCAGCTTTTCCGTTTACTGAACGCGATATTTCAATCATCGTAGATCGCACGATTCCCGTGGATAAAGTCATTGAAAATATTAGACAAAACGGTGGAAATTTACTCCGTGAAATCAGGTTCTATGATCTATACCTTGGAAAAAATATTGACAAAAAGGAAAAAAGTCTTACATTTAACCTGTTATTTCAAGCTAATGATCGAACCTTAACCGATGCCGAAGTTGATCAAATTATGGCAACTATTTATGCCAATTTATCACGGGAATTGAATGCCCGTTTAAGATGAGAAGAGCAAAATGAACATCGTCAATTTGAATTTATTAGAAGAAAAAATCAAAAGTTTGTTGTTGCTCGTAACTCATCTTAAAGAAGAAAATGAGAAATTGAAGTCGGAATTAAAAGAAGGAGCCTCTTCGGAAGTAATGTTAGACCTTAAAAAAAGACAGGAACTTAGAGCTAAAATCGAAGGTATGCTCGAACTTTTAAAAGATTATTAATCCCTGTCCAACCGTAACGTTATTTGAAACAAAAATTGATTTAAAAAAGATGGAAGAACCTAACGTAAACATAGTCCGTGTAACTATCTATGGTCAGGAATACAGTGTAAAGTCCAGAGCCGATCGCGACTATATTATCAGCGTTGCCAACTATGTCAATGAGAAGATGGAGGAAGTCGAATCTACGCTCCGTACTATTCAACCCTCTATCCGTGTAGCTATTTTAGCCGCAATGAATATTACCGATGAATTATTTACCGCCAATCAAGAAAAAGATAAAATAGTCAGTTCCGTCGAGGAGAAGGCAGGTTTCTTGATTGATATCATTGACGAGCAACTTAAAGAAGAAATTTAATCCATCTTAAATAAATAAATCAGATTAACTCTACCATCCTTATTACGGTTGGAATTATCTAAAATTAACGGTAGAGTTCTAACCGATTCTATAAGGAGAAGTGTAATGACCTGGACCTATATTATCTTCGCAATAGGCGGAGCAGTTGTTGGGACTGCCTTATCGCTTTACATATATACCCAAAAATTGAAAAGGGCACAGGCGACTGCGACGGAAATTATCGCCAACGCTCAAAAAGAAGCCGAAGAAATCAAACGGGAAGCTCGTCTCGAAGCCAAAGACGAAGCCATTCGTATCCGAAACCGCGCCGAAGAGGAAGCCCGCAACAAAATGAAGGATGTGCGCGAAGCCGAGAAAAAACTCGCCAAGCGTGAGTTTTACCTCGACCGAAAAACCGAATTATGTGATAAAAAAACCGAAGAGCTCAATAAACGGGAGGAAGAATTAAAAAGACATAACGAAATTATCCTCCATAAAGAAGCCGAACTTCAGAATATTATTGAAGCTCAGAATGAACGACTGGAGCGTATTGCCGGTATGTCCCGCAAGGAAGCCGAAGAAATTCTAATGAACAATCTGCTTGATAAAGCTAAAGAAAGTGTCAATAAAAAAGCCAAGGAAATCCGCGAAAATGCCTTAGCCGAAGCCAATCGCGATGCTAAAAAAATTATCGTCTCGGCTATTCAACGCTCGGCGGCTGATCATACGGCCGAAACGACTGTTTCGGTAGTCAACCTGCCGAATGATAATATGAAGGGACGTATTATTGGACGCGAGGGACGCAATATCCGCCATTTCGAGTCATTGACCGGAATTGAAATTATTATTGACGATACGCCGGAAGCCGTTGTCCTTTCCGGTTTTGATCCGATACGTCGCGAAGTTGCCCGCATTGCTCTGGAAAAATTAATTGCCGATGGGCGAATTCACCCGGCGCGCATCGAAGAAATGATTAATAAAGCGGAGAAGGAGGTTGATGAGGAAATTTTGCGCGCGGCGGAAGAGGCTATTGATGAAGTTGGCATTTCTCAATTTCCGCCAGAATTGCTAAAAATGCTCGGCAAACTGAAATACCGCACCTCCTATGGTCAAAATGTTTTAAAACATTCCATTGAAGTCGCCTGGTTATCCGGCTTAATGGCGGCTGAATTGGGATTAAATGGTGAATTAGCCAAAAGAGCCGGTCTCTTGCATGATATCGGCAAAGCTATTGATCGAAATGTCACTGGTACCCACGCCTTGATCGGTGCGGATTTTGTCAAAAAATTCAGAGAAAATCCGATAGTAATTAATGCAATTGCCTCTCATCATGAGGAAGTCGAAGCGACTCATCCGATTTCTGCCATTGTACAAGCCGCTGACCAGATTAGCGGTTCACGGCGCGGAGCACGTGGTGATACGCTGGAAAGTTATATTCAGCGTTTGGAAAAGCTGGAATCCATCGCGACTTCCTTTGCCGGGGTTACGAAGACTTACGCTATTCAAGCCGGACGCGAAGTACGTGTCATCGTCGAAAATGGGGTGGTTAGCGATGCAGAAGCCGATAATTTGGCAGAAGAAATCGCCGCCAAAATCCAGCAGGAACTCAATTACCCCGGTCAGGTAAAAGTTGTTGTCGTTCGTGAACATCGTAGTGTGAGTTTTGCCAAATGAGTAATCCAAAATTGATTAACGGCGTTGAAATCGCCCAAAAAGTTAAAGACGATCTCAGACCGCGTATAAATCGTCTAAAACAGAAAGGAATCACGCCAGGCTTAGCGGTCGTATTAGTTGGCGATAACCTGGCTTCCCAGTCTTATGTCAATATGAAAGCCAAAGCCTTCGAGAGTATGCAACTTTTTTCTGAAACTACTCGTCTGCCGGGCGAAAGTTCGCAGGAGAAAATTCTGGACTTGGTAAATCAATTAAACCACGATTCGCGATTCCACGGGATTCTGGTGCAATTACCGGTGCCAAAGCATCTGGACAGTAATGCCATTATTCAGGCTATTTCAGCCGATAAAGACGCCGATGGCATTCATCCCACCAATTTGGGGAAAATGGTTTTGGGGATTGAAGCGCCGTTGCCCTGCACGCCGCATGGAATTTTAATGCTTTTGAAATATTCCGATATAGACCCAGCCGGTAAACATGTAGTTATAACTGGTCGGAGTAACATCGTTGGCAAGCCGATTGCTAATTTATTGATGCAGAAACGGCCGCTCGGTAATGCCACAGTTACGGTTTGTCATACGCACACCAGGAATCTGCCGGAAATTACGCGTCTGGCTGATATTTTGATTGCCGCGCTGGGCCAGCCGGAGTTTATTGATCGTTCATTTGTAAAACCCGGAGTGGTGGTGATTGATGTCGGATCCAATCGGATTGAAGATGCATCATCACCAAAAGGCTATCGCTGGGTCGGCGATGTCAAATTCAGTGAAGTAGCCGAAATTGCCTCCGCTATTACGCCGGTACCGGGCGGGGTCGGTCCGATGACGATTGCTATGCTGATTGCCAATACTGTTTTATTGGCAGAAAAGACGTCATAAAATTAATAACACAGGAGGGATGATGAATATAATTACCACTCTGCGAGTTTCGGATTTGACACATGGGTTGACAGATGCTGAACTTGAGGCTTTAGCCGGTTTGTTTCGCTGTCGTCACATCAAACGAGACGAAATAATTTTCAGGGAAGGAGAACCCAGTGAAGAATTATATATTATAGCAAAAGGGCGGGTGAGTGTTTTGATTTATTCGGTATCACTTCCCGGCAAATGCGAAAAAATTGCCACCCTGCGTGATAATGAAATTTTCGGAGAATTTGCGTTTATTGACGGCTCACCACGCTCAGCAACAGTAGCGGCTGAGGAAGATACTGATCTCATTTTTGTAGATAATGTCGTTTTATACCGGTATTTAAACGAAAATGAACATATAGGCTACTTAATTATGAGTAACATTGCTAAAATTCTTACCGGCAAATTACGTCAAACCGATCTCGAAATGCGGAACGCTATTCTTTAAATCCGAAAGGGTCTTTTATGGCTTCAGCTTCTGATTTTATCAATATTATTAAAACTCGCCGTACAATCCGCCAGTTTCGCCAGGAACAAGTTGATCAAGCCATTATTATCGAATGGGTGGATTGCGCCCGCTTAGCACCGTCCGCTCGCAATCTCCAACCACTTGAGTATTTTCTGATTACCGAGCCGAAATTAAGGGAGCGAGTTTTTCCACTTTTACGCTGGGCGAGTTACATTGCACCATTGGGTGATCCCAAAGAGGGACAACATCCGACCGGTTATTTGGTGGTTTTGATAAATAAAGATTTAATGCAATCGCATTATGCTAAAGATGCTGGCGCGGCGATAGAAAATTTCATTCTGGCGGCTTGGGCAAATGGAGTTGGCACTTGCTGGCTTGTTTCAGTCGAACGCGAAAAATTGCGGGCTTTGCTCGCAATTCCCGAGCAATATGAAATTGACTCGGTGGTTGCCTTTGGCTATCCGGCTGAATCGCCTGTGATAGAAAATAGGAATGAAATTCGCTATTGGCTGGATGAGAAAAATACTCTCCATGTTCCCAAGAGACCATTAGCCAGTTTATTACACATAAACAGTTGGAATAAACACGAGGTGGAATGAAATATGTATCCTGAACTTCTGCATATCGGTCCGGTGACTATTTATACTTATGGTCTAATGATGGCGATCGCTTTTATTGTTTGCTATTTGATATTTCGAGCCGAGACTAAAAAACTCGGCGATAATCCTGATTTCGCCAGTAATGTTGTATTTTGGGCGGCAATCGGTGGCATTGTCGGGGCTAAATTATTTTATCTACTGGAAAATATTCCGGATTTATTAGCTGATCCGAAAGGGATGATCTTTTCCGGTTCCGGGCTTGTATTTCACGGTGGATTGATCGGTGGGACAATTGCCGTGATTCTGGTTTTACGCCGCTCGCAAAAAAGTATTGGCGTTTACGCTGACATCATTGGTCCATTGCTTTTAATCGGGCAGGGTATAGGGCGTATCGGCTGTTTTTTTGCCGGTTGTTGCCATGGTAAAGCCTGTGATTTACCCTGGGCAGTAACTTTTCCTAATGCTTCACCGCCGGCTAATTATCCGGTGCATCCGACTCAGCTTTATGAGGCTTTCTTGAACTTTGCTTTTTATTTTATCTTGGTAAAAGTAATTCGCCCCAAAACAACCAAAGTCGGGCAAACTATGGCAATCTACTTGATGTTCGCCGGACTGGAACGCTTCCTGATTGAATTTGTCCGAGTCAATCCGCGCGTTTGGCGGAATCTCACCAGCGCCCAGTTTACTTCTATTGGATTATTCTGTGCCGGATTAATAATTCTCCTATTCTTTGCCAGAACTCCTAAGAAAAGTGTTTAAAAGTACTTTTAAGTCCACTTTAATTCTCTTAAGTGCTTTTAAGAAATTAAAATACATCCGTAATATTCCGTCCCAAACATGCCTTCATGCCTTAAAACTTTTTTTCGACACCGATTTTCTTAATAGCGCTTAAAAGCACTTATCAGCACTTAACAACACTTGCTCAACTTTTCACTGAAATCGTTTGGCAAATTGCCAGTTAATGATTAAAATTTTCCATATTTTTATGGAGAAGAAGGAAACATTATTTTTAATAGATGGGTCGGCTTTAGCGTACCGTTCTTACTTTGGGACCATTCGCAGCCGTTTGGCGACTTCCCGAGGGAAACCGACTGGCGCGGTATTCGCTTTCGTTAATTCATTGAAACGCATCCTCGAGGAAGTCAAACCCGATTATCTGGCTATAGTTTTCGATGCTCCGGAGAAGACGTTCCGCCATCAGATTTATACCGATTATAAAGCTACCCGCGAAGCGATGCCGGAAGACTTAGTGGCTCAATTGCCGGTTATGTTTGAAATCGTTAAGGCGATGAATATTCCGATGCTCACTGTACCTGGCTATGAAGCTGATGACGTGATTGGTACGCTTGCCAAAGCCGCCAAAAACAAAGGCTTGCAGGTTTTCGTGGTTACTGGTGATAAAGATTTTATGCAATTGGTGGATGATGATATTTTGGTCTATAAACCGGCTTCCGGACAGAAAGAGGTTGAGATTCTCGATAAAAATGCGGTAGTCAGCAAATTAGGTGTTCAGCCCGACCAAATTACTGATTACCTCGGTCTGGTTGGCGATCCTTCCGACAATATTCCAGGGATTAAGGGCATTGGTCCTGCTAAGGCACAACCACTTTTGGCTAAATTTGGCTCCCTTGAAAAAGTGATCGAACAGGCTGAATCAATCGGCAACCCTCGCCTAACAGAAACGATAAAAAATGGGGCGGAGATTGCCCGGCTTTCTAAACAATTAGCCACGATTAAAACTGATGTTCCGCTAGATATTAATATTGAGTCGTTAAAAATTAAACCGGTCAATCAGGCGGAACTGGAGCGTATTTATCGCGAACTTGAATTCTACTCGTTAATCGAAACAAAACCCGAAGTCTCAGAGGCCGTCAAACCGGATAAACATTACCAAACCATCCAGACTCAGGCGGAAGTGCGCGAGCTGGTAAAAAACTTACTTAACAAAGAATTATTATCGGTTGATCTGGAAACGACTTCAATTAATCCAATGATGGCTGAAATCGTCGGAGTTGCGCTTTGCTGGGAAGCCCACTCCGGGGTTTATTTGCCGATCAGACATCCGGCAATGGCTGACCAGCTTTTCGCTCAAACCGATAATTCAGCATGGTTAGCGGAGCTTAAGCCGCTTTTAGATAATGAGCAAATCGTTAAATGTGGGCAGAATCTGAAATACGATATGCTGATTTTGCGCCGCAACGGCATTGAATTGCGCGGCAAGATCTTCGATACTATGGTAGCCGCCTTCCTGATTCAACCCGATACTCGCTCTTACAAACTCGATAAATTGAGTCAGTATTATTTGAATTATAAAATGCAGTCAATCGAAGAATTGATCGGAAACGGCAAAGATCAATTGAATATGGAGCAGGTTGATATTGATAAAGTGACATTCTATGCCGTCGAAGACGCCGATGTTGTTTTACAACTGGTACCGATATTCGAAGAGAAGCTAAAGGCTGATCAACTCTGGCAAGTTTTTGAAGAGATCGAAATGCCTCTCGTTCCGGTTTTAATGCAACTGGAATTAAACGGCGTTTATCTAGATGTGAAAAGTTTGAAGGAAATGTCACGCAATCTGGAAGTCCAAATTGATGCCATTATGCGACGAATTTATGATCTGGCAGGTGTCGAGTTCAATATCAATTCTCCCAAACAACTCGGCGAAATCCTATTCGAAAAACTGAACCTACCTAAAATCCGCGGAAATTCGACCGATGTTAGCGTTCTGGAGAAATTAAAGCATAAACATCCTCTGCCGTCTGCCGTGCTTGAATATCGCGGTTTAGTGAAATTAAAGAACACTTATTTAGATACTTTGCCACTTCTGGTTAACCAAAAAACTGGGCGGATCCATAGTTCATTCAATCAAACTATGGCGGCAACCGGACGTTTGAGTAGTAGCGACCCGAATTTCCAGAATATTCCGATTCGCACCGACGTTGGTCGCGAGATTCGTCGAGCGTTTATTCCTCAGCAAACCGGTTGGAAAATTTTATCAGCCGATTATTCTCAAATTGAACTACGGATAATGGCGCATTTATCCGGTGATGCCGAACTCAGACGCGCCTTTCAGGAAGGAGTAGATGTGCATGCCCGCACGGCAGCCCTGGTTTATGGCGTTCCCGAAAAAGATGTCTTGCCGGAAATGCGCAGAATAGCCAAAGTCGTTAACTTCGGCATTATGTACGGCGCTGGTCCATTTCGAATGTCAGAAGAGCTCGGGATTTCACGTTCCGATGCAAATCAGCTCATTGAACAATATTTCCGCACTTATCCCGGCATTAATGATTATATAATAAAAACAATCGCCGAAGCCCGGCAAAATACTTACGTAAAAACCTTAACCGGTCGGCGACGCTATGTTCCCGATATTAATAGTGAAAATAAAAATGTGCGGGAAGCCGCTGAACGCGTGGCAATTAATATGCCGATTCAAGGCACAGCCGCCGATATGATCAAAATCGCGATGATTAGAATTCAGCGTCAATTAACTAAAGAAAAATTCAAATCAATGATGATACTCCAGATTCACGATGAACTTTTATTTGAAGTTCATCCGGATGAATTGGAACGTCTTCGTCAAATAGTCACTACCGAAATGGAAAACGCTTTACCTCTGGATGTTCCGGTTAAGGTAGATATTGGAGTTGGTAATTCATGGTATGAGGCGCATTAATGGAAGCTTCTATTACGCTTAGAAATGTAAGCAAATTTTTCAAGAAGAAATATGTTCTGAGTAATCTGACTCTCGGCATCGAAAAAAATACATTTTTTGCTATAATTGGCAGGAATGGAGCAGGGAAGTCTATTCTTTTGAGAGTAATATCAACTTTTATGGCACCGGATGCGGGCGAAGTTTTTATCAACGGCGAAGATATTGCCAAATCCCCGCAAATGGCTAAAAATTGTATCGGTTATCTACCTGATCACGATATTCATAACCGCTGGATTACCGGCTGGGAAAATCTCAGAGCGCGGGCTGAACTACTGGAAATACCTCAGTCTCGTTTCAAAGAGATTTGTGAGCCTCTTATCAAAGACTTCAATTTACAGGAAGTGCTGGATGAATATCCGGTGACTTATTCACGCGGCGCTAAGCGCTGTCTTGACCTTGTTCTGGTTTTGCTCGGCGACCCGCAGATATTAATTTTAGACGAACCAACTTTAGGCTTGGATTACCAGAACCGCACATCGTTATTTAAATACTTACTCTCCGTTAAAAACCACAAGACGATTATCGTCGCGTCAAATGAATTTATAGAAGTTCAAACTCTTGCTGAACGCTGGATTGTTCTGGACTATGGGAAAATTAGATTCGACGGTACTCTCGAAAAAATGTTAACCCGAATAGATGTGCCATTTTCCGGGGAAATTATCTTGCGCAAAAAAGATGAGACTTTACTGGAAAAAATTAAGGAATCGGATAATTTTTCTAAAGTCTATAATCTGGATTTAACCATCCAGCTGACTTTTGAAAGACTCCAAGATTTCTATGCCGTACTGGCTACGATTCCCGCTGAAAATCTGGTCGGAGTAAATATCCAGTCTCTAAGTATCGCTGAATTTATTAACCGTTTATTATCTGATGAAGAGTTTTAGTAATGATATTTAAGAAGATAATGTTAAAGAATGAGTTACGCCTTGATTTGCATAAAATTTTGCTGGGCTTATTTTTCAATATTATCGGTACTTGTTTAGTGTATTTTGCTCTGGTAACCAGTTTGGGGAAAATTCTGCCGCGAATTGATTACCTCGAGGTTGATAAATTTATATCGTCTGCGATCATAGGATTTACCAGCGGACTGATGGCGCTAGGATTAGCCAGTTCCTATGTGACGCACTATTTTCAGGACAGCCGCGGTGACCATGGGCGCCTTCCCGGAATGCCAATCTCACAAATTTATGGCAGTTTTCTGATTCGACTGTGGATAATTCTAATTCTTCATCTGCTTGTTACGACCTTAACCGTTCTGATACTTTCGGGGTTTTTCCCCGGATTAGGCAGACTATTACTTTTCTGGATATTTGCAATATTACCGCTTGGTATATTTATCCAGTTAGGTATGTTGATTGGATTAGCAGAAGATCGGCGTAATCAGTTTTACTGGATTTTTCTAATACTCGTGCCCCTATTTTTAATGTCCGGGATGATCATTCCAACCCATTTTCATACAGGATTTATAAGTAAATTGCTGATGGCTTTGCCATCCACAGTATTAATCGAAGGCGGGCGATCCATTTTAACGCGTCAGCCATTTGAGTTCCTAAACATTTTATATTTGATTGTGCTCAATATCTTACTTTTTATTGGTGGGATTTTCTTTTTCAAAAGGAAATTGCAAAATTGAGAGCCTATTTAGCTGGTGCGATTGAATACGCCCCCGACCACGGGAAGGTCTGGCGGACAGAAATGGAAAAGTTTTTACAGGAAGAGTTCGGACATTCCTGTTATAATCCTTTGATTGAGGAACATAAATATTTAACACCTGACGAATCGCGTAATTTCCGCGGATATAAACAAACTGATCCTTTGCGTTTTCAGCAAATTGTCCGGAAATTGATTCGAGGTGATTTGCGAGCATTGGAGACCAAAATAGATTATGTTATTTGCAATTGGGACAAATACGCCGTGAAGGGTGGAGGCACCTATGGCGAGGTAACCTATGCTTTTTACCATAATATTCCGGTTTATTTAGCTTCAGAGTTTCCGATAATCGAAATCAGTGGCTGGATTATCGGCTGTGCCACTAAAATTTTCTCTTCGTTCAATGAATTAAAAGAATATTTAAAAATAACATATAAATAAAAATTAAAAAGATGAAAGCCATCTCGATAAAAAAATATGATTGGATAGAATATGCATTTTCCGCAAAACACAACCATCGCAGAAGTAGACCTCAATAATCTTCGCTATAACTATCAAAATATAAAACAAAAAGTTGCACCTGCTCAAATTATGGCGGTTGTCAAAGCCAATGCCTATGGTCATGGTGCGGTTCCTATCGCTCAATGTCTGCGAGATCAAGGTGTCCAATACTTTGCGGTAGCGCGTCTGTGCGAAGCAATGGAACTAATCCAATCGGGCATCGGCGGGGAAATTTTGATTTTCGGAACACTCTACGATGAAGAAGCATCCTTTGCGATCGCGCATAATATCCGAATAACCGTAACCCGTGCAGAAGATTTCGTAACCTATGACCGCTTGGCGGGCGCTTTGCAGAAAGTTGCGAAAGTGCACGTCAAAATTGATACTGGAATGGGACGAGTCGGATTACCGGCTATTCAGGCTTTTGATCTTATCAAAGCCTCTCGAAAATTGAAAAACATTGAAATAGAAGGTATTTGTACCCATTTTGCAACTGCTGATAGCCGTGACAAAACCTTTGCGTATGAACAATTAGCCCGCTTTAATCAAATTATAAAGCAACTACGTCAAACTGGGATAACTTCCCCGCTCATTCATGCCGCCAATAGCGGCGCCATTCTGGATCTGCCGGAAACCTATTTTGATATGGTGCGGCCTGGAATTACGCTTTATGGTCATTATCCTTCGTTAGAAACCAGCGAATCTATCCCACTCCGCCAGGTAATGTCTTTGAAGACTCGGGTTGCCCAGATTAGAGAAGTGCCAGGGGGAACCAGCATTAGCTACGGACGTCTTTATTTTACAAAGAAAGTAACTCGTATTGCCGTCCTGAATATCGGCTATGCCGATGGAATGCCCCGAGCCTTTTCCAATAAAGGACAGGTAATGATCAAAGGTCAGCTTTTTCCGATAATAGGAGCCGTCACAATGGATCAATTGATGGTAGAAGTCGGCGACGCCGATGTCAAGCCTGGTGATGAAGTATTGATCTGGGGCAATTCACCCGATGGCATATTATCCGCTACTCAAGTAGCCGCGAAGGCTGGGATGCTGATCTATGAACTATGTTGTGCCGTTGCTCCGCGTATCCCGCGGGTTTATTTAAATGTCTGAATCTCTTGCTTAAGAATTTTTAATAAATCAGAAAAATTGTCAATCATATAATCGGGATGATACTCTTGCAGTATTTCTATATCTCGATAACCATATTTAACGACAACAACCGGCGCCCCAATTGAATGAGCGGCAAGTATATCGTTTTCACTGTCGCCGACGATTAGAATTTGCGCGGCAGTCAGATTAAACTTTTGCATAACATAAAGCAATTGCCCCGGGTCGGGTTTACGTGAAGGTAGTAAATCGCCCCCGATTATTAGCTGGAAGTATTTCTCGATGTCCAATTGTCTTAAGATTTGGACACAAAAGTCATGACTCTTATTGGAAACTACTACTAATGTATAATCCTGTAATTCGGCCAGGGTTTCGCGCACACCGGGAAATAGACGAGAGCGATCGGTTAAATGAGATGAATAAAAATCCTTATATTGGGCGACAATCTCAGCCAGATAGTTTGGATCAATCGGTTCACTAATTGAATTTTCGACTGCTCGTCTGACTAGGTCTTCGACTCCATCGCCCAAATACCTCAGGCACTGCTCATAAGTGATGGGTTTCAAGCCATAAATTTCCATTGTGGAGTTTACCGCGGCTAAAATATCAGCAGCAGTATCAACCAGAGTACCATCAAGATCAAAGATAATAGATTTAATCGAATGAATTTTCATAGTGGCAAATATAATTAGATAGCAGGCATTTCGACAAACCTTCCGTAGTATCAAAATTGGTCTCAATTTTAGAAAGTTAAACCTCTCCGAGGTGGGGAAATATTTTGAGCGAATAATTACTACAAAACTTCAAGCCCTACAGGCTAATTGAGAATGAATCATAGGTATTTCAGCGCTCACCGCATAGAAGTCGAAGTGTTGTAAAATAAAGGAATCGCAGAAAAGTAATCCTCGGAGAAAATGAAGAAGAAATTATCTGTTTCCCGAACGTTCATAATGAATTATTAAATTTGATTAATACCTGGAAGAATATCTCCAATAGTTCGATATAGTCGTCTGATTAGGTTTTGTGGGCCCCCCGAGATTTGAACTCGGAACCGACGGATTATGAGTCCGGTGCTCTAACCGTTGAGCTAGGGGCCCTCGTTTATTAAAAAGCGTTCAGAAATTATCTCAAATTCACTTTTTATCCAAGAAAAAATGCGCATAGTACCAGTTTGTCAATTCGATGAATTCCGCCACGCTTAGCGTTTCGGCGCGCCGTGATAAGTCAATTGGGCAGGCGGAAATATCAGTCGAAGCCGGTAAATCGAGCGAATTTCGTAAAATTTTTCGTCGGCGGTTGAAGGCTTTTCGGACCAGTTCATTGAACTGGCGGCGGAATTCCGGGCTATAATTATTCTCAATTGGGACGAGCTTTACCACACTGGAAGTTACTCGTGGAATCGGGCGGAAGACCTGTGGTGAAACGTTGAACTCAATTTTCGGTCGGCAGTAGAATTTAGTCATAACGGAAAGAATTCCGTATTCTTTAGTTGCCGGTTGGGCACAAAGGCGGAGGGCAATTTCTTTTTGAACTAATAAGACAATCCGGTCGAGCCAGTCGGTTATTTCGAAAAGTCGAAAAAGCAACGGGCTGGTGATATTATAAGGGATATTGCCGACCATTTTTATTTTTTGATTGCGGTTGAGAAGAGCGCTAAAGTCGAACTTCATGGCGTCGGCATAATAGAGGTGAAAATTTTCAAATTGCCCTAATTCTTGTTTTAAATAATTAACCAATTCCGGATCGAGTTCGATAGCGTGGATTTCAGCGTTTGATTCCAGCAGAAACCTGGTCAATGCGCCTTTGCCCGGGCCAATTTCGACGATAATATCATCTCTCTGAGGTTCGATGACGCGGACAATTTTGCGCAGAATATTGGGATCAATCAGAAAATTTTGCCCAAGTCTTTTTTTAGGATAGTGTTCCATCACGGTAAATTAAAGAATTTCACCGCATTTCGGGTAGTGGCGGTCGCGATTTCTGCCAGCGTTTTATTTTTCAATTCGGCGATTTTCTCGGCAATCAGAGGAATATTAGCCGGTTCGTTGATTTCACCGCGTTTGCCGGCTGGCGCCAGAAACGGCGCATCGGTTTCGAGCATTAGTTTGTCGAGAGGGACTGCCTGCACGGCGGCTTCGGTTTTTTTATTGCCGTAAGTGGCATTACCGGTGAAAGAAATATAAAACCCAAGGTCGGTCATTTCCCGGGCAAAGTCGGCATTTCCAGAGAAGCAATGTAAAACGCCACGATAGTAACCTATTTCCATTAAAATCCGCTTCAAATCGGCATGAGCCTGGCGATCATGTAGAATCAACGGCAGACCCAATTCGCGAGCAATAAGGACCTGAGCGCGAAAAACCTCTTGCTGAGTGGCTTTTGGAGAGTATTCGCGATAATAATCGAGTCCGATTTCACCAACGGCTACGACTTTTTTTTGACGGAGTAGGTTTCTCAAAGTTTGGTGCCAGTCAACCGGTAAATTGTCTGAATCTTGCGGGTGAATACCGACTGCGGCAAAAACGCCATCGTATTTTATTGCCGATTCGATAACAATTTCAGAAGAAGTTAGGTCGGTAGCAATGTTGACAATGCGAGTGACTCCGGCATCGCGAGCGCGCTTAATAATTTCATCGAGTTTAACAATCAGATCAGGGTAGGTGAGATGCGCGTGTGTATCAACGAACATTAAATCAGCTGATTTTTGCGCCCGGTTCGATCGGCTCGAGACTGCTGAGTAAAGTCAGTTTGCCGTCTTTTTTGGCGGCTAATAACATACCTTCGCTTTTTATACCGCGAATCGTTGCCGGTTGGAGATTAGTGACGACGACAATCGTTTTCCCGATAATTTGCTCCGGTGAATAATACTCGGCGATTCCAGCGATGATTTGACGTTTTTCCGTGCCGATGTCAATTGTCAATTTTAGTAATTTAGTGGCATCTGGCACTTTTTCGGCGGTCAGAACCTTAGCGGTGGTGAGTTTAATTTTGGCAAAATCATCAATTGTGATTAATGGTTCAGCCGGTTGGGGTGGGGTGGAAGGCGGTTCGATCATCGGTTTGGCAATTTTATCAATGCGAGGGAAGAGAATTGGAAGCTCGCCGAGAGTCACACCGCTCTTGATTCGTCCCCATTCGAAAGGCGGTTTATTTTCGTCAACCGGTAGAGCGTTCAACAATTCCGCCATTTTTTGCGGCATAATCGGTTCGAGTAGTGTCGCGGCGAGACGCAAGCCTTCCAGCGCGGTAAAAAGCACGGTTCCGGCGGCGGTTTTATCGCTTTTAATGAGGTGCCAGGGCTGGCGCACTTCCAGATATTTGTTTATAGATCGTATGTAATTTATGATTTCATCTAAGGCTTCGGTTATTTTCAATTCACTGAAGAGTTTATGAGTAATGTTAGGCAATTGCTCAGCGGTTTGTTGGATTTCGTTTTCGGCATTACTTAATTGCTCGGGCGCTGGAATTTGCAAAAAATTTTTATTGATTAAAGTAGTCACGCGACTGATCAGATTACCGAAGTCATTAGCCAGTTCGGAATTGTAGCGCTTGATAAAGATTCCTTCGCTGAAATTGGCGTCCTGTCCGAGCACCATATCGCGCATCAGGAAATAGCGCACCGGGTCAACACCATAAGCGTCAACCAGATCGAGCGGCTCGACAATATTTTTGAGTGATTTTGACATTTTGGTTTCGTCAATCATCCACCAGCCGTGAGCGAAGATGGTTTTTGGCATCGGTAAATCCATTGCTTTCAAAATAGTTGGCCAGTAAACGCAATGAGTTGTAACGATGTCTTTACCAATCAAGTGTAAATCAGCCGGCCACCATTTTGCGAAACGTTGCCGGTCATTCGGATAGCCGATCGCCGTAATATAATTCAGCAAAGCATCGAACCAGACATAGGTGACATAATCCTGATCGAACGGCAGTTCAATGCCCCAGCTTAGGCGGGATTTGGGGCGGGAGATACACAAATCGCCCAGCGGATTTTTCAAAAAACCCAGCACTTCATTTTTGCGGCTCTCCGGTCGAATAAAATTCGGATGGTCTTGAATGTAACCGATTAGCCAGTCCTGGTATTTACTCATCCGGAAGAAATAATTCTTTTCTTTGATAAAATCCGGCTCTTTCAAGTGCTGAGGACATTGGCCATTAACCAGTTCTTTCGGAGTATAAAATCGCTCACAGCCGACGCAGTAATAACCGCCATATTCGTGCAGATAGATTTCACCCTTATTGAATAAATCTTGCAAAACCTGCTGAACGGCTTTGATATGAAATTGGTCAGTTGTGCGAATGAAAAAGTCGTATTTGATTCCTAATTTTTGCCAGGCTTCGCGGAAATAGACGACCATTCGGTCGCAGTGTTCCTGGGGAGAAATTCCAGCCGCGGCGGCGGCTTGTTGAACTTTCTGGCCGTGTTCATCCACACCGGTTAGGAAGAAAGTTTCGACACCGTTACTCCGCTGAAAACGCGCCAACACATCAGCGAGAATAGTCGTATAAGCGTGACCGATATGTGGCTTGTCGTTGACGTAATAGATGGGAGTCGTAACAAAGAAATGTTCTTGATTATTCATAGTTTGGTGAAAATTATTGGACTGTAGTTATTTTTTGATTGAAATCGGTTAATGGAAAGTCTTCGGCAGTATTGTCGTCGTAGCGAATAGTGAGAGTTCGAGCAAAAATATCAATTTTTTCGAGAACGCCGGTTTTATCGGCGACTTTGACTCTGGTGCCATAAGTAGGATAATTTTTTAATACTTCTTCGTAAAAGTCATGTTCGTAGCGGTAACAGCACTTCAATTTGCCGCAACAGCCGGAGATTTTGGCGGGATTCATTGGCAAATTTTGTTCCTTAGCGAATTGAGTACTGATTGGATCGAAATCATCAATGAAACTGGCACAGCATAATCTCAAACCGCAGAGCCCGACTCCGTCAGTACGCTTCATTTCTTCGCGACTGCTAATCTGGCGCATTTCGATGCGAGTTTTAAATTCAGCCGCTAAGAGCTTTACTAATTCACGGAAATCGATTCGTTCATCTGCCGTGAAATTAAATACAATTTTACGCCGGTCAAGACGCACATCAACGTCAATTAATTTCATTGGCAGATTTAATTCGCTAATTTTAGCGACGCAGAATTCCAGAGCCATTTTTTCTTGCAAGCGATTTTCGCTACTCTGCGATAGGTCTTGCGGGGTGGCTTTACGCAAGAGAGAGGGAATTTCACCCAATTCTTCCGGTAAATTTTTAGGTGAGCCCGATGATAGGGCACAACCGAGTTCTTCGCCCCGATCGGCGGATACGACCATTTTGTCATTCGGCTGAACTGGAAAATCGAGCGGGTTCTGACATAACTGACGATTACCGCCTTTGAATTTTATTTTGATGAGTTTGTCGCTGGTATTCATTGTTATTTAGAATTATTAAGTTGCTTTTTCAGTTTAAAGAACATCTCAATTAAGGCGAGGTTAATATAGACATTCTTATTAATGAAATCAATACAATTCTCGACGGAAACCTTCATATTTTGGGCGTCGAAATCCGGAAATTTTTTAACAAAATTAGTCAGTCTTTCGGCATAATCGAGATGGATAATATCATCAATTGGCTGTCCCTGGCGAATCAATTCGGCATCGCGAATCCAGAAAATCAGGGATTGCATCAGTTGTGCGAATTTTTCCGGGTCTTGGCGATAGATAGTCGCCATTTTTTGAATATGATTATATAAATTAGAAACTTTCCAGACGGCAATATCTTGAAAAATTGCCAGGGTCAATTCTTTAATATCTGATAAATCGTGTTCAATCAGTTGAGTAAGCTGGCTGACATTGCCGCCTGAGAGACGAATAGCCAACCGGATATTTTCAAGTGGATACCCTTTTTTTATGAGAAATTCTTTCAGTTCAGCTTCTGGCAAAGGCGGGAAGTACAGCCACTGACAGCGTGATTGAACGGTCGGCAGGAGCTGATCGGGATAAGCGGTGGAGAGGATTATAGTAGAATTGTCGGGTGGTTCTTCGAGGATTTTCAGGAAAGCGTTAGCGGCTTCATCATTCATTAAATGCGCATCAAAAATGACTACTACTTTCTGACCGCCATTCTGAGGAGCGAGATAGATATGGCGTTTAATTTCACGGATAAAATTGATGGGAATGATGAGCGCCTTTTTGACTATAATTTTATCGTAAGGATTACGACTTTTATTCTGAATAATTTGCCGGATTTCGTCCATTTCCCCCTCTTTAAACTTTTTGAAAGGCGAATCGCCTGGTTTAGAGTCTGGTGAACCCGGAATCGGGAAAACCAGGGTTAGGTTAGGATGTTCGAGGGTTTTCATCTGTTTACAAGATTGACAGATACCACATGGTCGCTCACTTTTTGAAGAGCAGTTCAGCATTGCCGCAAATTCAAGGGCGAAGCCTTCTGTTCCGCTACCTTCCGGGCCATAGAATAGGTAGGTGTTTGCTACTCTGCCAGTGGCGACGATGTTGCGTAATAGATTTCGGTTTTCGGTCTGATTAATAAGGGGGAATAGTGTCATCTTTTATTCAGCCATTCTTCGGGATTGAGTTTTGTTTTGTTACGCCAGATTTCAAAATGCAACATTGGGCCGCTCAGTGAGCCGGACTGACCAACCTCGGCGATGACTGAATTGGCTGTAACATAATCATTTTCAGCGACGCGAATATTTTCGACATGGGAATAAACCGAATAAAAACCGGAGCCGTGATCAATGATGATTGTATTCCCGAAGCCGCGAATATAAGTAATAGTTGTAATAACTCCGTCCAGGACGGAAACCACCGGCGTTCCGAGTTTTACTTTTATGTCAATACCGGGATTATCGGTGATTGTTTTTAGCGTAGGATGCTTTTGAATACCAAAGCGCGAGACGATTTCACCTTTGGCTGGCCAGATTAATTCGCCCTGGCTGGCAAGAAATGGATTGCTTTCCGCAACTCCGGATAGAGCGCGCTGACGTTCGAGTTCTTTGTTACGTTTTTCGCGCTCCTTGTCCAGATTAGCAATCAATTTGGAAATTTCGGCGGCGTTTTTTTCTTTTTCTTTAATTTGGGCGGCGATATTTGATTTATTCTGACGGGCTTTTGCGAGCTGGACATTATGGCGACGCTTTTGCTGTTGAAGATTAGCCATAAGGTCTTTTTTTTCATTGATGATTTTTTCTTTATTTCTTAGCTCTTGATTTAGTTGTTGTTTTTTTTGATTTATAGTATTGATATCTTTCCGAATAAGAGTACAAGTACGGCGGTCAATATCAGCCAGAATGCGCAGATATTTATAACGATAAAAAGCCTGATTGATGGATTTAGCGGTTAAGATCAATTCCAGATCGTTGTATTTGCCGTTTTTATAAAGATAAACAAGGCGCTTAGCGAAATCGTTTTTAAGAGTATTTAAATCGGACTCCAATTGCTTAATTGAACGCTCTATTTGCTCGATTTCGCGCTCTTTTTGAATCTGTTCGCGATTAAGCTGGGCAATGAGTTTCTCGGTCAGGCTGATACTGCGTTCGGTTTCATCAATTTGAGTCAAAATTGATTTCTCTTTAGACTCGGCTTTTTTAAGATCACTTTTATAATTGCGGATTTCTTTACGGATTTTCTCCAGTTGCTCCGATTGATACTCAATCGTTTGATCCAGGTCTTTTTCCTGTGAGTTAACCTGAACCGGGCTAAGGAACAGTAAAACTATGATTATCAGAAAGTTTCTAATTAATAACATCATACTCATAATAAACGGATTAAAATAAGTAATGTCGAGTTGAATAGCAAGTCACTTGTTACAGGACATTCCTCAATTTTTAGAAGGTTTAACCTCTTCGAGTTAATATTTTTTAGTGAATAAATTGTGATGGAGAAAAATTGTATTTTTGCTTTATTATCTTTGAACATCAATAATTAGGGGGCAAAGGATAGGAAATATTGGAGAAGTCTTGACTTATTGGAATTGTTTGTATAAATAAATTGTTTGTATATTACCTCGATATTATTGGAAAATGAAGTAAAAGGAATAGATAAAATGAATCATCCATTATGGGACCCAATATCCGTCAAAAATAAATCGGAAATGAGCGATATAATGCAAATTCTGGCTAAAGTGCCCATCTT
>JAGNGI010000015.1:0-31605 GCA_018002295.1 Fidelibacterota bacterium
AGGGAGGTGTAAAAGATAGCGAACCTATCGTGCGCTTTAATCGTTTTAATGAAAGTAGCGTTAGTCTCAATTTGATTGTCAAAGTGCGGAAATACGAGGTTCAGTTTCCCGTCCAGCATGAACTAATTAAACGGATTCATCGGCGCTTTAAAGAGGAAAATATCGAGATACCCTATCCGGTGCGTACCGTTTATTTAAAACCGGGAAGTGAAAAGGAAATCTGAACTTAGTAGTTTAGGGGGACAATTTAAATTCCGAAAATCCTTTAAGTTGAATCCATTATCTTTGATTTTTGGAAGAAGAACAATAGAGATTAGGTTGTGACCGAAACAAAAGATGTTGAACATTTCAAAATTTGTAATACAACTCTTGACTTTTAATTTCTTATTTCATAAAGTTAGAATGTGAGTGGAAAGTTTAGAGTGAAGTTGGTTCTAACGACATTAGGGGAAATATCAAATTTTATCAAAAGGCTGTGGCTTACTATAAACCAACCTATTTAATCTTTCAATCTTAAACGAAGGGAGATATTTATGAAAAAATTTATGTTAATGACAGTTAGTTTAATTCTACTGTTCGGACTGGGTATGACAGTCAATGGACAGCAAATAATCGGTTCTTTTCCGACTATGGATGGTGGATTTGAAGGCCAAACTGGCACCTTGACAGTAGTCGGTACAGTAAACACTCCAAGTACTGTTTGGACAATTCAATCTAGTACATCTACTGGTACTATTCTTGAAGGTGGCAGATCTGGCGCAAAATATGTTGAATATACACAATCCGGAGCTACCCATAGAAGGTTACAGAGTCCAACCGCTGATATTCAATTGGGTTCTTATGTGGTTCAGTTTTATTATCAGGGAGATTTGGATGGAACTCCCGGTGATATTCGTGGTGCTGTCTCCTGTAATGGCTCATCTAATCCCAAATATGGTGATTATGTAGTTGGGGCTAATACTGGTCTTGTTTGGACAAAATATTCGGCAGTTTTATCCCCAAGTACCTATGTCGCAAACATTGGAAGTGGATTCGTCAGCGTCGTAAATACTGCTAAGTTTAATATTGACGATTTTGTCATTTATCCTGGTACTGAAGTTGACGTAACCTCTCCTAATATACCTGGCGTTGCTTCTATCAGTAACCGTACTACCAGCTCACTTACTGTATCCTGGGGTGAGGCAGATGGTGGCGTTGATGGTGGTGGCTATTTAGTTGTCAGAGGCTCAGCCGATCCGACTACTGCTCCGAACGTGAATGGAATTTATGCGATTGGAAATACCGTTGCTACCGGAGAGGAAGTAGTTTATATTGGTACGGCGACCTCTTTTACCGACGAAAATCTGTCGAGTGAGACAACTTACTACTATCGGGTTTATACTGTTGACAAGGCTTTTAATTATTCCGCCGGGGTCGCGGTCAACGGAACCACATTAGGAGTAACCGGACCAGATGATCCAGTTCCAACTCTTTCTGGTAAAACAACAACTTCGCTCAGCTTTACCTGGAATAAAAATGGTGCTGGTGATAATGTTATGCTAGTCTATAAAACTACTGACGATATTGGGACTCCGGTTAATGGAACCGCCTATGCCGTTGGTGAACATTTAGCTGATGGTGCGGCTGTGCTTTACAATGGTGGAGATCAGACAAGTTACACTCACACCGGCTTGACGCCGAATACGACCTATTATTATAAATTCTTTTCCGTAGATGGAAGCCTGAATTACTCCACGGGTGTTAGTAGTAGCGCCAAGACTTTGATGGCGGAGCCTTCCAACCATGTCGCCTCTTTTACGGCAACCGAAGTGACCTATACCAGTATCAAGCTGACCTGGTTGGATAACGATGGTGATTATCCGGCCGAACAATTTCTGGTCGTTCTGGAAACAGCCAGTAGTTTTGCCCCGGTAGATGGACAAGTATATTCTGATATTGGTGAAAATAAATGGGTGAAATATGTTAATCATGGTGTCCAAACCGTGACTTTCACTGGTCTGGATGACGGTGTTACTTACTACGCTAAAATCTGGCCGGTTTCCAATACTAGTGTTGGTGGTGAATACTATGACTACAAAACAGATGGAATAGTTCCCGAGCTTTCTCAAGCGACTCAAGTCTACCCGAGCCTACCGTTCGTAGAAAATTTTGATTATGAAATAGGTGAGCTCCTCACTAATCACGGTTGGGTTGCTCATAGTGGTAGTGGAAGTCAAACTATTGATGTAACCAGCGGATTGGTATTTGACGGCTACCTAAGTTCTGGTATTGGCGGAGCGGCTAATCTTGATAATACTGGAGAAGATGTTCACAGCGTTTTTGATCCGGTCACTTCGGGAACAGTCTATGCCTCATTTATTATCCAAACCGCAAGCCCGAATGCGGCGGGGTATTTCTTCCACTTAGGTCAGTCAACAATTGGTACGACATGGTTAGGAAGAGTATGGGTGAACGCCACTGGTGATGGTGTAGCGATCAGTAGTGGTACTGCGCCATCTAATTATGTTGCTATCACACCGGGTAAACCGACACTCTTAGTTGTGAAATATGATTTGGCTACGAAAGTAAGCAGTCTGTACGTTTTTGATACATTCCCAACCGCAGAACCGGCTGAACCCAATTTGATCTTTAATGAAACCAGTACTTTTGCCAATGTCGGCAGTGTTGCCCTGCGACAATATAATGCTTCTCAGCGGGTTATTGTTGATGGCATTCGGGTGGATACGACCTGGGCAGGGGCAGTTGCTCCCGCACCGCTCGATCTGGTCAGCACACCGACTTTTGATCCACCAGCCGGTAATTATTATACCGCTCAAAACGTAACTATTTCAACTACTACTGAAGGAGCGACTATTTACTATACTACTGATGGCAGTGATCCAACTGAAAGTAGTACAGTTTATACGAATTCGATTCTTGTTAGTAGTACTACGACCATAAAAGCTAAGGCATATAAAACCGGGTATGCACCAAGTTCGGTTGCCACAGCCGTTTATTCCTTTCCAATCGAAGTGGCAAATATTGCGGCTTTAAGAGCTTCACCAGTTGGGTCAACCTGGTATAAACTCATTGGAGAATCCATTTTGACTTTTAAATCTAGTACCCGGAATGCTAAATATATTCAGGATACTACTGGTGCTATTTTAATAGACGACTATTCTGGCATAATCACTACTTCATATAACTTATATGATGGAATCACTGGAATTATCGGTTCTTTGCAGGATTATAATGGAATGTTACAATTCGTGCCAGTGACCGATCCCGGCCCAGCCACCAGTACAGGGAACATTGTTGTACCAGTCGAGGTTACTCTCGCAGAACTGAATACCGACTATCAAGGTAAATTGGTTAAGGTAAAAAATGTAGTAATATCAGCAACTGGTAATTTTGAAGTAAGTAAAACTTATACGATTTCCGATATAACTGGATCGGGTGTTATACGTACCCAATATGCCGATTTGGATTATTTAGGTAAACCAATTCCTACTACTCTTCAGAATTTGACGGGAGTAGTTCTGCAATATCAGACAACGACTCAGCTAATCCCACGCAGTCTCACCGATTTCGAAGACGCATCGTTGACGCAGTACCGTAGCAAAATTAGTGGCAACTGGACCGACGCCGGCACCTGGCAGAAATTGGTTGGATCTGAATGGTTAGACGCCACCAACGCGCCGGAAGGCTTTTCCGATTATATTACTATTAAAGCTAGTGATACTGTTACTGTAAATGATACTCTTCGAATAGGTTCTGGTGCAACTGTAAAAGTTGATGGTTATTTAAAGAATATCGCAAGTATCATCAGTAACGGCACATTTGTTTTTTCCAATGGAAGTATCTATGAACATGCCATTGATAAAGATGCCATTCCTATTGCAACCTGGGAAGAAGGGGCGACCTGTTTGATAACCGGTATAGCCGGTACCTCAGCGCCTACAGGACTTAACCAGGAGTTCTATCATTTCACCTGGAATTGCCCATCTCAGAGCGGAAATCTCAATTTTAATGCTAATCTGACCACCATTAAAGGCGATTTCAATGTTCTAAATACCAACGGTAAACAGTTACGATTGGGTAGTAAAGATCTGACTGTTAATATCAGCGGTGATGTGAATATCGGACCAAATGCATTGCTAACCAGCTCTGGTTCAGCTGGTGCATACACGATTACGGTAAACATTGGTGGTGATATTAATATTTCCGAAGGAATGTTATACTTAGAAAATGCCGGGGAATTAGTCGCCAACTGGAATCTGGCGGGTGATTTCAATATGTTTAATGGAACATTAGGTCGGCAAGGCTCAGGAACCGGTAATTTAAACTTTCTAAGCGGTTCACACACTTTCAGGCGCTCAGGTGGAACCATTACTAGTAATAACGGTGGCCCTATTTTTAATGTCAAAACAGAGGCTATCCTGGATTTAGGCACTAGCCGTATCGAACAGGGACCTTTTAATTTAGATTCTGCGGCGACTTTAATTTGTGGTAATCCTGGTGGACTTGACAGCAGTTTAACGACACCCAGAGTGATTACTCTTTCTCCGTATGCTAATTATATTTTCAACAGTACAAGCGAACAGGTTACCGGCCAGCTATTACCGGCGGTTGTCAATAACCTCACCTTTGAGAATTCCAGTGGTGATACCTTATCGCATAATGTCACCGTCAACGGTTTACTGACTGTGAATAGTGGTTATTTAGAAATTAGTGGCGATACTATTACGCTTGGACCATCCGCTATGCTTGTAGAAACCGGCGGTCCAGTTAAAGGTGATGGTATTATAACTACGACTCGGACTTTGAATAATATCAGTGCTGAAAATGTCGCTGGCTTGGGTGCCGTAATAACCACTACGAAAGATATGGATTCAACTATCGTAACCCGTGGCCATTCAATCAATTCTCTTAATGGCGCACCCAGTATTAGGCGCTATTATGATATTCTGCCGAAGAATAATACCGGACTCAATGCGACACTGGTTTTTAAATATGACGAATCAGAATTAGGTGATTTGTCCGAGACTGATCAACTGGCGCTTTTTAGTCGTTCTGAGGAGGCATCTTTCTGGAGTGAAAGAGGTGGTATATTGGATACTGCCAATAATCAAATAGCTTTAGCAGGCATTGATAAATTCTCAAAATGGACTATTGGTATGCACGTAAATTCAGCGCCTTTACCCTTTACTATGCTAAAGCCTACTGAAGGCTACGAAGTTACTAATAGCGATATTGTTCAGGATTCACTGATTGAGGTAAAATGGTCGAGAGCCGTTGACCCGGATAATGAGGCACTGACTTATAAATTATTTATCTTGAATACGGATAAAGACTCGGTGGTCATCTCGGTTGAAACACCGGATACATCCATTCTGATTGATGCGCCGACTTACAAGGATAATGGTAATTATCAGGCGTATGTTCTGGCTTATGATACCTGGGAGGCTTTCAGCAGTTCCGATACGGTTGATTTTACCATTAATCTTACTCCGGAAGGAATCAAAGGTGATTTGGTTCCAAAGGTTCTTGCCCTGCACCAGAACTACCCGAATCCGTTTAACCCGATTACCACGATAAAATACGACCTACCTGAAGAAGTGCACGTCAAATTGGTCATTTATGATATTATGGGACGGGAAATTCGCACTCTGGTCAATGAGAGACAGCAAGCCGGTTATAAGTCAGTCATCTGGGATGCAAGGAATAATCATGGAATGCAGGTCAGTTCCGGCTATTATATCTGTGTAATGCAGGCTGGCGACTCCCGTAAGAACCATAAGATGGTATTAATGAAATAGGCAATTCCTGAGGCTTTGTGAAGGAAAAGGCTGTCGCTTGACAGCCTTTCCCTTTTTGTAGGACAGGCATTCTTGCCTGTCGGATAAAGACACAGCCCGGAAGGTTATCACTGACAGCCTTTTCTTTTTGTAGGACAGTCGGATAAAGACAGCCTGGAAAGGCTGTCCTACGGGAAATAAAGAAATTATTTGATATTTCCAATTATTTTCGGCAAATTTGCACGCTTTTTAAGGAGTAATGAAAATGTCAAAAGTTTGTGATATTTGCGGAAAAAAGCCGATTCACGGCAATAAAGTTAGTCATGCTAATAATAGAACTCATCGGATATGGGAACCCAATCTGCGTAAAATTAGAATAGTGGATAATAATGGTTCAATTAAAACTGTAAAAGTTTGTCTGACCTGTCTCAAGAGCGGTACAATTCAAAAAGCCGTCTGATATTAATACTTTCTCTAAGGATTCAAACTAAAAGCCCCTGAATAAACAGGGGCTTTTGGATTTTAATAGGGGGAGAAAAATAAATCGAACTATTTTATTTTTTGACGTATATAAGTTGGAATATTGGTCTGGTGTATTTTATGGGAAGGATTATCAGCCATACCCATATCATCAGGATTCAGGATTTTAATAACCTGGTCATCACTGAAGAGGCTAACAGGCTGTCCCGGTTCATTAATTCTATTCCAAATATCGTCAGTATTTCGTGGTTCGTCTTTAATTGGGGAGGAGAAATCCTTTTTATTTTGGGACAGATTAATCGGCGTCGGCGCTTCACCAAAACCAGTCGCGATTACGGTGATCATAATTTCGTCGGTGTAATTTTCGTCCACTACCATACCAAAGATGGTTTCAGCGTTGGCACCAACCTCATCGGTTATAATTGAACAGGCTTCGTCAACTTCATGGATGTCGAGGTTAGCCGGTCCGGTAATGTTAATTAGCAGACCTTTGGCATCTTTGATATTAACTTCATCAAGTAGTGGACTGGAAATAGCTTGCTGAGCGGCAAGAACAGCGCGTTCCTCACCGGTTGCCAAACCAGTACCCATAATGGCTTTACCCATATCTTTCATAATGGTTCTGACATCAGCAAAATCTAAATTAATAACGCCATTTTTGTTAATCAGGTCTGAAATGCCACGAATCGCTTGATATAATACGCTATCAGCAGTTTTAAAAACATCCAATATGGAAGTATCGTGGTCAACAATTGCCAATAATTTTTGGTTCGGAATTACGATTAGAGTATCAACGCATTTCCTGAGTTGATTAATACCCTCTTCGGCGCGTGCCATCCGCTTCGCCCCTTCGAAATTAAAAGGTTTAGTGACTATTCCGACGGTCAATGAACCTTGTTCCCGTGCAATTTGGGCAACGATTGGTGCGGCGCCAGTCCCAGTGCCACCTCCCATTCCAGCAGTAATGAAAACCATATCGGTATCTTCAATCATTGAAGCTATCGTCTGCCGATCGGCTTCAGCCGCTTTTCTTCCAATGTCATCAATGGCACCAGCACCCAGACCACGTGTCAGAGCTCGTCCGATCTGAAATTTAGTTGGGGCTTTACAACATTCGAGCGCCTGAACATCAGTGTTTAGAGCGATGAAATCAACCCCGATCAGTCCATTCTCAATCATTCTGGTAATGGCGTTTCCGCCGCCGCCACCGATGCCGACCACTTTCAGTCTGGCTTGCTGATTGACTAATTCTTCAAATTCAAATAACATTTTAGGCCTCCCTAATTACATTACATTTTCGGTTACGTGTTTAATCCAGCCCCTTATTCTGTGAAAGGGACCGCTGATTGTTTTATTTAAAGCCGAACCGCTGATTTGTCCGGCAATTGCATATTTAATTAAGCCGATTGCCACCGAATAAATCGGATCACTTAATTCCGTGACATATTCCTGGAAACCACGGGGAGCTGCCACTCTTGCTGGGGTATTGAAAATCATTTCAGCTAATTCATCGGTGCCTTTTAAACGGGCGCCACCGCCCGTCAGGACGACTGATAATGTATTAGTCAAAGGAATATCGGCTTTTTTGGCTTCGAGATATGATTCGCGCAATATTTCTTCCATACGAGGTTCAATCCATTCAGCCAGATTAAAAATAGAAATTTCTCGAGGTGACCGCCCCCCAAGACTATCCAGTCTGAAAAATGCTTCTCTATCGGTCAAAGAGACTTTGGCAAAACCATATTCACGTTTAATACTTTCGGCTTTTTCGAGGGGGACTCTCAGCATATAAGCGATATCATTGGTAACGCTATTAGCTCCCAGATTGACGACTCCGGTATGGTGAACACCGTCATCGTAAAAAACGATTATGTCAATGACTCCACTGCCAATGTCCAGAAGAACACTGCCCATCGTTTTTTCACTCTCTTCCAGACAGGCATAGGCGGCCGCCAGAGAACTCAATACAAAGCCGTCAATTTCCAGATCGGCATTCTTGATACATTTACTTAAATTGGAGAGAACGGTGGTATTATAGGTGGTCAGATGTACCTTGGCATCCAGCCGTCGACCGCTGAGATTCAACGGATTTTTTACTCCCGGCTGTTCATCAATGATGTATTCCTGAGGAAGAACATGTAGAATCTGCCGATCTAGCGGAAGTGGTACGGCCTTGGTGTGTTCGATTACACGTTCGATATCTTCGATCTCGATTTCTCGGGCTTCGCCTAAGCCGGTACGTGAATCGCGCGAGATTGCCATCATTCCACGTGTATTCAAACTGCGGATATGATCGCCCGAAACTCCTACCAGGCAGGAATTAATCGAAAAACCAGCCATTTTTTCAGCTTCGCTAACGGCATTAACAATTGACTGAGTCGCATTTTCAATATCAACGACCAAGCCTTTCTTAATTCCTTTAGAAGGACTGATACCGTACCCTTTAATAATAGGTTCGGGTGAATCGGGAGTAACTTCGGCAATTACGGCGCAGACTTTAGATGAGCCAACGTCGAGACCGGTCAGGATTTGGTTTTTTAGTTTTAACATTTTCATTTATGATTTTCGTTCTCTCGCTATGATTTGTTTATCCCAGCGCAGATCAAGATATTGATAATCGGCAAAAGTGCGCTTGGATTTGATTAAGTTTTGAAAAGCCGCCAGAATATATAATTGTTTGATCAAATCACCACGTCCGATATAAATCGGCGTTCCACCGTTGACCGTATAAATAATAAATTCGCCCTTTTTCCAGGCAAAGATTTCTGAAATTTCGGTATACAGAGTATTGGCCTTCAGGGCGGCAGTCTGGATGAAATTCAAGGCTTTGAACATTTCGGGATTAGGTGCTAGCTGTCCCGGCCGACAACGGGCGGAATCTTTCTCGAAACCAGTAATAACCGGCAAATTGGCTTTCAATTTTTCCTTGCGAAGCGGTAATATGATTCCTTGTTGGTCAATTAGCCAGAGCGTGCCCGTATTCAAGTAACAAACTGGGATGCGCTCTTTGATCATTATTTTCAAGTGATTCGGAAATTCGCGACTGACGACTGCCGCCTCGATATATGGTTCCATCTCAAGCTGGTTCTGAATCTGATGAATATCTAATTTAAGCAGGCTAACGTGGTTCTTAAGACCAGCGATTTTTATTATTTCTTCATTAGATAAAATTGATACTCCGCTGACTTCGATCTTATCGAGATTAAAGAAATTAGTATATTCACACCAGTCAACAGCCAAATATACGAGGTAGCTAAATCCGCCAATCAATGCTAAACAGAGAAAAAACCACACTTTTTTTCTATGACGCTTTGTCTGGTCATTCCGACTGATTTTAGTTGCTTTTTCTACTGTCATTTCATCAATCATCAATTAGTTAATCCAAAACCTTTCAGGGTTCCCGAGAATAATAGCAAAATTACCTGGCGTTGCTGTGTCTTCAGATCGAAATCTTTGTTCGTGGGATAACCGATTGCAGAAATTTTTCGGTGCTGAAGAGCCGGCGTTTTGATGTTTTGCCCCCCATATCTGCGGGAACCCTGGAAAATTTTTGTCCAAAGGTTTTGATCACAAAGTCTATTTAGGTCCCAGTACTTTCTGAAAAAAGAAGATAAATTCTGAACACCTAAACACCTTTGCGATTTATTTTTTAATATTATCAATCCCAGTTTCAATTTTTTATTCCATTAATTTCAGTAGAATTTTATTGACGTCACCGGCGCCCAGTGTGATAATCATATCGCCGGTTAATTTTATTTCTTGCAATAATGCTAGGGCTTCAGCGAGCGTGTTGGTAAGGTAAACGTCCTGAGTCCGGTCTTTGCGAATTTCATCATAAATCAAGCGGGAACTTATACCTTCTAAAGGTGCTTCTCGCGCTGGATAAATTTCAAGAAGAACAATAACATCAGCCACCCGAAGTACCAGCGCAAATTCGGGATAGAAATCCCGAGTACGAGAAAATAAATGAGGCTGAAAAACCGCAATGATTCGTCTTTGCCAGCCTTTGCGAGCGGCGCTGAGAGTCGCCGCAATTTCACTGGGATGATGGGCATAATCATCCACCAGCATAAGATTGTCGTTTTCTTGTAGAATTTCGAATCGCCTTTTTACGCCCCGAAAGTCTGCCAAACCTTCCTGGATAACCGGGAAGGGTATGTTTAGTAAAGAAGCCATCGCGATCGCCGCCAGTCCGTTTTTAATATTATGTAGACCGGGGACGTGTAATTGGAGCGAGCCAATTAAATCTGAATTACGATAAACTTCGCAGTTACTTGAATTCCCTTTTAATTGGATATTACGAGCTTGAAATTCTCCGCTATAAAGACCATAGGTAACATATGGTCGCGGATGATGTTTTAAAAAGTCGGGTATTTCTTTTTCATCCGAGCAGGCGATGACTCTGCCAGCATCCGGTATCTTTGCGGTAAATTCATAAAAGGCATTTTTGATTTGGGTGAGGTTTGCATAGCAATCCAAATGTTCACTCTCAATATTTGTGATGATGGCATGCGTTGGAGATAATTGCAGGAAACTGCGATCAAATTCATCGGCTTCGGCGATTACTATATCACCTTTGCCGATTTGAACCGGGCTACCGCTACTCTTCAAAACGCCACCACTTAAAATGAGTGGGTCCATACCAGCCGTAGTCAAGACTTGCCCGATCATCGCCGTTGTCGTCGTTTTTCCGTGAGTACCGCTGACTGCAATCCGAATGGGTTTAGTATCAAAGATTTGGCCTAGCAATTCCGCTCGCCGCAGAGTTGGAATTTGACGTTCGATAGCGACCATTCTCTCCGGATTGTCCGGCTTGACGGCCGAAGAATATACCAGATAGTCACAATCGCCGACGTTTTCGCGGCGATGTCCGTATTTGATTTGAGCGCCCAGATTTTCCAACCGTTCTGTATTTTCGGAAGGCGCCAGGTCGGAGCCGGTTACAATTTGACCGTAGTGCAATAAATATTCAGCCAGACCGCACATACCTATGCCGCCGATTCCAACAAAGTGATATTTTTTAACTTCAGAGTGCATTTACTTCGATAAAACCTAAAATATCGTCAATGATTAATTTTGCCGAATCCGGTCTGGCTAAGGCTTTAGCGTTGGCAGACATAGCTTGAAGACGCGGCTCATCTTTCAGTAAAGCGATAAGTTCCCGAGTCAATCGGTCGTTAGTCAATTCTTTCTGGAGTACCAAAATGGAAGCGCCACGCTGTTCCATATTGCGGGCGTTGATTTCCTGATGATTGCCAGCCGCAGTTGGTAAAGGCACGAGAATGGAAGGTTTGCCATAGAGACAAAGTTCTGCCAGCGATAGAGCGCCTGCCCGGCTAATGACAACATCAGCGGCACAATAGGCAATTCCCATTTCATGAATGAAAGGCGTGACGTGAACCCAGGGATTGTTACTAAAAATGTTATCAATCATTTTAAAATCGCGCTGTCCGGTCTGCCAGATGAATTGACATTTAACGGCTTCCACCACCGTGGGGATATTCTCAATCCAATAAGAATTAATAGCTTGGGAGCCCTGACTGCCTCCAAAAATAAAAACGGTCTTGCGATCGGGCTCCAATTCAAAAAAGTAAATCGCCTGCTCCCGCGGAACAATTTGCAGAGAACGCCGGAGAGGAGTACCGAGGCAGATGGCGTTTTCCAGGTAAGTTTTTGACTCTTCAAAAGACGTATAAAGCCGCTTGGCTTTGTTTGCCAGCATTTTAGTCGTAGCCCCTGGAATGACGTTCTGCTCGTGGAGAAAAATCGGGATTTTCAACATTGCGGCAATTCTTAGAGGTGGTCCAGCCGTATAGCCGCCGGTTCCAATGGCTAAATCGGGATCAAAATTTTTAATGATAAAAAATGATTGTATCAAACTGACGAATAATCTGACAGGAAATAACAGATTGACCAAAATATCATTTAGAGTCCAGCCGCGTTGCCAGCCGCGAATCCAGATTTTATGGAATTCAAAACCCAGACTCGGAACTATCTGGGATTCCAAACCTCGCCGCGTTCCAATAAAAATGATTTCGAGTTCGCCAATCTGCGATTGACGCATCTGGAGCTCTTCGGCTAGGGCAATCGCCGGAAAAAGATGACCACCGGTACCGCCGCCCGTGATTAGTACTTTTAAACGTCGAGATTCATCTTTCTTAGTCATTGAACATCACCAGTGAATTTGTTTTTGCTTGCGGGACCGCATAGCGTGAAATGTTTAGAATGATCCCGACACAGGCGAAATTGAATAACATCGAAGAACCGCCGTAGCTTATGAAGGGTAAAGGCAAGCCGGTTACCGGTAAAAGTCCACAGGTAACACCCACATTAACAATTACGTAAATAAATAAACAACTCGATAGACCGATACCCAGCAAATTACCGAAAACATCCGGCGCGCGCAGAGCTATTTTTATTCCCCTGATAAATAGATAAAGGTAAAGTGATAGCAAAACCACAGCCCCGATAAAACCAAGCTCTTCGCCGACTACTGAGAAAATAAAATCAGTATGCATATCAGGTAAAAACAAATTTTTCTCGATACTACCGCCCAGACCACGACCGAAAAAACCACCATTACCCAGTGTGATCATTGATTGATGAATTTGATAACCGGCGCCCTGTAAATCCTTTTCTGGTTCTAGAAAAGTCAGGATGCGCATCAGTTTATACGGTGAACGCAGAATGGTAACCACTGATAATAATGCAAATCCACCTATAAAGGGTAGGAAGTGGAGCAGTTTCGTGCCACCGATAAATAAAACAATTAGACCGAAAACAGTAAAAACAGCAGCTGTGCTGTAATTCGGCTCGACGATAATCAATATCACCATTATTAACATAATGATGACTGGCGGTATAAAACCACGCTTGAAATCATCCAGATGTCTTTCGTGGCGCTCGATGAAGGATGAAAGGTAAATAATTAATGCCAATTTGGCGAATTCGGAAGGCTGAAAATTAAAACCGCCGATCGGAAACCAGCGCGCAGTCGCTTGACCGGGGTGCAATTTGTGATAGACTAAAGTCGCAATCAGTGAAATAATCCCTGCCAGAGCAACCCAGAACGCGCCTTTTTTAAGAATCTGATAATTGATAAAAGTACAAATAAGACCAACAACCATACCCAACACAATCCGAACAAACTGTCCACGAACATAAAAAGACGGGTCGTCAAAGCGGGCTTCCCCAAGCGAAGAACTGGCACTATATTGCATCACTAAACCAAAACCTAACAGAATAAAAAAGGCAATCAAGTATTTTTGGTCAACTTTTCCTTTTTTAAAAGCAACGTTCATACTTTCAAGTCCTTCGGCAAATTCATCACGATTTCCTTAAAAACCCGACCGCGATGTTCATAATCATTAAACATATCGAAACTGGCACAAGCCGGCGAGAGCAAAACTATGTCACCAGGCGTAGCCAGATTGCGAGCAATTTCAATGGCATTCGGCATAGAATACCCGGCGTCATACATCTCGACGACACCACTCAATGCCTTGCGAATTTTATCAGCGGCTTTTCCAATTAAAACTGCGGCTTTGACATGCTCCCGGATTTGCGGGATGAGAAGCGTAAAATCGGAGTCTTTATCTTTTCCGCCCAAAATGACAATTACCGGCCGGTTAAAACTTTTTAGGGCATAATTGACCGAATCAACGTTAGTGGCTTTAGAATCATTGTAATAGTCCACGCCGTCTATGGTTGTCACAAATTCGAGGCGATGTTCAATGCTTTTGAAATTGTACAATACATTTTGTAAATGCGTAATTGGTAATTGATACAATCGCCCGGCAGTCAAAGCGGCGGTCAAATTGTAAAGATTATGTTCGCCGAGCAAAGCAACTCGCGCCCGTTCAATGAATTGATCTTGTCCGGAAAAATAAATCTTCTCGGCGTCTGAAGTAATTAATTTCTGGGAAGTGGAATGTAATCCAGCGGGAATCAAATGGCATCTCGGCGGCAAATTAGTCTTTAGCAATTCATCATCGTCATTAAAAATATAGTAGTCATCTTCGGTCTGATTCATCGTTATGCGCAATTTGGCGGCTAAATAAAGCTCCATACGATGTTCGTAGCGATCCAGATGATCGGGCGTTATGTTCAGGATCAGCGAAACTTTCGGACGGAAATGGACAATGCGCTCCAGCTGAAAACTGCTCAGCTCCAGAATGAAAATTTTCTGGGGGTGGGCGGAACGTTCAGCTTCAATGATCAAATGGCTAAAAGCCGTCCCGATGTTGCCGCCACAATATGGTTCGTATTGAGTGCCTTTAAAAATCTCAGATAGAAGGGTAGTGGTAGTAGTTTTACCATTGGAACCAGTAACGGCGATGATATTATCCGTAGGGCAGAACCAGTAAGCCATCTCCACTTCAGCCACGATCGGTATTGAATGTTTGGTGACTTCAATGACGATGAGAGCATCATTGGGAATTCCCGGACTTAGAACAACTAGGTCGGAATCAAAAATTTTCGAGGTGTGCCCGCCAATTTCCAACTGAACATTATGTTGCTTTAATGCGGAATGCTGTTCTGGGGCAATTTCCGGATTGGCGGTATCTGATAAAAGAACCTCAGCACCCCGTCGGGCGGCTAATATTGCGGCCGCAATTCCACTGCGTTTAGCGCCCAGAACGGCGACTTTTAAATCATTCAGATTAACTGGTTTAGTTTTTAAATCTATCATAGAATTTTAAAAGTACTTAGACTGAACAAAGCCAACAAAATGCCGATTATCCAAAAGCGGATTACAATTTTACTCTCCGGTATGCCCTGCATTTCGAAATGGTGATGTAAGGGCGCCATTTTGAAAACCCGTTGACCAACGCCGGTCCGCTTTTTAGTCCATTTAAAGTAAACCACTTGAATTATGACCGAGAGCGCCTCGGCAATGAACAAAGCGCCCAGAAAAATGAACAATATTTCCTTTTTCAATAAAATTGCCAGAGTAGCCAGAGCGCTACCCATTGAAAGTGAGCCAGTGTCGCCCATAAAAACTTCAGCCGGTTTGGCATTAAACCACAGGAAACCAAGAAATGCTCCGGCGGCGGCCATACAGAATATTGATAATTCACCACTCCCCGCCAAATAAATCGTGTTCAGGTAATTACTAAAATCTACGCGCCCGGTTATATAAGCAATGACCGCCAGCGCCAAGGCGACAATTCCCATCAAGCCAGCGGCAAGACCATCCAGGCCGTCAGTTAGATTAACGGCGTTAGAAATACCAGTGATGAAAAAAATTACGAACGGAATATAAAACCATCCGAAATCAAGATAATTATTTTTTAAAAACGGTACGGAAGTGATTGAGTTAATGTCAGCAAATTCAGGTGAGAAATACAGATAACAACCGATTAACAAACCCAGAGCGATTTGCCCTAAAAGTTTATAACGAGCGATCAGCCCTTTTTTCTTTTTCTTAACGACTTTTAAATAATCATCGAGGAAACCGAAAATACCCATCCAGACTGTGCTAAGTAAAATTAGATTTATGTAGGTGTTGGTAAGATTAGCCCACAAAAGTACTGGAACAATTACCGAAAATAAGATAATAATTCCGCCCATTGTTGGTGTACCTTTTTTAGCCAAATGTGTTTGGGGGCCATCTTCCCGAATCAACTCGCCGATTTGGTATTTTTTTAGCTTTTTAATGATGTATGGACCAATAATAAAACTAATCAGCAAAGCCGTAATAGCCGCCATAGCCGCTCGAAAGGTGATGTACTGAAACAGATTAAATCCTGTGAAGTATTTTTTTAATGGATAGAGGAGATGGTAAAACATATTATTGGCTTAGTCCCTCAATAATTTCTTCCATACGACTGCCACGTGAACCTTTCACGAGTAGAGTATCGCCTTCTTTCAAATCGGATTTTAAAGCGGCTAATAAATCGGATTTGGTGCTGAAATAATAAGCGGCTTTTAAGCCAGCCCGAGCGGCAGTCTCAATGGCATAGGCAGTTAGCGTTCCAACGCCATAAAAGCGGTCAATATCGGCTTGAGCGACCGCCTTGCCGACTCGTTTATGCCCTTGCATAGCATATTGACCTAATTCGAGCATATCGCCCATTATGAAAATGCGACGTCCAGAAGTTTTAATCCGTCTAAAGGTTTCCAAAGCGGCGATAGTCGAATCAGGATTGGCATTGTAAGCATCATTAATCACCTGATAGGGACCGACTTTAATCTGCACAAAGCGCTGACTGACCGGTTGAAATGCTTCAAGAGCCGCTATGACCGCTTTTTCATCTACATTAAAAAATAAACCGACTGCAACCGCCGCTAAGGCATTTAAAGCGGCAATTCTACCGGGAATTGGCAGATGAATGTCGAACCGCGAATTGACGTTTAAAACCGCTTGACCTTCATCATTATAGCCTGAGATTTTGCCATAGAAATCAACAGCTTTATTTTCAAAACCGTACTTAATTTTGCGCCCGGCTACCGGCATTTTGACAATTAGAGGATCATCTGCATTAATAAAAGCGGTGCCATTTTCCGGCAAGGCGGCAAACAATTCCGATTTCGCTTGCGCTACACCTTCGATATTCCCGAAAAATTCAATATGTCCCCACCCGACGTTGGTAATTAAACCGGCATTCGGATGGGCAATTTCACATAGTCGGGCAATCTCGCCGTAGTGATTTGTCCCCATTTCAATTAGACTGAATTGGTGTTCAGGTCTTAAATTCAACAAAGTGATCGGTAAACCGAGTTGATTATTGAAATTGCCTGAAGTTGTATGCAAGTTATAGGCTGTTTTTATAATTGCGGCGCACATCGCACGAGTTGTTGTTTTTCCGTTAGTTCCAGTAATCGCCAGCACCGGAATGGAGAAGGAGAGGCGCCATTTTTCGGCTAATTTCTGGAGGGCTTTTTCCGGATCGGGTACGATCCAGAGAGGTGCGGGAGTCGGATTTTTAGCCGCCCAATCTTCCGCTACCACGCACAAAACGGCACCTTTCTGCAAAGCCTCCTGAACATAAGCATGACCATCGGATGTCGCACCCTTTAAAGCGAAGAAAGCCGCACCAGGCTGAAGTTTGCGACTGTCAATTTCCGCGCCATTGATTGCCCCTTCGAAATTGACTATGCGTCCGAGACCGAGTGACCGAATGAAATCTGCCTTAATCATTTGATCCGCCGTAGAATTGTTGCACGATTTCCCCGTCGTAAAATGGATACCTAACTCCGCGAATTTCTTGGTAGGTTTCATGACCTTTGCCAAGAATTGCGATTATATCGTTTTGCTCAGCATTTTTTAAAGCATCCAGGATCGCTTCTTTCCGATCAATGATTACTTTGAAATTGTACCCGCTCGTAAAGCCCTTAACAATATCATTAATAATATCATGCGGTTCTTCGAAGCGGGGATTGTCGGTGGTGACGATCGCCATGTCGGCTAAGGACTCGACGGCTCGCGCCATCTTAGGACGCTTATCGCGATCGCGATTACCACCACAACCAAAAACTACAATTAAGCGCCCGTCGGCCGGAAGCATTCCACGTAGAGTCTGCAAGACATTAGTAATCGCGTCCGGCGTATGAGCGTAATCTATAAAAACACGCAATTGGCCAGGATGCGAAATTTCTTGTAAGCGGCCGGGCACAGATTTGACTCTGTCTAGGGCTGAAGCGATGATTTTATCGTCAATATTTAGATTAACCGCTACCGCCGTAGCCGCCAAAATATTTTTCAAGTTAAATTGTCCCGAAAGGCGACTCTTGATTTCAATTTTGCCGTTGGGAGTTAGGATTTCCCCGGAAATGCCGTTTGACCAGGTTACTCCGGGCGCCCAGGTGAAATCGGCTGTCTTCAGCAAAGAATAGGTGAACAGGCGGCATCGAGCGGCGTTCTTGAATAAATCGGAATAATTATCATCGAGATTGTTGATTACAAACCCGTCTTTTTCAATCATTGCGAAGAGTTTGCTCTTAGTTGTGGCATATTCATCGAGACTATGGTGAAAATCGAGATGATCTTGAGAAATATTGGTAAACACGGCGGCTTTAAAATGGACATCGTCAACGCGATGCAAGGCTAAAGCATGCGAAGACACTTCCATAGCCGCTATTTCGACTCCACGGTCGAGCATATTTTTAAAAATTTGCTGTAATTGAATACTATCGGGTGTAGTCAAGTTCGAGGAGAAACGTTCATCTCCAATCGAGTAACCCAGCGTGCCGATAGTACCGTGCTTTAGACCGGCTTCTTTGAATATTTCATTTAATAGGTAAACAATGGTAGTTTTGCCGTTGGTGCCGGTCACACCGACGATCGTCATATTATTGGTCGGATTTTCATAAAAATTGGCGGCGGCTTTTGAGAGGGCTGTTTTAGTGTCGGCAACGATGATCTGGGGGATGGATTCATCAGCGACTGCTTCTTCGACCACGACAGCGGCCGCACCGTTCTGAAATGCGTTTTTAACATATTTATGGCCATCGTCCTTGGCACCGCGAATTGCGAAAAAGAGCGCCCCCTTAGCCAATTCCTTGGAATTGACACTAAGAGCCGCTACCGAAGTCGGTAAGTTTCCCAGCCGACGAAATTCAATACCTTGTAATATTTCGGAAAGTGAATTACTCAAGAGGCGTCCGAGTGGGTTGAAGTTTCAATATGCATTTGGTGTGCGGATTGACTGGCGAATGAGGTGTCGGCTTTTGGCTGACCACAACTCCCGAACCTTCAATTTCAATATCGTCAATCCCAATTTCATGTAAAATTCCAACCGCCTGTCTAAGAGTTTTTCCACAAAGATCAGGCATTTGATTGGTATAAATCGCAGTCGTTAAATTGGGATGATAAGCCTCGTCAGGTGTTTGAGGAACATTAGCGACCGCCGGTTTAGTTTCGTAAACATAATTAACCACTGGGGTTGGTAAGGGAGCTGGTTCATCGAAGAACAGATCGTCAGACTGGTTCACGATTCTTTTGAAAACTTCTCGAACGACCGGTGCCGCAACACCACCGCCAGTATGCCTGATGCCTTTCGGGTTATCAATTACGACTACACACAGTAACTTAGGATTATCTGCCGGAAAGAATCCAACGAACGATGCCACGTACTCAGTCTGACTGTAAGCTCCGTTGACAACTTTTTGAGCAGTTCCGGTTTTTCCAGCAATGGCTAATCCGTTGATATCGGCACGTGAACCTGTACCACTCATTACTGTTAGTCTTAATAACTCGCGTAAAGTGCTCATTGTTTCACTACTGGCAACTCGCCTGATATAAACCGGTTGAGCATTGAAGATTTCAATGCCATCTTTGGTCTTGATCGTTTTGACGATTTGCGGTTTAAGTAATAAGCCACCATTGGCAATAGCCGCATAAGCCATTCCGGTTTGTAAAGCCGTGACGCAGACTCCTTGACCGATAGCAACCTGAGCCAGAACTAGGTCGCTCCATTTTTTAAATGGGTGTAAAATCCCGGATTCTTCACCGGGAAACTGGATATCGGTTTTTGCCCCGAACCCGAACTTGCGAGCATAGTTAAAGATTTGATCTTTTCCGGTTAATTGGGCGACTTTAATGGTTCCGACGTTACTGCTATTTTTTATCACTTCCGCGAAAGTCAGAATGCTGTATTTATCATGATCGCGAATTATCCGATTCCCGACTTGAATATAACCGGGATTACAATCAATTTGGTGTTTAGGTTGCAGAACTTTGTTATCGAGAGCGGCTGTCGCGGTTACAATCTTGAAAATTGACCCCGGCTCGAATATATCCGAAACTACGGCATTGCGTTGAGCAGAAATCGGATAATCGGAAGGTTTATTAGAATTGAAAGGTGGCAAGGTAACCATAGCTAAGATATCGCCATCATTGGGGTTAATCACGATGCCCATAGCTTTTTCAGCTTTAGTTTCGGTGTAAGCCTGTAAAAGTTCCTCATATAAAATAGTCTGATACTCCCGATCAATTGTCAGGACAATATCATTGCCGTCAATACTGCTCTTGGAAGGCAAATCCGGCCGATAATGAAGTCGTCCCCAGCCGTCTTTTTGAACCATAGCCCAGCCGGGCGTTCCGCAAAGTAAGCCTTCCAATCCGCTTTCCAGCCCGCAAACTCCGTGATTATCTATATTTGTAAAACCAAGAAGCTGACCAGTAATTTCACCGAGTGGGTAGTAGCGTTTAACATTTTTTTCGATAACCAATCCGGGAGTTTTTTCATATTTTTCATAATTTTGAAAACTTGAATAGGGGACTTCGCGTTCCAGCCAGACGAAAGTTTTATTGGATTCCAACAGTTTAAGATACTGCTCGGGTTTGGCGCTCAAATCATTAGCCAGAGTACTGGCTAAACGGGGTTTATCTTCAACCAAGTAGGGATGCGCCGCGATCGAGTAATTAACTAAATCAATGGTTAAAGCCTCGCCGTTGCGATCGTAAAATATGCCTCGGCGCGGTAACACGGCTTTGCGCAGGTTGGCTTGATTATTACATAATTCCTGATATTTTTTTGAATTTAAAACTTGAATATAAAAAAGGCGTGCTATCAAAACCACCCAGAGAACCACTAATGAGCTACTCACTATCAAAGTCCTTTTCCGAATGGATTTAAATTGATTAGCCATTATTCAACTGCTAAAACTTTAGAATCTATAACAACTGCTAATGTTTCTGGTAAAGGCGTAACCATTTCAATTTCGGTTGTCGCAATATTTTTTATGCGATCTGCCCGACTCAATTTTTCAATTTCGACGACGAGCATCTGATTTCGGGCAATCAGACTGGCTTCCTTTCGTTTTAACTGGTCTATTTCGCGATACAGAGCGTTAGTGGTATTGTAAATCCAAATATAAAATACCATTGAACCGACAAGAACGAAAAAGCCAATTATCAACAGTAGGTTTTTTTTCTTTTTACGAAATGACTTGCGGCTGGACATATTTTATCTCTACAATTTTTCCGCGGCACGCAGTCTGGCACTCCGTGCCCGTGAGTTTCTTTCTATTTCAGATTTGCTCGGCACTATCGGGCGATGAGTCAAAATTTTTAACTGGGCATGGTGATTACATTGACAAATTGGGAAATCAGGAGGGCAGATGCAATCGCTGGCTTCCTTTTTAAAAAATTGTTTGACGATGCGATCCTCGATGGAATGATAAGAAATAACGACAATTCGTCCGGAAGGGGCTAATAATGAAACAGCATCTGATAGACCTTGTCGTAAGGCGTCTAATTCCTGATTGACTTGAATCCGAATCGCCTGAAAAATACGACTCAAGGTTTTAATTTGAAATTGCTTTGGAACTTCTTCTCGAATAATAGAGGCTAATTGGCCAGTAGTTTTAATAGGATTTTTATCTCTTTCAGTTATTATGCGACGAGCAATATTGTGGCTGTAACGTTCTTCACCATATTCTTTGAAAACTAATGCCAGTTCTTTCATGGGAGCCGTATTGATAAAGTCCATCGCAGTCTGAGCAGTATCAGGCGAGAAGCGCATATCGAGAGGACCAGCCTGACTATAAGTAAAACCACGCTCGGGATTGTCTAAGGCAAATGATGATAATCCGAGATCCATTAAAATACCGTCGACTTTCGGAAAGCCTGCCCGATAGCAAATCCGTTTAATATCAGCAAAATTGGCAGTGATGAACTGGTGAGGCTGAGAAATCGAAATATTTTGCTCGCAATATTGCACGGCACTCGGATCGGCATCTATACCAATTAGATATGCGTCATTATCTAAATGTTGGGCTATCGCTTGGAAATGACCACCGGTACCAAGGGTACAGTCAACGTAAATTCCCGTCGGTCTATTGATCAAAAATTGGATTGTTTGTTCAACCAATACGGGAATATGGAGGGTAGTCATACCATAATTTTCCAAATATCAAGATTAAAGAATGTCGCCCAGGTCTTCGTAATATTCATCATCGAGAGGAATCGAAGACTCTTCATGTTTTTCAAGTGTTTCCGGATCCCATAATTCGAGACGATTCAATACTCCGATGATCGTTACTTCTTTTTTAATATGGGCGTATTCAAGTAAACTTGTAGGTATCAAAATACGCCCCTGGCCGTCACACTTTAGACGAACAGAACTACGTGCCAGCGCTCGGATAAAAGCCCGATTTTTCTTCTTAAAATAGGATAATTTCAAAAGTTTCTCAGATAATACATCCCATTCGGTGGATGGATAGACAACTAAACAAGGATCCGAGCCTTTGGTTACCACAAAGGTACACTCGCCGTCCTGACCATCAGCCCAACGCCGGTATTTAGCCGGAATACTCAAGCGATTTTTTTCGTCAAGTGGGTGGCGGGTTTCACCGGCAAAGGCAGTAATCATCGGGTTTACAGTTTCCTCGCATTTTTGGGATTATTTGGGATTTCTTACCACATTCACCCACAAAATAGGACAAAAAAAACTAATTGTCAAGAGTTTTTTTAAAAGGTTTTAAGAAGATTAATGGGTTATTTAAAAAGAGGAGAAATTAAAATGAGGAAAAGTTATTGAGATTAAAAACTCTGACGCTTAATAATCCCATCTTTGGTTATTATTAAACGGGTTGGAATGCCAGGAATGCCAACCGGGCCTAAGTCTTTTCCATTTAAAACTAGATTAATAGAAGCGGGGCGACCAATTTGCATATCGAATTGCTCTTTGGCGATCATTTCTTTTTTATAGAGTGGTGGCAGAGTTGCTTCAAAAGTCGTACGATTATCTATGACAATCCGCACCCAGCAGCTGTCTTTAGTTGTAATAGTTAAATTCAATTCGCTTTTGGGAACTGCTACTTCGAGATCGGGACTCGGAGGAATAGTTTGAGTTGTGTCAGTTGGAGTAATTTTCGGTAGTGCAGTATTACTGCTCGTCTTTTTTTCATCCATCAAAACCTGTCTGAGGACTGCAATCAAAAAAACGAGAATTACAAAAACGATTATTACAGTAGAAAAATTGCGGTTTTGTTTTTTTCCTATTATTGGTTTTTCTGGTTTTTCCGGCTTTTGTGAAATGGGTAAACTCGGCTTAATGTTGTTGTCTGGAACTGCCGGTGTCTCAACTGGTTCGCCGAGCGATTCTTCGAAATTTTTAAGAATTGCTTCAGGGTCTAAATTTAATTCCTGAGAATAGGCTTTCAGGAATAAACGCATATATGTTTTCGGCAATATTTTTAGATCACCGGATTCGATGGCTGTGATTATTTCTTTGCTGATTTTGGTCCGGCTGGAAATCTGCTCAACGGTAAGTCCCTGTGCTTCTCTGCTTTGTTTTAATATTTCATAAAACGTTGCCATTGTTCCTCAAGTTCATTTCCATTGTTGCAAATATCAGAAAAATTCCTATTAATTTCAATAAAAACTTTCAGAGGCAGATAGAAAGTTCATTTTTAACCTGTTCGTAGAAAGCCGGTAGCGGAAAACCGACCACATTGTAAAAACAACCGTTAATTTTTTCCACGAAAATAGCGCTAAAATCCTGAATGGCGTAAGCCCCGGCTTTATCGAGCGGATGATAATTTTCGACGTAATATTGGATTTCCGCCAAAGGAATTTCTTTAAATCTGACCCGGGTTCGCACTGCATTTTTCAAATAACGACCATTTGCGGAATTCAGAACGCAATATCCGGTGAAGACGCTATGTTCGACGCCGTTCAGGAATTTTAACATCTGAACCGCCTCGTTTTCATTCTGTGGTTTTCCTAAAATTCTGTTTTTACAAACGACGACGGTATCGGCTCCGATAATCCAAGATTTCGGATAGCGAGGTGCTACGGTTCGGGCTTTATTCAGGGCATGTTTTATAACGATGGTTGTCGGCGACTTGCCAATTGAATTGTTTTCGATATAATGGGGAGGACAGACTTCGTATTTCAGTCCAATCATGTCTAAAATTTCTTTCCGGCGCGGCGATTGAGAAGCCAAAACAACCGGCATGGAATACCAATTGAGTTGGGTCGTCATGATTTCACCATTTTTCCGATGAAGGTATCTTTTTGGTTTGAATCGGATGACTGTACTTGAACTTTATAGAGGTAAATGCCGCGGGCGATTTCATCGCCGAAATCGTCACATCCGTCCCAATTAACTTGATGAAAACCTGGCGGTAAAATTTCGTCACTCAATATAGTTTTTATTTTTAGCCCGCGGATGGTGTAGATGGTGATTTTTACCTGTCCCGGCTGAGTAAGATAAAAGACAAAGTCGGTTGTACTAGCGAAGGGATTGGGGAAATTGACTACTCTTTCCAATTTCAATTTATCAGAACTGGCAAGGATAAATTCAGCTGTGGCGGTTGCATAATTATTAGCGTTATCCCAGGCTTTGACAGTGATTTGGTGGATTCCCGGTGAGAGATCAGGCAAGTTACTGGTGATAACGCCTGAAGAGTCGCTATTTACATCATAAACAAAGTCTTCCGTCATTTCAAAAATAAGGTCATTATCATTATCAAAACGGAAAGTGATATCGTGTCCAAGTTTGCCGGCGATGTTTATTCCCACTGGATCCATAATTGATACTTTAATTTTGGTATCGGGAGCGATGATGTCTCCGTTTTTAAAATCCATACCTTCAAAGCCGATCACGATTTGCGGGCCACTGGTATCATCGAATTGGGTGGTACCGGTAAATAATAATGAATCATAACAACCGGCAAAATCACTCATAGCAGAAGTGTTCCAGCCGTAAACCTTAATCCGGCCGAAAAGGTTCATATAACTGAGGTCTTTCGGGATGTAGAAGCGGGAGAAAAATTTACTATTTTCGATTTTAAGATTGCCTCGATAGAGCGTTTCACCAGAAAGAGTGTAACTAAGATTCTGGGTTACTTTAGCGTCGTCGAGGTAATAGCGGGTCACGTAACGGTCACTGTCAAAAACGTTGATAATACCGTCGCCGTTGAAGTTCTGTTCCGTAACTGTTCGTCCGGTAACACTGACCTTTTCCAATGCCGCTAAAGTGTCGCGGGGCATTTTATCGAAAGCGGCTTTTTGATACGGCAACGCCAGGTAAAGGGCTGGGTCTCCGAATAGAACATATTTCTCCTGATTTTCATTTGTGCCGTTATAAATATTTTGAATTAGAGCGCCAAGTCTGATTCGACTGATTTCGCCGCTTGGAAATAACTTTTTGATGAAATTGCCTATGAAACTGGCATTCTGAGTACCAGTAGTTGGTCGAGTTGGTGTAAGGATAGCGATGGCTCCGTCGCTATTTTTATTGATTAAGGCTTCCGGCATACAAATAGTATTGATGTCGTCAAATTGCCCCCAGCTACAGGTTCCGGCGATCCAGAGCGGTAATTTCATTCCGGCTTCGATTAAACCAATGTCGCGGTCCATTTTTAGTACTTCTTCTTGCGCCCAAACTGTGGAAGAACCATGGCCGAGATAATTAATCAAAGTTGTGCCGCGTTTGAGTTGATTTAAGATGGCTTCGGTCGCGGCAGGTTTTTTTACCCAATTACTGGATACATCCTGGACTTCTGGATATTCAAGTAAATACAATTTATCGGTTATGAGACTTTTAGGAATATATTTGGCAATATAAGATTCAGTATCATTTATATGATATTTTTCATTGTTATAAGGTCGTTGCGGATCATCGGCGACCAGCGTGATCCGACTGCGCCATTCGCCATAAATTGGTTCAGTGAGATATTGTCTTAATTTTTCATAATAATCGAGGGCTTCCGTAGCAGTTCTCACAGGCACCCGACCGATTGCCATATCCATAACCTGATCGGAGCCTCGAATATAGACAAAACGAGCATCGGAAGCATAGGAAGAAAAACCGGAGTAATCTTCCACAGCCGGTTCAACCTGATAGGTCATTACATAATTTCCTGTGCTGGATTCGATGGCGCGGTAATCAAAAGTGCCGTCGCCAAGTAACAGTACATACGCTGGAGCGGGTGTCCAATTTTCATAGGCATATTTCAGAAAAAAGCGAATGGCGTGAGGATCGGTGATGTCGGCATTAAATTCGCGCAGGATTTGATTTTGAGTGACAACCAATGTATTAAGACGGTCTCCGGGGGAAAGTTCCTGTGAATATAGAGTGGCAATTTTCTCAGCCGCGGTCAGGAAATCATCGGCAGTGATAATGATGTAATCGTAGGAACTGGTTATATTGCGCAATGTAATCCATTGAGGATTCGGGATTAACTCGATTTTTTCCGGTTTATTAAAAAAAGATGGAGCGGTAAGATAATACTGCCGACGCTGATTGGATTGACTGGCTGTACGGAATGAAATTAGGTTAGAATTTCGGTTGTATTGCTGGATGGAGACATTGCTCCAGTCGCTAACGTCCAGAATCAGTAGATTGGTAAAATTTAGATCGGTAATTTGATATTCGATTATTCCAGAATACAACGGTGACCAGAAAGTTTGCGGTTCAGTGAATGCGCTTAGGTCTTTAGTATAACGAAACATTACATAATCCAGATAAGCGCTGGCGCTACTAGGTTGGGAAGTATAGTTAATTTTCAAAATATTTATATTAGCTGAAAGAGTCGTTGAAAAAGAAGTAGTGGCACTTTGATAATTAGTGGCTGACCAACTGGCGACCGGCGTCGTACTATTGTTCAAATAAGCTTTAAAATAATGTAAAATTTCATCAACCGCTCCGCGAGTACAGATTGTCATTACACCAACGTAACTATCACGAACTTTTGGCATAGTCAGAATTACTGGAACGTTTGAACCTGAGATGTTGAATTTTTCTCCGCTCCATTTTAATCCGGAGCGTAAAAAATTAACCTTTTCTTCTTCGTGAACCTCGAGATGCTCACTTTGAGTTACGGTCATATTGGGAGTCGCTGAAAGACTATTTATAGTCGGCATAGCCTTAGGATAGCCGGGCTCATCGGCGATGAATAACCAATAATAATTTATTAGCGAGTAAGGATTTCGCACGAAAGTGAGGGAGTTTTTAGAATCGAGGTCAACTCCACTCGTAGCCCGACCGTAAAAAAGAATCGTATCAGCATTAGTAAAATCTTGGTCGTTATTACCTTTTATCCAGCGAGTATTTTCGATTAAGTTCGATGGAACGGCGGCGCCAATTGTTGCATCCAGAGGGCGCCCACCGGTGGAATTAGAGTAGAGATAAATACGTCCCGTATCTATACTTGTCTCAGTCAATCCGGCGCTTTTTAGGTCGGCGAGGGTTAGAGTATAAACGCCATCCTTTTTTACCGTTAGGCGAAACCACTTGCCGGCAGGTTGGCTCTGAGGTTTCCGTAGACTAAGTGGGCGAGATTGTTGCCATTGTGTGGCTGATAATTCATTCACAAAAGCATTTAAATAATCGCCCTTTTCTACCGTAGTCTGATTGATAGTCGTTTTTCTAACTGCCGGGTACTGTATGGTAATTTCAATCTCGCGCAATAAACGTAATTCATTGGAATTATTTGCTGAACGCAGGGGATATATTACAAGCGAACCGAAGGGAACATCTCTTAAAAAACCGGTCTCGGCGATCGCAACCAAGGGAAATTTATCGAGAGCCGTTAACTCGTCCGTAGTCAGGTTTTTTAAGAGTTTGACTGACTCAAAAACAGATTTGGTTATGGATACTGAAGGTTTATCCTCAGTCGGAAGTGCAATTAGCCATTGATAGTAAGGAATTTCCAGGGTTTGGCTCAAATGGGATTGGTAGGCGTCTCCAAGAGTCAAGGAGCTGATTTTATTTGGGTAATTTTCGATCTGGCGCCATTCTAAATCGGCATCAATTGCGACCCGAAGAATCAGTTCTGAAGTAGTTTCGCTTAAAATTGTCAATTCGACAGCCTCGAGCCGGATGAGCAGAGCACTGAATAAACAAAATGAAGTGAATATTATTTTAGCGCAGAATCGTTTGTTAATTATCATAAAAATCAAATTTGTCGGAATTTACATTGGTGTTTTCTGATATGCAATTACGTCTGATTTTAGCTATGACCAAAATTAAAGTATTATGACGAAGTTAAGTTCCATTACTTTTCACCAGGATTAATCACCTGCCGGTTATATCATAATGGTTATGAAATATTCCGTCATAACTTCAATTTCTAATAAGATATTACCGGTCGGGTGAGTCAAAGCGAAGTTCTTGTGAATTAGTGATTAAAGCTAGTGATAATTTTCACTTCGCCAATAATACTGCTGAACGAAGCGGCTCCCGCCATTGTTGAGCAACTGGATCATAGATACCGAAAACAGAACAGAATTCCCAGTAGGCACGGCTAAATCCGTATTTTTCACATTGTTCAGAGACTGTTCGTGTCCAAATTAATCGAGATTCTTCGGGAGCACGATTATAACAGCCATATTCTCCGATATAAACCGGTACTCCTAACGAGTCAGCAAATTTTTTAATTAGATCGAAATGCTGGTTGAGTTCTTGCATTTGATCGGTGGTTTTGGTCCAAGTGCGCCCCAGCCAGGCATTACTTTCTTTTTCCCACTCGGCGCCTTGGTGAGTGAACCGGAATGGTTCATAGTAGTGGATTGCGAGGATTAGATTTCGTTCAGTAGTGGGTAACTTTAATTCTTTCATTTTCCAGATTCCACCCCAGTCGGCTGTTCCGATTACCAAAGTGCGATTGGGATTTGTGACCCGAATCGTATCAATTAATTCAGGTATCCATTCATTCCACAATTCGGGGGTGAGATTGAAATGAGGTTCGTTGAGTGGCTCGAAAAGTAAAGTTTGCGGGTAGTCCTTGAATGCTAAGCCGATTTGATGCCAGAAAGCCAGCAAGCGCGGTTTATTTTCTATGGGTTCAGTGTAAATTTCCTGAAAATGTTGAACATTGATAACTACATATAATTTGTGCTCAAGAGCAGTGTCAACAATGTGACGCACTCGGTTCATAAAATCGTCCGAGATCGTATAAGGTGGATTAATATCAGCATGGGCTGACCAGCGAATCGGTAAACGGACGGAATTGAATCCGGCCGATTTTATCAATGGGAAATATTCATCTTTAATCACCACGCCCCATTCGCCTTCGTTCGGAGCTTCGAGAGCATTACCAATATTTATTCCAGGATTGAGTCCCGAATTTATTCGGTAGGGATTGCTGGACTCAGGTTGTGTTTCGGAGCAATTATACATTAAGAATATTGGGAACGTCAAAACGATCATTAGATGTCTTCTATTCATGATAATCCTTTAGTTTTAATTAGCATTCACAAGCAAAAGGTAACTCAATCTTCCTTTATTTTCAAATAAATCCTTATATTCTTTAGTGATGAAACGGTTGATACCATTTCTTGATACTATATAATCCTGTGAGGATAATATCTTGCAAAAAGAAGTTAAAAAAATTAAATTTACCCGCTTTAATGAATTTGAATTAAACAATGTTTGAACAATTACAAAACGGTTTTGGTGCGATCATAAAATCCCTTCGTGGAGAAGGGCGGATAACTGAGAATAATATCGCGGATGCAATGCGTCAGATTAGGCGGGTTTTACTTGAAGCCGATGTCAATTACAAGGTTGCAAAAGAATTCGTTCAGTCGGTACAGGAGAAATCAGTCGGGGTAACGGTTGCCAAAAGCCTGTCTCCCGGACAATTAATCGTGAAAATCATCTATGATGAGATGGTTCATTTGCTTGGAGATAAAAACCGCAATTTGAAGGAGGCTTCTATTCCGCCGACTATCATTATGCTGGTCGGTTTGCAAGGTAGCGGAAAAACAACGTGCGCCGCAAAATTAGCTAATCAATTACTTCAGAAGCAACATAGTCCGGTATTAGTGCCTGTGGACGTTTATCGTCCTGCCGCCGAGGAGCAATTAGAGATTCTTGCTCGACAGATAAAGGTTCCCTGTTTTCGCGAGAACCCCGATGTAGTCGGGCGAATCCAAGATGCAATTACTTTTGCACGACAGCAACATCGCGATACGCTAATAATTGATACCGCCGGGCGTTTGCACATAGATGAAAAAATGATGGCGGAATTAAAAACTATCAAAAATACCATCAAACCGCATAATATCCTTCTGGTTGTTGACGGAATGACCGGGCAGGACGCAGTCAACACCGCTACTTCTTTCAACGAACAAATTGGTGTTGACGGAATCATATTAACCAAAATGGATAGCGATACGCGCGGTGGAGCTGCTTTGACGATCGTTTCTTCTACCGGGAAACCGATTATATATATGAGTGTCGGTGAAAAGATCGGCGATCTGGAAATTTTCCATCCGGAGCGGGTAGCCGGGCGAATTCTCGGGATGGGTGACGTTGTCTCATTAGTCGAAAAAGTGCAAGCGAGCGTTGACCTTGAATCGGCATTGAAATTAGAAAATAAATTAAAAAAAGAACAATTTACCCTCGAAGATTATTTGACTCAGCTACGACAGTTAAAAAAACTTGGACCGCTTGATAGCGTAATGGAACACTTGCCTGGCTTTGCCCGTATGCGACTCGGAAATCAAAAAGTAGATGAAAAAGAACTGATTAAAGCCGAAGCGATTATTCAATCAATGACTCGAACCGAACGGCTTAAACCCAATATAATTAATGGTAGTCGGCGACGACGGATTGCTCTGGGGAGTGGTACTCAGCCGCAGGATGTCAACCGTCTACTTAATCAATACTGGCAGATAACAAAGTTAATGAAACAAATGGGTCGGATGAAACTACCCAAGAATTTATCTGCTTTTGGAATAGGTAATTAAATAAAAGGAGGCTCTTAGTGGCAGTAAAAATTAGATTACAACGAATGGGTAGAAAGAAGAAACCGTTTTACTGGATCGTGGCAATGGACAGTAAATGTCGCCGGGATGGTAGATACCTCGACAAATTAGGTTATTACGATCCGCTGACCAAACCGGCAACCGTTAAAATAGATAAGGAAAAGGTTTTTAGCTGGTTAGAAAAAGGTGCTGTTCCTTCAGATACAGTTTTCAATCTATTACAGAAAGAAGGTATCGCAATGGAATGGCATTTGATTCGCAATAATATCAGCGAACAGGTAAGAAATATCGAAATCCAAAAATGGCAGTTAGCTCATAATAAAAGCGCTGAAATCGCTGAAGAAGTTAAAGAAGCACAAGCCGTCGAGGTCCCAGAACCCGAATCTGTCCCAGTCGTCGAGAATGTCGAAGAAGAATTAACGCCTGAAACCAAACCGGCTGAAAAAGCAGAAACACCTGGAAAACCTAAATCAGCCGCCGCTAAAAAAGCAAAAGCGATTGCATCCGCTGAAGAAAAAGTAATTCCCGAAATAGAATTATCCGAAGAGACTAGTGAAACTTCCAGCGAAGTAACCGAATCTAAACCTGATTTCCAGACCGAAACGTGAAATTTTAAGTCTTAAAGATATTTTGACTATTTATTACTAAATTTTAAAGTAGATTTGAGTAGTAGTATTG
>JAGNGI010000015.1:31705-38944 GCA_018002295.1 Fidelibacterota bacterium
AGTGAAACTTCCAGCGAAGTAACCGAATCTAAACCTGATTTCCAGACCGAAACGTGAAATTTTAAGTCTTAAAGATATTTTGACTATTTATTACTAAATTTTAAAGTAGATTTGAGTAGTAGTATTGAAATTGTCTGAAACTAGAAAAGAGGAGTGACAACTATGAAAGAGTTTGTTGAATTCATCGTAAAACAATTAGTCGACCATCCGGAAGATGTAAAAGTGGTGCAGGTTGATAGTGAAAAAACCGTAATTCTGGAACTTTCAGTCAAGGAAGGTGATCTTGGAAAAGTGATCGGGAAAAAAGGGCGCACCGCTCGCGCGATAAGAACACTTTTGACTGCCGCCGCCGCCAAACAAGGTCAGAAAAGGGCAATTTTAGAAATCATTGAATAAGCGTTAAAATGGATCATTTGGTACTGTTACCGGTCGGATCCATTTTAAAAAGCTTTGGTCTGAACGGGGCAGTCCTTTTAAATCGCGGCTCTCTGAAAAATATAAAAGTAGATGAGCCAAAAGTACTTTGGCTCGGTGAAAGTGCTCAGGTAGCTCGCCCATGGAAGGTTGATTATCTGAGAATAAGTACTAAAAAAGTTTATTTGAAATTGCGAGATATTAATTCCCGGCAGGAAGCGGATTATCTTAGAGGACTAAAGGTTTTCGTTCCACGAGAATATGAATTGAAGAAAGAGCTCGTTGAGCTTATCGGATTCAGGGTTAGAGTAATCAATTCAGCCAAAGATATCGGTTTTATTAGTTCATTGGACGAAACCAATCCGCAGGCATTATTTGTCATTAAATCGGAAGACGCAACTCTCCTTGTTCCGGCAGTAACCGATTTAATTGAACAGATTGACCCTGAACAACAAATTGTTATTTTTAAAGATATCGAAGGTTTATTTCCGAAATGAAAATTTACATAATCACCGCATTCCCGGGAATGATTACAGCCTGTTTATCTGAAAGCATGTTCCGCAAAGCCGTCGAAAATGGTAAGGTTGAATTTAATGTCTGGAATTTACGGGATTTCACCCGCGATAAACATAAACAGATTGACGACAAACCCTACGGAGGCGGTGCGGGAATGGTCTTAAAGCCGGAGCCGTTTTTTCGTGCTTATGATAAAATTGTCAAACTGACTGGGCATAAACGACCGCGCGTCGTGTTTCCAACGCCACAGGGAAGATTGTTTAACCATCATTTGGCACTCGAATTAGCTCAGGAGTCAGACTTGACTTTTTTTTGCGGCCACTACAAAGGTGTTGACGAAAGAGTAATCGCTAACCTGGTGACTGATGAAATCAGTATCGGTGATTATGTGTTGACCGGCGGTGAACTCCCGGCGCTCATTATTATTGATGCAGTTATCCGACACATAGCGGGGGTACTCCATTCCTATGAGTCGGCTGAGACCGATTCCTTTACGGATAATCTACTGGAAGGCCCAATATATACCCATCCACAGGTTTACCGACGGAAAAGTGTTCCAGAGGTCTTGACCACGGGTAACCACGCCAAAATAAACGCCTGGCGCCAGGAACAACGCAAACTTAGAACTCGCCAAAGAAGAATTGATTTAATTGAAAATATGAATATGGAGGATAAAAATAATGGATAAATTAACCGCCGCAGTTGCGGATCAGTTTAGGACCGATATTCCTGAATTCAAACCAGGTGATACCGTCGCAGTTGAAGTCAAGATTATTGAAGGCGATAAAGAACGTCTGCAGACTTTCCAGGGAGTCGTCATTGCTCGTCACGGCAGTGGAATTAGTGAGACTTTCACCGTCAGAAAAATCTCCAATGGAATAGGAGTAGAAAGGATTTTTCCACTCCACTCTCCGAAAATATCGAAAATAAAAAGAATCAGCGTCGGCAAAGTTCGTCGGGCTAAGTTATATTACCTGAGAGGTTTGCGGGGCAAAGCTTCTAAAATCGAAGAAAGTAACCGTCGTTAAACCGTGATTAGAAGCCGCTTTAGCGGTATCGTCTTGATTTTATTAAAAAATAAAATTAAAGCCTGCTAACAATAAAAATCCCCCGTAGATTCTCTTAATTAGTTTAGTAGGCAACTCGATTGCAACTAAAGCTCCGACTAACGCACCAAATAATAATCCGAGAGCAATAAATAGCGCTGGACCGATTTGTAATTGTCCGGCGCGATTATAAATCAACACCCCTGGCAGTCCTACTGGTAAAAGTAAAGCCATCAATGATGTACCGACGGCTTTTTTATATGGATATTTAAAAATTGATATCAAGGCCGGTACGATTATAATACCGCCACCGATGCCAAATAAGCCGGACATTATTCCCGCCGCCAATCCCAGCACTATATAACAAACCGGTCGATCCAAATTTAAATTTTCAAATTGCTGGTTAGTTTTCTCTTGGTTATCTCTATTTGCTAATAATGATGGAATGTCAATATAAGTCCAAGCAATATATAAAAGGAAAATGCCATAGAGTCGTTTCAGGAAATGAGCGGGAATCTCAAGTGCTAAAATAGCGCCGCCAACCACGCCGATAAAAATTCCTAAACTTATAAATAAAGCCTGGCGTACTTTAACCAACTTGGATTTATGGTAAGCCAAAACGGCCAGAATCCCAACCGGTAGAAGTAAAGCCGTAAGTGAAATGCTGTTTGCGGCTAATTGAGAAAAATGACCGAACCAAATCATAATGGGAACAATTACAATACCACCTCCTATACCAAACAAGCCCGAAAGAACACCAGCCACAAATCCCACCAGAATAAAAAGGAAATTTGAACTTATCATATCAGGATCATAATCGTCATAGGAAAATACGAAAAAATTGAAATAAAATTTACATTAAAAGGACTTTTACTAGAAATAATCTATCTATGGTTACAGTCATCTGAAATATTTTTCTCTGACTTTCTGTCCGAGCCGAAAACTGGCACGTCATTTGTAAATTTAAATGCGCTCTTTGAATGCTTGAAGGAGAATAATGGCTAAAAACAATTGGTTAATCAATAATTAATAAATTAATTGAAAGGAGAAATTCTATGGCAATCAAACCATTAGCAGATCGCGTCTTAGTTAAGCCCCTAGTTTCTAATGAGAAAACTCCAGGTGGCATATACTTGCCTGATACTGCCAAAGAAAAACCACAGGAAGGCACAGTAATAGCTGTCGGCCCTGGAAAAACAACTGATGATGGCAAAAAAATTCCACTGGAAGTAAAAGTCGGCGATCATGTTTTGTATGGAAAATATTCTGGTACAGAAGTAATGATTGATGGTGAAGAACATTTGATAATGCGCGAAAGCGACATTTTTGCAATACTTTAATGCTAACAAAAGGAGTCAAATATGGCAAAAGACATCACTTATGAAATACAAGCCAGAACTGCTCTAAAAGAGGGCGTTGATAAACTGGCTAATGTTGTGAAAGTTACCCTTGGACCAAAAGGGCGTAATGTAGTTATCGAAAAGAAATTTGGTTCTCCGACGATTACCAAAGACGGTGTTACCGTAGCCAAAGAAGTCGAACTGGAAGATAAACTTGAAAACATCGGCGCGCAAATGGTAAAAGAAGTCGCATCAAAAACTTCAGATGTTGCTGGTGACGGTACCACTACAGCTACCGTATTAGCCCAGTCAATTATTGCTGAAGGTATTAAGAACGTTACCGCGGGTGCCGATCCGATGGAGTTGAAACGTGGTATTGACACGGCTGTAAATACGGTAGTCGAAAGTCTAAAAGAATTGAGCAAGGCTGTGACAAACAGTAAAGAAGAAATTGCTCAGGTAGGAACTATTTCAGCTAATAACCGGAAAGTTCGCCGGATGATAAAAGATGAATCAGGTAAAGAGGATATCGTCGAGATACCGATTGGAGTCTTAATTGCCGAGGCAATGGAAAAAGTCGGTAAGGAAGGCGTTATTACCGTTGAAGAAGCCAAAAGTACTCTGACAACTCTGGACTTGGTCGAAGGTATGCAATTTGATCGCGGATATATTTCAGCCTATTTTGTAACGAATGCCGAGGCTATGGAAGCAGTTTTAGAAGATCCTTATTTGTTGATTTATGACAAAAAAATCAGCAATATGAAGGAATTGTTGCCGATTTTGGAAAAAGTGTCGCAGATGGGGCGTTCCTTACTGATAATTGCAGAGGATGTAGAAGGCGAAGCTTTAGCCACTTTAATTGTCAATAAGCTAAGAGGCACTTTAAAAGTTGCCGCGGTGAAAGCCCCGGGATTTGGCGATCGTCGTAAAGAAATGTTAGAAGATATTGCAGTATTAACGGGTGGTAAAGTTATATCTGAAGAAGCCGGTTACAAATTGGAAAATGCTACTATCTCACATCTGGGAAATGCGAAGAGAATCGTGGTAGATAAAGACAATACTACGATTGTCGAAGGTGCCGGTAAACCCGAGGATATCAAAGGCCGAATCAAACAAATTAAAGCTCAAATTGAAGCCAGTACATCGGATTATGATAAAGAAAAACTTCAGGAACGCTTAGCTAAACTCTCGGGCGGAGTAGCTGTCCTGAAAGTCGGTGCCGCGACGGAAGTTGAAATGAAGGAACTCAAGGCTTTGGTAGAAGATGCCCTGCATGCAACTCGAGCCGCAGTGGAAGAAGGTATAGTCCCTGGTGGTGGCGTTGCTTTAATCAGATGCATTCCTGCTCTGGATAAAATTAAAGTTACTGGCGATCAAATGGTTGGCGTAAAAATTATCAAACGTGCTCTCGAAGAGCCTTTGCGCCAGATAGCCAAAAATGCCGGTCATGAACCATCTATCGTTGCCCAGAAAATTAAAGAAGGGAAAGATGATTTCGGATTTGATGCCTACAAAGAAGAATATGTTCATATGTATAAAGCCGGAATTATAGATCCAACTAAAGTAACCCGCATCGCTCTCCAAAATGCCGCAAGTATTGCGGGATTGATGTTGACTACTGAAGCTGTAATAACCGAGGTGCCGGAAAAAGAACCAGCCGCACCGGCAATGCCGCCAGGTGGAATGGGCGACATGTATTAAAAATTAAAGACATTGTCCATAAAAGAGCCTCCTAATTGTAGGAGGCTCTTATTTTTTGTGGACATTATGTTTTATTATAAATAATTTTAGGTGGATTTTTTAAATAGTAAGAAAAAAAATTAGGAGGACAATATGACTGGTATTTGGGATGATATTAAAAAAAGTGTCGGAGGATTTGCATCTAAAGCCGCTGAAAAAGCCGGTGAATTATCTCGAGAAGCCGCCGAGAAAGCCGAGGAAATGACCCAGCTGGGCAAAATTAAACTGGATATTTTTCAAATCAAGAGGGATATTGATAAGAATTACACCGAATTAGGTCGAGTAGTTTATGGATTGCTGAATCAGGATACTAAAGGCAATCTCGTTAAAAATGAAAAGGTAGCCAGTCTGGTTAATAATATTAAAGAACTCGAGAAAAAGTTAAAAGATAAAGAAGCCCAGTATTACAAGATTCAGGAAAGTTCTAAAGAAAATACTGCTAAACCGGATGAGCCGGATCAATCTAAAAGTGAGACAGAAACTTAACCATTATTACCCTGGCCGGAAATGGCCATGACTAATTATTCATCTTCATCTAGAAAATCACCATTCATCTCCAACGAGGTTTTACGCCGTTATTTTGATGAAATCCGGACTGAAAAGACACTCACACCGGATGAGGAAATTGAACTAGCCAGAAAAGTCAAAGCCGGTGATACCCAGGCTCTTGATCGGCTTCTAAAAGCTAATCTTCGGTTTGTAGTATCAGTTGCTAAAAAATACCAGGGTTATGGTCTTTCTCTCGCTGATTTGATTAATGAAGGTAATATCGGTTTAATCAAAGCGGCGCGTCGTTTTGATGAAACTCGTGGATTTAAATTCATCTCCTACGCGGTATGGTGGATAAGGCAAACTATCTTGCAGGCTATCTCAGAAAATTCACGTCTGGTTCGCTTACCGCTTAACGTAGTCGGTAATCTTAACAAGATTACCAAAATTACTTCAGAATTTGAACGGGATTATGAACGAGAGCCGACCAACGATGAAATTGAAGTGTTGTTGCAAAATGAAAATATTGACATAGATTCTGCCCGCCAATTAACTGAAAATACTATCAGTATTGATGCTCCAGTCGGCAACGATCAAACCGGTACGTTACAAGACATTCTACCTAGCCAGGAAGATAATGATCCTGGACTTACTCTAAACCAGGAGTCATTTCACTTAGAGATCGAGCGAGCATTAAATTCTTTAGACAAAAGGGAAGCCTACATCCTGCGTCTTTATTTTGGTATTGACAGCGATCTACCGTTAAATCTGGAAGATATTGCCGAACGTTTACATTTAACGCGAGAACGGGTTCGCCAGATTAAAGAAAAAGCCTTACGAAAATTACGGCATAATAGTAGGGCTTTACATTTAAGAGGTTATTTGGGATAAAAATACCCCTGTATTTTTCTCAAACTAAAAAATTAAGAGTTAGTCTAGTCTGATATTTTAACCACAATCTGTTTTCTAAGTGGTTATTAAGCAAGATTTTTAATATATTTTATTTTTTCAAGTGTTTTAGCAATTGCTATTTAAACCATTTTGGTATTTGATAACCTAATATTTTATCTTGATATAAATTTTCAAGTAAAGCTTTTTCGGCTTGCCGAACAATTTCCGGTGGAATATTAAACCAGCGCTGAGCCAGTTCTGCAATTTCCGTATGCAAATTTCCTTTAAAATGCTGTGACCTGTTTTCCAATTTTAAATAATGATTATGCAGGTAAATGAAATTATTTTCGTCGCGCTTGGACAGGCAGATTCCGTGCATAGTCATCCAATGAAAGGAATCTTCCCAGTACTGACTAAAATCCTCGATAGAAGTCGGTCTTTCCTGAAATGAATACCGCCATTTTTTCTTGCCATTTTCTAATGTCGAGAGTGAATACCTCTCACAAAATGGATCATATTCCAATTGGACTTTCCCAGAAATGACGGCTGAGTCTAATGGTAAAGGGAAGTGGAGTAAATAGCCGGGATCAAGTAGATATTTACGGTTTTTGAATTCAAGTAAGAGTGCGCAGTGAGTATTTCGTCCGGCTTTCATATCGGCCATTAATATTGTGGTTTGATACCCAAAATAATCGAGAATTGCCTTTAGAAAAAAAGTAAGAGAGAAACAGGTACCGCCTAATTTATATTTTTCATAGTCGCAGATGATTTCCTGAGGCCAGCGGAAATGATTTTCGTCCCAA
>JAGNGI010000076.1 GCA_018002295.1 Fidelibacterota bacterium
AACTTCAATACATGATTATCCATAAATGTCGCCGTTCCACAAAGTGCCGGATAAGAATGAGCTCCATCAGTATGCCCAGCTGACCACTGAATCATATGTTCACGGGTAGTCCCATCATTATCACCAATATTGATCGCCATCCCAAACTTATTCCCTACCGTGCGCTCTACCATAAACCGATTATCTTCCGGCTCATTGATGTAATCAAACGGCACCCGAAATTCGAGAACATAACCGTCATCGGTCAATCTGCGGGCATAATCAGATTCCGAAACAACATAATCGGTACCTTCAACATCTTCCAGATGACCAGAACCATTCAAATTATCAACTCCGGTTGGCTCCTCGGCATTGTCAGCACCCTTAGCGGTTATCCGGCAATTTGATGTCTTCGTATTAGTACCGCTGTTTGGATCAGGATCAAATTTTAACTCCATACAGTCATTCTGGAACCTCTCTGTATTGGTAGCCGCTACGATATCATCTTTTACCTCAGCATAACAATAGAGATAATCGGCATCGTAGGCAAACCAGACTTTAGCCGAGAGATCAGCATTGTCAGTCGGTGGCGTCCCAATATCCCGCAGATAGCATAAATAAGGCATAAACACCAATCCGTTCGACGGACCGGTTAGTTCTGAATAAAATGCGTCCTTCTCAGCATCAATCGTAATGGAAAAATTCTGAGGATTTACGGTCAATGCTAACAAAACAAGAAGCAAAACCGAAAAAAGTAACTTTTTCTTCATCATTTGTAAAAAATTTTACATTTTTACCTTTAATAATACATAGATTTTATGAGTTTTTGTTTGTACTTTTTGGCACTTAACCTCGAGGTAGGTTATTCCTAGTTTAGATGTATGTTTCGGCACTATACCGGTTTACCACCGGTACAATACTTTGCCTAGTAGATCGCGCAAATTCTCAGTATAAAGACGGTAACCCTTTGATTATAACACCGTCTCAAGCAAGTAATTCTCTGAAGACTAATCTTATTTGGTAAGTGCAACGGTATTGGTTCTTGACCTCAGACCATCGAACGATGCAGGCGATGTTTTAGCGAACGGATTTGCTCGCGAACGCGTATTAATTTCACACGATCATGATTGGCGATAGCTTCATCGCGCTCTTTCTTTAGTTCGCGAATTTTACTTTTGATCTCAGTCTTATTTTGCACGACAATCTGATGGTGCTGATGTTGATCAATTTGTAGAGCCTGACAGAGAGCGGCTAATAAGTGCTCTTTATTGAGTTGGGTATAGCCTTTGACGGCTTCACTATCCAGCTGGGAGGCAATTTCCCGCAACTGGGCAACAGTTTTGGTTTTAAGGTCTTGGTAAGTATAAGTCATCGAGGACTCCTTTGAGTAAAATTAAACATTGCGTTAATAATCTTTCTCATCTCCTTATATTCTTCGTATAATATAAAAATTTCAAGCCTTTTCGCAAGTGCGAATTCTTTGTGAAGGAAATTTGTTGAAGTCGCTTTTCCTTATTTCAGGATCATGCACTTCCTGGTAGCCGTGAATTCCGGACAGGTAATTTGGTACAGATAGATACCTGACGGCAGATTAGCCGGATGCCAGAATATTTTATAGTTTCCAGCCGATTGTCGTCCTCGGACAAGTGTCTCGACTAATTGTCCTGCCAGATTATAGACATCAATCTTTATGTTCGTAGTTTTCGGCAGGGAAAATTCGATCACGGTGTTGGCGTTAAAGGGATTAGGATAGTTAGCTTTCAGAGCAAATTCTGTCGGAATGGAAACATTTCTTTCGACTTCGATCTCGCTCAACACATTATTGAATAGAGAAACGCTGGCTAATCCTTCGGTTGAAGCCGTGAAGACAACCTCTCCGGACTTACCTTGTTCCGGAAGATAGTTAAAAATGGCGACGCCATTGCCGGTAGTCACTTGAGGATTGCTAATAATTCCAGGTCCTTCGAGAGTTAGCGAAATTTGAAAAGAATCGGCGCAAAGGCGATTCTCCGCATCACTGACATAGCATATTATCAGATAATTGGTTACAGGAAACGAAGCTATAATCGGTTTATCAATAAAAATTTTCAAGCTCGCCGGTTGAGTCCCATCTTCGGTTTTCGTCAACCGTAAGGCAATATCTTTGCACGGAGTCGGCATCTCAGGAATTTCAGTATAGATCATATTACCAGCCGATACACAATTACAAACATTGATACTATCGCCAGTCCAGGTATCATACCAGATAGCTTGATATGTTCCGGTTTTTAAGCCACTAATCCGCGTAAAACGACCGGAAATCACATTATTATTATATGATCGAAACCAGCCGAACCCGAGGGAATCCGCCGTCATCATAAAAACATCCGCGGTATCGGCACTCGCATTACTTGAAATCAGGTTCAAGTCAGCATAGTCAATGTCAGAAGCAACTCTCGCGAAGGCTTTCATCTGGGCAAAAACCTCGTCAGTCATTAGCTCTCGATCATTCATTTCCCACCAGATTGGGGTCGCCGCCAAACCACTCGCCCAGGCTGACCAGAGCGCATTATGATAAATTTCGACATATTTACTGGAACCCTTTTCAATATTTGCGGCATACATATTGATCGGTTCCGCACCGGCTTCACCGAAAATTCCCGGTTTCTCGAAACCGGTCCATAATTGACGGGCGACATTGCGATATGTCCAATAACTACTTCGGATTGGATCGCTGGAATAAGGCGCACTCCATCCTTTTTCGTAGAGGTGAACATTGGGCAAATCACAAATTTGATAACCTTCAGGCCAGTAATTCGCAGAACTTCCGCTCTTGGAGATAGTCGTAGGTCGTTTAAAATAATCATTTTCCTTCAGATAATCGTTGACTTTCTGAACCCATTCGAGCGCTCCGGCTTTATTACCACGCGACCAGCCGTCAGTACCGTCAATCTCATTCACCAATTCCCAGATACCGAGACTGCGCGAGTAACCCCAGCGAGCAAGCATATAGCGATACAATTTCTGCTGATATACCCAGGCGAGAGAATCGGTATAAAAATTAGCGGCGTTACAGACAGTTTTATAGGCATTATCATCCCAACCCTTATAACCCCAGGTGCTTTGATCGAGAATATCGTGCGGCCAGATGGCAAGCATCATTTCTAAATTACGCTGCTCCGCCCAATCTAAAATTTCATCAATTCGAGCGCATTTACGTTGATCATAATAACCGATGCCACTTTGTATTGATTCGATTTGATAAATTCCACCGCCGTTACCGGCTCCATCGTAATTGCCGTTCCAGTACCCGAAAAGGTTGCCGCCCGAGGCGGCTAAAATTCCCAGCCCATCGTCATCATTGCGCACGCCCCAGGGATAGTAAGCGCCAATTCCATAGAACGGTGTGCCATCGTGATAAATCAGATAATGCGGATTAACCGAAGATACATTTAAACAGCCGTGATAATCGGATTCGACAACGGTAAAATTACATTTAGCACTTTCGCCGACGCCATCAATATCACTGGCAAACACTTGGTATTCCAACTGACCGATAACCGGCGGCGCAAAGCGAATTTTCCATTCACCTACATCAAGATAATTATCGAAGAACCCATTAACCCGGATAGTATCGTTTAGCGGAGAGATGAAGTACGCAAAGACATCAATTTCATCGGAATCGTACGGATTGCCGTAGGAAGCTTCGGTCAGTCTTAGATTTATTTCAAATTTATCATACTTGCCGACAGTATTCGAATTGACATCGGCGATTTCGACCACCGGAATTGCTCCGATCGTATAGGTTCGGCAAGCCATTTCCATTGAAACCGCGTGTTGTTTGCCCATCGTATCAACCGCCGCAACTTTATAGTAATAAGTACCGATACCTATTTGCGTATCGCGCCAGTTTTTCCCTTCCGGTTCGCCTATTAAATTTCCAGTCGTACAGGAAAAGCCTTTGAGGGTATCGCGATACACATTATAATGATCAACAGCCGCTTCATTATCACAGCTCCAGACTAAATCAACATACTGGTTGATCGGATCGAAGTTGGCATTTAGCCCCTGGATACTAATTGAAAATCCAGCAATTATAAAATTATCAAAACAGACTGTTCCCTGTTTATCAACTTTCGTTCCGCCGTCAAAATGGAACACGACCTGATTGCAATAACCACCGGCATAATTACTCAGCGTAAAAGTATAAGTTTGCCACGTATTCGAACCCGGAACGGTAGTTGACTGGTAATTATCTTTGCCGTTCGTGTAAACCGGTTTAATCGCAAAGTTAATCGTGATATCGGATTTGATCTCGATAACGATTTTCGGATTATGAGCGACGTTGATGACTTCCGGCGGCGTAAAATAAAATGCCGGCCAGTCGCTATCAGTCGATTTGCGGTCATAAGCCACTTCGAGAACTCCCTCGCTCTCAGTTAAATTGAAAATATCCGGATACCAGTCGCTATGCCAGAGAGTCATTAGAGAATCATTCCACAATGTATCCAGCGAACCGTCTTCAAAATCATCCGTAAAACCGGGGATCTGTCCAAATAGCGATATCGTTGATAGCATTATAATCAAAATGGATTTCTTCATGATAATACCCTCCAAGATTCCCCGATTAAAACTTAATGTTCATAGAACAGACAATCATTTTTTAAAGTTATCAATGATATTCCGATTGTGATTAATTAGTGCCACTCTTTGTTCGACACATTTCGCCGATCTAAGTCCGTCTTCCGGAGTATTTTTCACATAATCCAGAAGCCTTTCAATCGTGGTCGTCACAACGTGAGTTCGGGTATCCGATGATCCGTAATAAATGAATATGCGCCCGTTCGGATCGGCGATCCATCCGTTACTAAAAACTACATTGGAGACATCTCCGATGCGCTCCTCTCCTTCCGGAGCCAGAAAATAACCACCTGGTTTATGGATTATCCGCCAGGGTTCATTCAAATCCGTCAGAAACATATACAAGACGTAACGCAAACCGGCCGCGGTATTGCGAACACCATGCGCCAGATGTAACCAACCTTCGGCGGTTTTGAGCGGCGCTGGTCCCTCGCCATTTTTCACTTCGTTAATTGAATGATAGACGCGACTGTCAATAATGATTTCTTCGTCAATAACTGCTTTCTCGATATTATCAGCCAGTCCCCAAGCAATCCCCCCGCCCGTTCCCGCCAGAATAAAATCATCTTGTGGTCGTGTGTAAAAAGCATATTTGCCTTCGAAAAATTCCGGATGTAGAACCACATTTCTCTGCTGTCTCGACTTCGTTTGCAAATCCGGAAGCCGTTCCCATTTTTTCAAATCATGAGTGCGAGCAATTCCGGCTTGCGCCACCGCCGTAGAAGTATCATACTCCGGAACGTTAGGATCCTTGCGCTCCGTACAGAACACACCATAAATCCAGCCATCGGCATGACGGGTCAGCCGCATATCATAGACATTCGTGTCTGGAATTTCGGTTTCGGGCATAATTATCGGATATTCCCAGAATTTAAAATGATCAACGCCGTTCGGACTTTCGGCGACTGCGAAAAACGACTTGCGGTCGAGTCCCTCCACCCGCGCTACCAGACAATATTTATCGTTGAACTTGATTGCACCACAATTAAAAATGGCATTGATTCCTAAACGCTCCATCAGAAACGGATTAGTTGCATAATTCAGATCGAATCGCCAGTTAATCGGAACATGTTTAGCGGTTAGGACCGGATGCTGATACCTTTGATAAATCCCATTTTGTGAAGGACACGCCTGATTAGGCAAATTGAGCCAAGCGTCTTGATCGGTTAGTAATTTATTTAAACTGCTTTTGAATTCATTTTCACTGGGTTTCTTCAATTTGTTATTCTCTTCAATTAATGAGTTGAGCAGTGCGTTTTAGGACTTCCAGGCAAGCACGGGTATTATGGTAACAGCATTTCCATTCGCTGACCTTAGGCTTAGCGGGATTCGGAATCCCTTCGGCGGAAATTTCATAATACCATTCGCCCCGTTGCCAATCCACAAAATATTTATCAATGAAATCCCAGAGGCGACAGGCTCTATCCAAATAGGATGAATCACCATAGAGCTGGTAGGCATTAATCAGACCGACAAGCGCTTCCGCTTGTTGCCACCACTCAAAGTTATTGGCTGATAAACTTCCGGCCATATCATTAGCCACAGGTAGAGCATTATGCTGATTAAAGCCTTCGGCAATTACCGCCGCTACAATTTTATGGACGGCTGATTTAACCCGCGCCTGAATTTTATCATCACCAAGGACTTCGGCGGATTCTGTGATTAACCAGCTGGCTTCGATATCATGCCCAAATGAAACGCCATTCAAGCGGGGGTTCCATTTTTCATCGAAAAATAAATATAAATGATTATTTACCGGATTGAGAATGTATCTCAGGTGGCATTCTACCAATTCCTGCAGACGAGCCCGCACTAAACTATCGGAACTGACCCGTAGGAGATTAGTCAAAGCCTCCAGTAAGTGAAGATGAGAATTCATTGACTTTTTTTCGTTTAAATCAACCGCACTTAGCCGCAGATCTTGAGTCTCCGACCAGTCACGGTTAGTGGCTTCGTAATAGCCTCCATTGATCGCATCATGACAATATTTTTCAATCAACTGAAAAATCTGGTGCGCCATTTCAAGAGCCGCTTTTTCACCGGAAGACGCATAATATTCACTGAGACCATAAATGGCAAAAGCCTGTCCATAAATTTTTTTCTTATCTTCAAGGACTTCGCCACCAGGCGCCACTAACCAGTAAACTCCACCATATTTACTATCGCTGAAATATTTAGTCAGATAATTATACGCCCGGTGAGCCATTTCGAGATGCCGAGTATCCTTATCAAATCTAAAAAGCGCCGAGAAAGTCCATAATATCCGAGAAATCAACACCACACTGCGCGGTGCGGTTTTATCCACCTGTAAATCATTGGTAATCCGGCCATAAAATCCACCATTCCGACGATCAATTGAATATGTCATCCAGAACGGAATTATATTTTCGTATAAATTGCGACTAACCTGCTGACGCCAATTTGCAATTGCATCATTTTTCATATTCTATCTCGATTTGCCAATTATAAAGATTTCTTCAAAATTAATCATCTTCCATTTTATCGTACCAATTTTTCTTCAAAAAGATGGAGGTCACTATAATTATCAATAAACAAATCCCGGCATTACCAAACTTTTTCAGCACAAAATAAATTGGCAAAGCCACTAAGGTCGTCTGCCAGATAATTCCGATCAGTACATTCAGTAAATCCCGCTTCCAGGAACTTCGATTGACAAAGTTGGGATCTTCAGCTACCACTTTCTCATGAATGGGTTTCCAGAAACCCCAGGGACGCACTGTTTTATAAAATTTTTTCAATACCGCCTCATCTGTTGGTGGATGACGGTAGGTTCCAATCAGCGCCCCTGCCAGTGAGATTAATAAAATCAGTGGAAAATAATACAAATCCAAGGTATCGAAAATTTGAGGAAAAATCAATGCCGGAATAATCCCAGCTACCATTCCCCAGAAATAACCATAGCCATTGAATCGCCACCAGTACCACTTCAAAACATTGGAAACAACATAACTACCCCATAAAGCCGAAACAATCCATTGCAAAATACTATTGATGTCCAGAGCAAACATTCCAAAAATGATGCTAATGACGACGATTCCAATACCGGATATATATGTCACTGATGACACCTGGCGGTTGGTTGCTTTGGGACGCATATATTTCAGGTAAATGTCGTTGACAATGTAAGCTTGTGCGGCGTTCAGCGTTCCAGCAAAAGTGCCGATAAACGCCGCCAATAGTCCCGCCAGCATCAGACCAGTAAAACCAATCGGAACAAATTCACTGATCGCCGAAGGTAAAATTTGCTCGAAATCCAGACGTCCACCGACAATTAAATCCAAACGATCGTAGTAAATAATGCCCAACACGGCAAATCCAGTAATCATTATATAACGAATCGGATTCAGAATCACCGAAACAAAACCGCTCATCATTCCAGCTTCTTTGGGTGAACGAGTCGCCAAAATTTTCTGCATATCGTAATTCGGCGCCGGGCCAGCCGCGCTAACTAAAATACCCTTGAACAGCATCATCATAAAGAAAATCATAAAAAGCGAGTAGCCGTCGCTGGCGATCTTAT
>JAGNGI010000077.1 GCA_018002295.1 Fidelibacterota bacterium
AATGAATAAGCCAAACCGATTCCTTTGTCTGTTACTGTTAACTTCGATCCCGATTTGGGCTGAAACACAGCCGACTTTTTCCGATTATCCTATATCAGCTGTGGACATTAAAAACGTGGAAATTAACGACGCCTTCTGGTTGCCGAAGATCAAAATCATTCAGGACACTACCATTCAATACGCTTTTAAAAAGTGCGAAGAAGAAGGTCGGATGGAAAATTTCCTGATTGCTGGTGGTCGCAAAAAAGGCCCAGTCAGAGGTAAAATGCCCTTTGACGATACCGACGTCTATAAAATCATCGAGGGCGCATCCTATTCATTAATAAGCCGACCTAATCCCGCTCTCGCAGCTTATCTGGATTCCATTATTTCGATAATCAAAATCGGACAGGAGCCCGACGGTTATCTCACTACCTGGTTCACCATTGACCGTATGCATCCACCGGCGTGGTGGGCTCAGCCATCGCCGAATCGCTGGGATCACGAGGAATCCAATCATGAACTTTATAACAGCGGCCATTTATTCGAAGCCGCCGCCGCTCACTACCGGGCTACCGGCAAGCAAAATTTCCTAAAAATCGCCTTGAAAAACGCTGATCTGCTGGTTGCCAGCTTCGGACCGGATAAATTACGCGTTCCGCCCGGGCATCAGATTGTCGAAACCGGGTTAATCAAACTCTATCATATCACTAACAATCCCCAATACGTTGAGTTAGCTCGATTTTTTCTAGAACTGCGCGGCGATAGCACTTCTCATAAATTGTACGGAGAATACAGTCAGGATCATTTGCCGGTTACCAAACAAACCGAAGCCGTCGGGCATGCCGTTCGGGCTATGTATATGTATGCCGGAATGACCGACATTGCGGCTATTTATCAAGATTCGGCTTATTTCGAGGCTTTGATGAAAATCTGGGAAAATATCGTCACTAAAAAAATGTATTTAACCGGCGGCGTGGGCGCAAGACACGATGGCGAGGCTTTCGGTGATAATTACGAACTGCCTAATCTCACTGCTTATAACGAGACCTGTGCCGCCATCGGTAGCGTTTACTGGAATCAGCGCCTCTTTCGGCTCACCGGCGATGCGCAATATTATGACATTATCGAACGCACACTGTATAACGGACTCATTTCAGGAATTTCATTGGATGGGAAAAAATTCTTCTACCCCAATCCACTCGAATCGGATGGAAAATATCAATTCAACCAGGGAGCTTGCACGCGTCAACCCTGGTTCGACTGTTCCTGTTGCCCGACCAATATTATCCGCTTCCTCCCTTCTGTACCCGAACTGATTTATGCCACGATTGCTGACAGTGTTTATATTAATCTCTATATTTCCAGCAATGCCGATATAATTGTCAACCAGAAAAAAATTGAGATAATCCAGCAGACCGATTATCCCTGGCATGGCAAAATTAATATTACAGTCAATCCGGAAAAGAAGACCACTTTCACCTTAAAATTACGTGTGCCAGGCTGGGCTCGTAACGAAGTGGTCCCGGGTGATTTATATAAATACATTGCTGAAAATCCTGAAAAAGTCAGTTTGCTCGTAAACGGGAAAGACGAAAATGGCGTGCTTGATAAAGGTTACATCGAGATAACCAGGAAATGGACTCGTGGTGATAAAATAGAACTAACCCTGCCGCTGGCTGTCCGTAAAGTCATTGCTCATGAAAAAGTGGCTGACGATGTCAATAAAATTGCTTTCGAATGCGGTCCAATCGTCTATTGTGCCGAAGAAATTGATAACCGCCAAATCACAGAAATGGCCGTACCACTCGATATTAAATTAAATAGCGCAAAAGGCACAGTTCTAACTGAAAATGTCAATATTTTAAGAGGCAAGGTTGACAATCAAGAATTAATCCTGATTCCCTATTATGTCTGGTCAAACCGGGGAGTCGGAAAAATGAAAGTATGGTTACCAATCAATAAAGAATAATAGCAAATATTTTCATCAAATATCTCTAACTTATTAAATATTGTGATTATAAGTAAACCTTATACTGGAAATATTTCCCGCCCGTTCGTTAAATATCCGAAGGGCGCATCCGAAGGGCGCATCGAAATTCACCGCCCGGAAAATGTCACCGAGCCTTTGATCAGCATCATTATCCCTACAATGGGTGCCGCTCGGCAGGAATTTTTGCCCGGGTTGATGAGCCAAATCGAACGCCAGACTTTCCGCAATATTGAGGTAATTTTGATAATCGGCGATACCCGTCAAGGACGGGCAATCAATTGTGGTGCGGCTTTGGCGGCAGGCAGATACCTGGTCATTTTCGACGATGACACGCGCCTGGGCTCTGACGATTTATTAGCAAAAATGCTGGCTCAGATGGAAAATCATCCGGACATCGGTCTAGCAGGAGTCGCCAATCTTATTCCGGAAAATGCCAACTGGTTTGTACGGCGAGTAATGCGCGAACTGCCCCGCCGCACTTCACCGATCGTCTCCGAAATTACCGACAGCGATTTGGCTGAACATCCCTGTTGCATTATTCCGCGGGATGTTTTCATTAAAATTGGCGGCGAAAACGAATTAATTCCGCGCGGACTCGATCCTTATCTGCGCCAGGAAATTCGGCAAGCCGGTTATCGTGTGGTAGTATTACCGGAACTTTACATTCACCATTTGCCGCCGTCGACTTTCTCCAAATTCGTGCGGCAATTTTATCGCAACGGCAAAATGGCGGCTTACGTCAATAAATTTTACCCAGAATTCGTCGTCGAATTAGCCTATCAGCATGGAACCGAGGTAAGCCAGAAACGATCTACAATTGTTCGGATCGGCAGTTACGTTTGGCGTCTATGTAAAACTATTGTAACTTTCCGAGCATTTTATTTACTGAGTTTGGTATTTTATTTGAGTGGTTATCTAATTGGTTATATAACCTTGGGGGAACAAGATGCGTAATCAAAACACCCTTTTAATCCCCGGCGATTTTCCGCCGGTAGTCAGTGGTATCTCAACCTATTATTATCAAATCTGGCGACTTCTTCCGCAGGAAAACAACTATATCCTTTGCCCCAAAGATCCCGGCTGGGAACAGTTCGACTCTCAAACCGGACTGCAAACTATTCGGCGACGTATTCCAGCCGGCAACTTAATCCGCGATAAACTTCTAAAAGGTTTGCTATACGCATTCTGGACATTGGTTCTGGATCGCAAATATCATTTCCGTAAAATCCACTGCGGGCAGGTATTGTCGTCTGGATTTACCGGCTGGTTAATGAACAAGTTATTCGGAATCCCATACAATATTTACGTTTATGGCTCCGAAACTTTCCGCTTCGGGTACAGTCCTCTTTTCATGAAATACATCAAAACTTTCCTATCCAACGCAGAATATATCGTCCCGAACAGCCAATTTACCTGTAATGAATTTATGGCGTTAGGCATTCCTCCTGAAAAATTCAAAATAATTACCCCAGGCGTGGACACCGGTTTTTTCAAACCAGCTCCAAAAGATGCGACTTTAATGGAAAAATACGGTCTAAACGGCAAAACTGTGCTTTTGACAGTTGCCCGGCTCGATGAACGCAAAGGTCACGAAGTGATGATTCGGGCTGTAGCGGACTTATCATCGCAATTTCCAGATCTCATTTACCTTATCGTTGGCGCCGGACGCGAAGAAGAACGTCTCCGAAAGTTGACCAAAGAATTGAATGTAACTGACCAGGTGATTTTTTGCGGTTATATACCTGATGCCGAATTACCAAAATTCTACAATCTATGTGATATTTTTATCCTATTAAATCGCCAGACTTATGACGACGTCCGCTTGCGAGGCGATTACGAAGGATTCGGCATCGTTTTTCTTGAAGCGGCGGCTTGCGGGAAACCGGTTGTCGCCGGTGATTTCGGCGGGGTCGCGTCTGCTATCGAAAACGGGCGCTCCGGCCTCATAATTGATGCCAACGATCAATCCGCCATTCGACAAACTCTTGTATCTCTCATCCAAAATCCATCTCTAAGAGAACAATTAGGGCAATATGGACTGGAACGCGCTCGCCAATCTTTTGATTGGCAAATCATCAGCCGAGAAATAATGAAAATTTTATGACGACTTTAAATCTCAAGAATCAGACCCGTACCGCGGCTTTCCAAACCCTGACTTCCATCCGCGTGCGAACCGCGGCTCTTAAAATTGCCCGCCAAATCAATGGACGTTTTTTAGATGTGGGTTGCGGCAACGGTCTGTTTCTACTTGAATATTATGTGACTGACGCAAAAAAGGCAATTGCGTTTGGACTCGATCACGACCGCCAGGCGATTTACGAAGCTCGAACACTTTTTAAAGATAATAATATTTCTATCGAACCTCTTCTAATCGGCGACGGTTTTAACTTACCATTTGGAGATGAAAAATTTGAAGCCGTCTTTTGCCTGAATACCTTTCTTAATTTTCATCCTTTCGAAAAGATTGAAGCATTTATTATTGAAATGCATCGTGTCTGTAAAAAAGGCGGCTGGATAGTATTCGATTATCGAAACAGTCGTAATCCATATTTATGGTTCAGATATCGGCTCAGTTCTCTGACAGGACGCCTGAACGTTCACGGTCATCGCCGGAAAGAATTTCAACCCCTAATGCGAAGACTAAATATTAAAAATAGTGAACAAATGGCGATTCCCTCACCGCTACCTGGTTTTCCACTGGGCTACTTAAACAAATGGGAGAAATGAATTGAGTATTTTGCATATACCGACTGCCGGAACACCCTATAATTTAACCGAAATAGCGCGTGCTACGCTGGGTTTGTTTGAGAGCGACCATGTCCGGAATAATTTCTCTCAAACATTAAAAAAATATTTCGATGTTGAAAATCTAGCGTTGGTCAATTCCGGCACTACGGCACTTTTTATATTGCTGGAGTTATTCAAGAAGATCCGCACTTCCCCAAAACGTAATGAAATAATCTTACCGGCTTATACTGCGCCTGTTTTACTCTTACCAATTCGTGCCGCTGGCCTGAATGCCGTTTTAGTTGATGTTGACCTGACTACTTTCAATATGGACGTGCGCAAAATCTTGAATGCCGTAACCCCTCAAACGCTGGCTATTATGCCGGTGCATATGTTTGGTCTGCCGATGGATGTAGCTCCGATCATTGAATCCAGCGCAGGGCAGGATATTTTTATTGTCGAGGACGCGGCTTCTTCGCTCGGTTCAACCATAGGTGGTCGCCAGACCGGCTCAATCGCGCCATTCGGATTTTATTCGCTGAATCGGGGCAAAAACGTCTCGACTTTAGCCGGTGGCATTATTGTCTGGAAAGATCAACGCTATTCACCAATTATCGAAGAATTAGTCGCCGGATTACCACCGGTTAGCCAAAGAGCCGAATTCTTAATGTGGCTGAATTTTCTCGGGCTTTCCATCGCTGTAAATCCATTATGTTACACTCTGCTGTTGCCTTTTATTGCCAAATTCAAATATACGACCTTGCACCCCCACTTTGATTCTTTTGCTTACACTAATATGCAAGCCGCTCTGGGAAAAACTCTCTGGCGGCGTATAGATCAATTGACCAAAAGACGCGTCGAAAATGGCAAAGCGCTGATGCAGATTTTCACCGGGAAACCAGGCTACACCATACCGAAAATTTTGCCCAACTCGCAAGCGGCGTTCAACCAATTTCCGGTCATTGTTCCAAATCTGGATCAGCGCCAGCGTTTACAGAAAAAATTGCTTAAGGTTGGCATAGAAACCACTCGTTTATACGAGAAACCACTGCACCACTTTTTCCCGGAATTAAATCCATTTACTTATGATAATTATCCGCAGGCAACTTACCTGGCTGAACGTTTACTTCTAATTCCAACCCATGCTCAAATCGGTCCCGCAATTCTGCAAAAAATTAATTCGGTCGTAGAGGCGTTAAATTAACAGAAATCCCCGTCAGCCAAGAGTACTACAATTAATAACCCGTCTTGATCAAGGCGGTTCGTCTAATGTCACTCTGAAGTTATGCGCCGGTCTGGTAAAAAACGGCTATGAAGTTCTGCTGGTAGCTGGTAGAACTACTCATCCTCCGTTCGATCTAACAGAATACGCCCGCCTAAATGGATTTCAGCTGTATTTTCTGAGAACATTAGTGCGTGATCCTTCACCTATTTATGATCCCCTGGCTTTTCTTCAGATTTACCGCTTGATCCTAAAATACCGACCGGAAATTTTACACACCAATACCTCCAAGGCTGGGTTTCTGGGGCGTTTAGCCGGACGCTTAGCTAGAGTGCCAAAAATTTTGCATTCGACTCACGGCCATATATTTTATGGCTATTATAACCGGTATATATCAAAATGTTTTATAACCTTAGAAAAATTTTCGGCACATTACTGCGATCGAGTATTAAACTTAACCGAAATTGGTCGCCAGGATCATATTTACGAACGCATTGGTCCATCCTCGAAATTCTACGTCACTTCCGGCGGAGCTGATTTGGACCCATTCTTTAAAGCCTGCCATGATAATTTAACACTGAAATCACCCGACGAAAAGATACGCATCTGTTGGGTTGGCCGCATTGAACCGGTCAAAAACCTGCCGTTACTCCTCAGAGCGGCTGGCATTTTAGAGCATAGCGGCTTGAATCTGGAATATATCATTGTCGGCGATGGCGCAGACCGGCAGTATAACGAAAAACTGGCTGCCGATCTTGGTTTGAAAAATATCCAATTTCTCGGTTACCGCACCGATGTTCCAGAAATTATGGCATCGTCGGATATCTTCGTCTTTACCTCGCTAAACGAGGGCTTCGGCAATGTGATTATCGAGGCGATGGCTTGCGGCTTACCGATTATCGGAACGCGCGTCGGCGGCGTCCCATCATTAATTCAAGATGGTGTAAATGGTTTGCTGGTTAATTCGGATGATGCCGAAGCTTTAGCCACAGCCATTCAGAGGATCGCCAGCAATCCTGAACAACGACAATCTATGGCTTCTACAAACCGAAAAAAGGCTGAATATTTCACGATTGATAATTATATTAAGCGAGTTATTTATGCTTATCAAACGTGTAACACGAATCTGCCTGAATAAGAAATTCGCACCTTTTTTAATAACGGTCAGTTTACTAATAATGACTGACTCTCTCGTCTTTTCTCAGACTAAGCCTGGTTATATTTTACTAAAGACCGGTGTGCATTTCGATTCGCAAGTCAGCGGCGGTAAGTATTCTCTGGCGGAACTGGCTAATATAATCGCTCGTCACAAATTAGACGTCGGTATCATAACCGACCATGATAATATGAAAGTCTCTTACGGCATACGACCCTTTGAGAATCTTTTGAAATTTACGATTGAAGAAAATTCCGTTCACCGCTACGGAGTGGAGAAATATATCAACGAAATCAACGCTCTCGACGCGGCTTATCCTAACTTGATTTTAATTCCGGGCATTGAAGCTGTTCCTTACTATCGCTGGGAAGGTTCGCCGCTTAACGAGAATATGGTTCTAAGAGATTGGCATACTCACTTACTCGTTTTCGGTCTCGAAGATCCAAAAGTTTTCGAACAATTACCTTCGCTGGCTAATCACAATATCGGTTATAGCAAACCCGATGGTAAAATTATTAAGTATATCGGCGAAAATTTTACTCACTTTGCGTTGATGACACTCTATTTTTTATTATTTCTAATATCATTAGCGTTAATTTTCCGACGAAAATATGGATTATTTAGCCGTAAAAATATCAATCGTCCGCGCCAAAATATTCGCTTTTCATTTCCGGCTTTTATTATAGCGGTAATATTTGGATTGATACTGTATAATCAATATCCATTCCTGCCGCGTAAATACACACCCTACGACCGCAAAGCTGGCAGTGCTCCTTATCAGGAGCTAATTGATTACGTCAATGCCCATAACGGCCTAATTTTCTGGGCTCATCCGGAAGTTACCCATAATGAAGTTCGTCAGATAAATATCCCTCTAATGAATCAAGCCATTAAAATTTCCACCGAAGCTTATCCTCATCGCATTATGGAAACCCAGGATTATACCGGATTTGCCATTTTCTGGGAAGGGGCGAAAGTCATCGGCCGACCGGGCGGTTTGTGGGACATAGCATTGGCTGAATATTGCGCAGGCTTACGTCGCAAACC